>NZ_CP022191.1:0-300000 GCF_003111685.1 Alloyangia pacifica | reverse complement strand
AGCGCCAGAGTTTGCGGGGTGTTTATGGCAAGGATGGCACCAAATCGACACAATGCGTTACCCAGACGCAACGCTTCGATCAGTCGGTTTAGCGTTAACCTTCCTTTAACCGCTCGCTCCAATCTCTCGTGGTACGGATAGCCTACGGCAGGACCGTTTTCGCCAGAAAGGCGAAGCACAACGATAGAAATCGGAGCAGATACAATGTCTTCCATCAATACCAATGCGAGCGCGATGAACGCGCTGTCGACCCTGCGCGGCATCAACAAGAACCTCGAAGAAACGCAGAGCCGCATCTCGACCGGCCTCAAGGTTCAGTCGGGCAAGGACAACGCGTCTTACTTCCAGATCTCGACGACGATGAGCGCTGAGAGTGGGATGAACACCGCAATCAACGAGGGCCTGACCCTCGCAAAGAACTCGATTTCGACAGCAGCTCTGGGCGCCGAAGAAATCGTCAAACTCGCCAAGGACTACATGGATCGCGCCGCCTTCGCGCAGGAAGAAGGTGTCGATCAAGCGGCGGTTGGAACCGAACTGACGGCTTTGACCGAGCAGATGAAGACAATCATCGCTCAGTCCGTATTCAACGGCGAGAACCTTCTGGATGCGGGTGGCGCCAAAGTTATTACGACCGGTGTCACCCGCAACGCTACTGGTGGCCTTGAGACCACCAACCAAACTTTCACGTTCGAGGCCTTTTCGGATATCGTTACGGAGCTTGAAAACCAAACCACGGCCATAACTGCCTCGACCGCTGGCCAACCGGAATTTGAAGCCGCGCTCGGGCTCGCGCAGGCGGAGGTTGATAAAGCGATTGCAGGCGCAACCACACTTGGCGTTTCCGAAAAGGCCATCGAGACCCAACAGTCGTTCCTGAACAACCTGACTGACCGTCTCGACAGCGGCGTTGGCGCCATGGTCGATGCCGACATGGAAGAGGAAGCGGCGCGTCTGCAGGCGCTGCAGGTCCAGCAGCAGCTGGCCACGCAGTCGCTGTCGATCGCCAACTCCGCACCGCAGAACATTCTGTCGCTCTTCCGCTAATAGCGCTGGAAGCGGCACATCTTCTGATGGCATAAGTGGGGGGCGCCATCGGCGCCCCCTTTCCGTCGGAGCCTCGGACGAACCGGGCCCGGCTTACCGTCACCCCGCAGCACGTCGGGGGAGCAGAGGCAGGAACGGCAATGAGCATCTCCGCATATCAACGCACGATCCGCGAAAGCGAGTCCCCGCGCCAGATCGAGGCCCGCGTCTTCGCCCGCGTCACCGGCGCCCTGCAGCAGCACGTCGAGGCCTGGGCGGCCTCCCCCGAGAAGTCCGCGCGGATCGCGGTACTCTCGGACGGTCTGCGCGACGCGCTGGCGCAGAACCAGCGGCTCTGGTCGCAACTGCGCGACGACCTCGCCAGTTCGCGCAACGCGCTGCCCGAGGCGCTGCGCGCCAACCTTCTGTCGATCTCGCTCTGGGTCGACCGCACCAGCACGACGGTCCTAGGCGGCGGCCCCGGCCTGCCGGCGCTGATCGACGTGAACCGGAACATTCTCGCCGGGCTCTCCGCTGCCCGCCCGGCCCCGACAGGCATGGCACAAGATGGCGCTCAACCTTACTCTCAAGCCCTTTGAACGGATCGTCGTCAACGGCTGCATGATGCGCAACGGCGGGCGCAAGACCACGCTGACCATCGAGAACCGTGCCGACATCATCCGCGAGACTGACCTGCTGAAGCCCGAGGCCGCCGCCACGCCCGTGCGCGCGGCCTATTTCCTCATCCAGTCCGCGCTGATTTACCCGGACCGCCGCGACGCGCTGACCAAGTCGGCGCAGCAGCAGCTGGCGAAGCTGGCCACGGTGTTCACGCCGCAACTGGCCAGGCATGTGTTCGAAGCTGCCAACAACGTCAGCATGGGCGAGTATTTCACCGCGCTGCGCGAGCTGCGGCCGCTGATGAAGCGCGAGCTCGAAGTGCTTGGCCCGGCGGGCCTCGATCCCACGTCCCCTGACGAATTGCCGAGGATCCCGACATGATTTCCGTTGCTGGCCTGTCCACCGGTCTCGCCCTTCGCATCGTCGATGCGACGGCGGACAAAGAGCACGCGATGATCCCGGACGAGGCGGAGCACAAGCGCGCCATCGACTACTTCATGGAGAACATCGAGAAGGTCGAGAGCGTCGACGACCTCGTCGGCGACTACCAGCTCTACAGCTTCGTGATGAAGGCCTACGACCTCGAGGACCAGATCTTCGGCAAGGCCATGATGAAGAAGGTCTTGCAGAGCGACATCAACGACCGCGGCGCCCTGGTCAACCGGCTGACCGACGACCGCTTCGAAACCCTCTACAACGCCATGGGTTTCAGCGACGGCGGCAAGGCGAATTCCAATACGTCGGACGACGACTGGAAGGCGAAGATCGTGGCGGCCTATGTCGACACCACCTACGTCAACGCCAAGTCCGAGGACAACGAGGCGCTCGGCACCGTGCTCGAGTTCCGCCGCAAGGCCGCCGAGGTCAGGACGGTGTTCGATCTGCTCAAGGATCGCGATCTTGCGGAGTTCGCCCGCACCGCGCTCGGGCTGCCCGATGCCATCGCGGGCGGGGACATCGACAAGCAGGCCCAGCTCATTGCCAGCCGCATCGAGATCGGCCGCCTGGGTGATCCGGAGTATGTCGAAAGCCTTGTGCAGAAATACGTCGCGATCACCGATGCGACTGCGGATTTCAGCTCCACGAATGCCGCGATTCAGCTGATGAACAGCGCCGCCAGCGGCTCCTCCGGCAGCTTCGTGCCGGTGACCATCGATATCCAGGCGATCCAGGGCTTCAGCGGGTACAGGACGCGCTGAACCCCGGACTTCCCGTCGTCAATACATCTCGTCGTCGTCGTCGCCGAGCGGCAGGGTGATCTGGTCCTGATCGGCAAGCGTGCGCGCGTAGTCGAGCATCAGCGCCTGCGCCGCGCTCACGTCGCGGCGGCGGACGGGGCCCATGCTCTCCATCTCCTCGATCAGCATGTCGCGCGAACGACCAGGCAGCGCGTTGAGGAAGGCGTCGCGCGCGTCCTGGCTGGCGCCGCGCAGGGCGGTGGGCAGCGTGTTGCCGGGCACGCCGCGCATGATCCGCGCAAGGTCCATCGGCTCGAGCCGCACGAGGTCCTCGAAGGTGAACATCTTCGCCTTGATCGAGGCGAATGCGTCGGGGATCGTGGTCTCGAGAATGGGGGCCATGGCGTCGAAGGCGCTGCGGTCGAGTTTGTTGAACAGATCCGCCATGCGCTGGTGCTGCTCGGCGGCGGTGGGCTGCGCGCCGGCATTGATGATGTCGCTCTGCAGCGATTCCTCGATCTGCCGCATCATGTGGTGCGGCACGGCCTCCATGCGGATCATCCGCTCGACGACGCTGTTCATCTTCTCCGGCCCCAAGAGCGGCAGCACCTTGGCGACCACATCTGTCTTCACGTTGGTGAGGATCGCCGCGATGGTCTGCTCGTGCTCGCCCTTGAGGTAGTTGGCGATGACGTTCTCCGAGAGGCCGCTGAACCGGGCCCAGAGGTCGCGCTCCTTCAGCGGGCCGCGGATGTCCTTGAGGATGGCCTCGACCTGCTCGCCGGGCAGCAGCGAGCGCAGCAGGTTCTCGGCCACCGCGAAGGAGCCGACGACGCCGCCGCCGTTCGTCATGTCCTCGACGAAATCCGCCAGCACCTGCTCGACCGTCTGCGCCGCAATCGAGCCAAGGCCCGACATGGCGCGGGTGACGCGCTGGATCTCGTCGTCGTCGAGCTTCTGCATCAGCGCCGAGCCGCGCTTCTCGCCAAGGCAGAGAAACAGGATCGCCGCTTTCTGCGGGCCGGTGAGCTTGCGCCGCGGCGCCTGCGGGGCGGGATCGCTCGTCGTGGTGCGTTGAACGTTCGCTACAGCCATCTGGCGGCTCCAATCATGTCTTTCAGCCCGCTCCCGAGAGCGGCAGATAACTTTCCATCAGGCTCCCGGCGAGCATGTACCAGCCGTCGATCAGCACGAAGAAGATGACCTTGAACGGCAGCGAGATCAGCACCGGCGGCAGCATCATCATGCCCGCGCTCATCAGCACCGAGGCGACGATCAGGTCGATCACCAGGAAGGGCAGGTAGATCAGGAAGCCGATCGAGAAGGCCCTGCGCAGCTCCGAGATCATGAACGCCGGAACCAGCTCGCGCCAGCCCACGGCCTCGGCGGAGGCGGGCAGGGGGCCGGGCTCGACCTCGGCGCCGCCGGCGTCGCTGCGCGCGGCGATGTCGTGGAACAGGCTCAGGTCCTTTTCCCGGGTGTTGGCATACATGAAGCTCTTGAACGGCTGTCCGATGCGCGCGAGCGCCTGTTCCTCGGTGATCGAGTTCTCCATCAGCGGCTGCACGCCGCCCTCCCAGGCGTCCTCGAACACTGGTTGCATGACGAAGAAGGTCATGAACAGCGCCATGGAGGTCAGCACCATGTTGGGCGGCGTCTGGTTGAGCCCCAGCGCCGATCGCAGCATCGAGAAGACGATCACGAAGCGGGTGAAGCTGGTCATGATGACGAGCAGTCCCGGGGCCAGCGACAGCACCGTCATCGCCGCGATGAGCTGAAGGATGCGCCCCGAAAGCGAGGCACGCTCGTCCGATCCGGCGGGGGCGGAACTCAACGCGTCGCCGATCGCGCCCAGAAGGTCAGAGCCGGCCGCCTGCGCATGGGCCGGGCCCGCGGCCACAAGCAGCCCCCCCGCCGCCAGAAGCAGGCAGGTGAGTGCAACTCCCCACTGGCCGGACCGGAGGCTCATTCTTCGGAGACGTAGTCCTTGACGATCTCGATGAGCGAGACGCCGAGCCGTTCGTCGGGCAGGCGCACGAGATCGCCGCGGGCCACCAGCCGCTCGTTGATCATCACCTCCACCGGTTGGCCGATGCTCTTGTCCAGTTCGATGATCGAGCCCCGGCTGAGCTTAAGCAGCTGCGCGATCGGCATGCGGGTCTGCCCGAGCACGATCTGCACGTTCAGCCCGACGTTCAGCATCGCGTCGATGCCCTGCCCACCATCGGCGGGCTTGGGCGCGGCGGCGCCTCCGGGTTCCGCTTTTGCGGTCTGCGCGGTCTGTGCCTCGTCTGTCACGTCTTATTCTCCTGCCTGATCCTGCCCGACGCTTGCGTCGATGCGTGCCTTGCTGTCCTCGAGCGCGCCGAGGATGCGCTGGCAGATGTCATTGAAACTATAGTGCATCACCCCGTGGTCCCATTCGGCACGCACATCGCCCGTTGCCAGCGCGGGGTCGGGGCTCACCTCGATCCGTCCGCCGAAACCGGCGTGCCGCGCGACGCGCTGAATCTCGGCGGCGCAGCTTTCCGTGACCTCGGGGGCGAAGTGGAATTTCAGCTCTGCGGCGCCGAGCGCCATGCGCACCGCGCCGCGGGCCTCCTGCAGCGCCTCCTGGTCGGCCAGCGCGGCGCTCGCCGCCGGGGCAACTTGCCGCAACACAGAAAGCGCAAAGCCCACCATTTGCGACTCGAGCACCGCGTGGTGATGGTCGGCATCGGCAAACAGCGCCTGGAGCGCGGGCGCGATGGCCTCGACGGCGGTCACCTGACGTGCGCTCGTGCTCTGCTGCGCGGCGCTCGCGGCCTCGTCACGGCCCTGCGCCAACCCGGCCTCGAAGCCTTCGGCCTGCGCCTTGGCCACCGCCGCATCGAACTCCGCGCGGGTATAGATCGCGCCGACCTTGGCCTGCTCGCCGCGGCGCTGCGCCTCGGCCTCGGCATCGAAGTTGCGGTCGAAGATGAAACTCATGTCGCGGTCCCCTCTGCCAGCCAGCCTTTCAGCACCTTGATCGCGTCCTCGGGCTCATCCTCGATCAGCTGGCCGACCGTATTGATCCAACCGCGCTGTACGCCGCCCTGCACCGAGGCGAAGGAGACCATCTCGGCACTGCCCTCGGGCAGCGGGTCGAGCACCGTGCCGCTGTGGACCTGCTCTTCGCGCAGAGCCTGGATCGGGGGTGCGTTTGGCTGGCCGGGAAGGCCTGGGGGCGTCTTGGCACCGGGCAGGGCGGCTGCTTCAGGCGCGGGCAGCCCGCCGGGGCCCTCTCCGGTTGCGGGCCTGTTCGCCTCCATCAGACGCAGCAGCGCCGGGCGCACGCCAAAAGCCAGCACCGCCGCGACCAGACCCAGCGCGAAGAGCCCGCGCAGGATGGTCCCGAGGTTGTCGGTAATGACCTGCGCGAAGCTGCGGGATACCGGCTCGCCGACGTCCATGGAGTAATCCATGAACCGCAGGCTCACCACCTCGAGCGTGTCGCCGCGGTTCTCGTCGAAGCCCATGGCGCTTTGCACCAGCGCCTGCAGCCGCGCGATTTCCTCGGCGCTGCGTTCCTCGTATTCCACCGAGCCGTCGGGCTGGACGTTGTAGATCCCGTTGATCAGCACCGCCACCGACATGCGCTCTACGTCTCCGGGCTCGCGCACCGTCTCGACCTGCTTGCCGCCGATCTCGTAGTTGACGATCTCGTTGCTGGTGTTCGAGCTGTTGGTGTTGCTGCCGGGCACCGCGTCGGCCAGTGCCGCAGGCACGTCGTCGGCCACGCCGACCTCGCCGCTGGCCGCGCGCTGGTCCTGTGTGGTTTCCTCGCGGGTCTCGGTCGAGCGCACCACCCGCTGGTCGGGATCGTAGCTCTGCTCGCGCACCACCTGCCGCTCGCTCGACAGATCGACGCTCACCGTCACCCGCGCGTTCCCCGCGCCGACACGGGCCGAGAGGATCTGCGTGATGCGCTGACTGAGCCGGTCTTCGATCTGGGCGCGGGCCGATTGCAGCGAGGCCTCGCTGCCCGCCTCGCCGTCGTCGGCCAGGATCGTCTCGCCCGAGGCCGAGAGCACCGTCACCTGCGCCGGGGCAAGGTTGGGCACCGCCGACGCAACCAGAGAGCGAATCGCATGAGCCTGCTTCATCCCGATCTGGCGCGAGCCGCGCACGATGACCGAGGCCGAGGGTTTCGGCCGCTCGCGCGAGAAGGGCTCGCGCTCGGGCAGCACCAGGTGGACCCGCGCCGCCTCGACCCCGTCGATGGTCTGGATCGAGCGCGCCAGCTCGCCCTCCATGGCGCGCATCCGGTTCACCCGCTGCATGAAACTGTTCATGCCAAGCCCGCTCTGCTCGTCAAAGAGCTCCCAGCCCGGTGTGCCTTCGCTGGGCAGGCCGAGCGAGGCGAGCTCCATGCGGGCGCGGGCCATGTCCTCGGCGGGCACGCTGACTGCGGTGCCGGCGGTGTCGGTGCGGCTGCGGATCCCGGCGGCTTCGAGCGAGTCGACGATACGGGCGGCATCGGCCGGATTCAGATCGCGGTAGAGCGAGACGTAATCCGGCGTGGTGATCACGGAAAGTCCGAAAAATACCGCCAGAACAAGGGCAAGCCCGGTGCCTCCGAGGACCGAGAGTCGCCGCCATCCCAGCGATTTTAGATTTTCCAGTATCGCCTGCACGTGTCCTGCGCCCTATCGTGTCGCTCGCCGCAAGAATAAACACAACTGTTCTTGCTCATCAAGAACTATACCGGAAGTTCTGCTTGCTTGCTGCGAAGATTCCACGCATAGTAAATCAAGATTAGATACCACTTTCAAAGACGGTTCATGGCTGACGCGACGACGACGGAAACCACATCCGACGGCTCCCGGAAAGGGGGGCTGGTCATCGCGCTCGCAATCGCGTTGGCCTGTGTCGTGGCGCTTCTGGCGGGGCTTGTCGCCGCAGCGGGGCCAGCCCGGCTGGGGGCGCTGATCAGCGGCACAAAAGCGCCGGAGAGCAGCTCGTCGGCGCATACGGATGCGTCGGGGCAGGGTACGGCCTCAGCGTCTGGTTCCGGGGCCTCCAGCTATACGCAGCTGATGGACATGCCCAAGCAGCCCGAGAACATCATCGTGCTGCCGTTCCAGGAGATCATCGTCAACATCACCGCCACCACGGCCACCGGGCGGCAGACCTCGCGCTTTCTCAAGCTGAACCTGGCGCTGGTCTACGACAACAGCATCGCCGGGGCCGCGACGATCGAAACCCGCCAGCTGTTCATGCGCGACAGCTTTCAGGACTACCTGCGGCAGCTCAACGAGAGCGATCTGCAGGGCTCGATCGGCATCGCCCGGCTCAAGGCGGAGTTGCTGCGCCGCGCCCGCGCGATCACCGACAGCGAGGCGCCCCGGGAATTTCTCATCGCGGACCTGATCATCCAATGAACGAGCAGAGCCAATTCGTGATCGACACCCGCGCCGTCGAGGAGCTGATCGTCGAGCGTGCCAAGCGCTCCTACGCGCGCCTGCCGATGCTCGAGGTGGTGTTCGACCGGTTCGCGCTATCGCTCTCGCAGGCGCTGAAGACCTACCTTGGGGCGGTGGTCGACGTGACCTTGGCCAAGATGGATTACCTGACATGCCAGGACGCCATCGACTCGCTGCCCGAGCCCGCGCTGATCGGCGTCACCGAGGCGGTGGAATGGGGCGGCACCATCGCCGCCGCGCTGCGCCCGGAGTTGCTCTACTCGATCCTCGAGATCACCTTCGGGGGCCGCACGGTGCCAGAGAGCCCGCGCAGCCCGCGCACCTTCACCGGCATCGAGAAGCGGATCGGCAAGGCGTTCTGCGAGCGCACGCTCGCGGAGCTGTCGGCGGCTTTCGAGAAGGTGACGCCGGTGCGCTTCGAGATCGGCCATCTCGAAACCAACCCCAAGGCGCTGATGCTCGGGCCGCCGACCAGTTCTTGCGCACGCGCGGTGCTGCGGATCAACATCGAGGATCGGGTCGGCGAGATGGTCTTCCTGTTGCCGACCACGGCGCTCGACGCGGTTGGCGACGTGCTGTCGCAGCAGTTCACCGGCGGCCAGCTGGGCGGCGACACCGGCTGGCGTATGAAGCTGACCGAGAAGCTCGGAACGACCAATATCCCGGTCGCCGCGGTGCTGGGGGAAACCAACCTGAGCCTGCGCGAGGTGCTGTCCTGGATGCCGGGACAGATCCTCGACCTCGGCATGCAGGTGGATGATCCGGTGACCATCTGCGTGACCGGCAAGACCATTGCCCGCGCCGAGGTCGGCCGGCGCAAGAACGGCAAGATCGCGCTGAAGGTCTCGGAAAAACTGTACGAAGAAGAGGAATTGCCCAATGTCCTTCTTGATTGACATGGCCATACTGGTGCTCCTCGTCGGCACGCTCACCTACGCCTGGGTGGTGGATCGCCGCGTGCGCGTGCTGATGGCGGCGCTGCGCGAGCTCGAGCCGATGATCGGCAGCTTCTCTGCCGCGGTGGACAAGTCCGAAAGCGCGGTCTCCGCGCTGCGGGCCGCCGGTGAGCAGGCTGCGGACAGTCGTGGCCGCCGCCAGCGCGAGCCCGAAGTCAGCCGCAGCGACGCCGCCCGTGGCGAGGCGCCGTCGTTCCGCACCTCGCGCGAGCGGCCGAACCGGCCGACCGGCACCGCCTCTGTGTCGGGCAAGTCGGAGCTGGTGCGCGGCTTCTTCGAAACCGTGCGCAACCGGGAGGCGTGAGCCGGATGCGCCCGATCACCTTCCTGCTCGTGGGTCTTGCGGTCGCCGTGATCGGCAAGATCGGCGTGACCCTTGCCAACGAACCCAAGCTGGCCTCGGTCGCCGAGCCGCCGCAAGCCGAGCAGACGATGTTCGTCGGTGCCGCTTCCGCGGCCGCCAGCGGCGAGCCGGACCCTGTACCGGCTGCGGCCACGGCGGCGGCGGCGGATCCGGCAATGCTCTGCGAAGGCGGTCCCGAAGAGCTGCTGGCCTCGATCCGCGCCGAGCGCGAGCTGTTGCTGGCGCAGAAGGACCGCTACGCGCAGCGCGAGGCCGAAATCGAGCTGGCGCGCGAGACGCTCGAGATCGAGCAGCAGCGGCTCGCGGATCTGAAGGTCGAGCTCGATGGGTTGCTGGAGAAGGTCAAGGCGGCGCACACTTCCGACGTGGACCGGCTGGTGGCGCTCTACCGGAACATGAAGCCCAAGGATGCGGCGACCATCATGGACGATCTCGACATCGAGGTTTCGGTCATGGTTCTCGGCACGATGAACGAGCGCGACGCGGCGCCGATCATGGCCGCGCTGAACCCGGTGCGGGCGCGGGCGATCTCGCAGATCATCCTCGAACGCTCCAAGCTGCCGGGCGATCAGCGGCTCGACGACATCCGTCTCTGATCGGTTTTCCCTCGTGAAAGCGCCGGCCCTCGTCTTTGGGCCGGCGTTCTCATGTCTGGCGGGATCGGAGCGGGCTCAGCTCGCCAGCTCGTAGTAGGCGGCCTTAGCCTCGATCAGCACGTCGTGGCTGCCGCGTTCGACCACGCGGCCCTGTTCCAGCACCACGATGTGGTCGGCGTCGCGCACGGTGTTGAGCCGGTGGGCGATGACCAGCGTTGTGCGTCCCACTGCCAAGCGCGACAGCGCCGCCTGCACCTCGCGCTCGGTGGTCCGGTCGAGCGCCGAGGTCGCCTCGTCGAGAAGCAGGATCGGCGGGTTCTTGAGGAACACGCGTGCAATCGCCACACGTTGCCGCTGCCCGCCCGAAAGCATCACGCCGCGCTCGCCGACCACAGTGTCGAGCCCCTCTGGCAGGGTCTCGACCAGCGGGGCAAGCTGGGCGTGGGCGACGGCGGCGCGGATTTCCTCCTCGGTGGCGCCGAGCTTGCCATAGGCGATATTGTCGCGCAGCGTCCCGCCGAAAAGGAAGACGTCCTGCGACACCAGCCCGATCTGGCTGCGCAGCGAGGCGAGGGTCATCTTGTGGATCGGCACGCCGTCGATGCGGATCTCGCCGCCGGTGGGCTCGTAGAACCGCGGCAGCAGCGCCATCAGGCTCGACTTGCCCGCACCCGAGGGGCCGACGAGCGCCACCGTCTCGCCCGGGCGGATGTCGAGCGAGACCTCGTGCAGCACCCCGCGCGCGCAGTCATAGGCAAAGCTGACCTGGGCGAAGGTGATTTCGCCGCGAAACCTCGGGGCCTCGATGGCGCCCGGCGCGTCGGTGATGTCGGCCTCTGTGGCCAGAAGTTCGGTGTAGCGGCGGAAGCCGGCGATGCCGCGCGGGTAGGTCTCCATCACCGCGGCGATCTTCTCGAGCGGGCGGAAGAAGACGTTGACCAGCAGCAGGAAGCCGACGAAGCCGCCCTCGGACAGCGTGCCGTTGAAGACGAAGCCCGCGCCGGCCACCATCACCACCACCTGCACCATGCGCATGCCGCTGTAGTGCAGCGCGGTGAGCTTGGCGAGGATGCGGTAGGCGTCGAGCTTGGTCTCGCGGTAGCGGCGGTTGTCCTGCTCGAAGAGCGCGCGCTCGTGCGGCTCGTTGGCAAAGGCCTGCACCACGCGGATGCCGCCGAGGCTTTCCTCGAGCCGCACGTTGAAGGCGCCGACACGGCTGTAGATGGCCTGCCAGGTCTGGGTCATCCGCCCGCCGTAGACGGCGATCAGCCAGACCATGACCGGCACGATCACCAGCGTCATCAGCGCCAGCGGCAGGTGGATCCAGGCCATGAGGCCAAAGGCGCCGGCAAAGGTCATGATGGCGATGAACAGATCCTCGGGGCCGTGGTGGGCGACCTCGCCGATCTCTTCGAGGTCGCGGGTGACCCGGGCCACGAGCTTGCCGGTCTCGGCGCGGTCGAACCACCCCCAGCTCAGTTTGGTGAGATGCGCGAAGGCCTTGCTGCGCATCTCGGTCTCGATGTTGATACCAAGCTTGTGGCCCCAGTAGGTGACCACGATCATCAGCCCCGCGTTGATCAGGTAGACAACAACCAGCCCGACAGCGGCGAGCAGCGTCAGCGTCCAGTCACCGCCGGGAAGCAGGTGGTCGATGAATCCGGCGATGGCCAGCGGGAAAGCCAGCTCGAGCAGTCCCGAGATCACGGCCGACCCGAAGTCGAGCCAGAAGAGCCGCATGTGCGGGCGGTAGTAGGCGAAGAACTGGCGCAGCATCTGGCTGTCTCCTAGGGGTCGTGGCGCGGTCCTGCCGGGCAAAGGCAGAAAGGGGCCCCGCATCCATAGACGCGGCGCCCCGGCTTGTCAGGCGAAACGGATCACCACTTGTAGGTCAGGCGGGCCTGAACCGTGCGACCGTCACCATAGTAGCAGCCGAAGGAGCCGCAGTTGGCCACATAGGCCTCGTCGGTGAGGTTGCTGACGTTGACCGAGACCTGCATGTCGTCGGTCACCGCATAAGAGGCCTGCAGGTCCAGAAGGGTCACGTCGTCCATGTGGTAGAGGTTGGCCGCGTCGCCGTAGCGTTCGCCGATGTAGCGCGCGCCCCCGCCGAGGGTGAGCCCGTCCAGCGCCGAGCCAGCGGCAAAGCTGTAGTTCGCCCAGAGGCTGGCGTTGTGCAGCGGCGCGTTCGGCATGTCGAAGCCATCATAGTCGCCGCCCTCCTGCTCGGCGCGGTTCCAGGCATAGGCGCCGCGCAGGTTCCAGCCGCCGTCGAGGTCGACCGAGGCTTCCAATTCCAGACCCTGCGAGTGCACCTCGCCGACCTGCCGCTCGTCGCCGATGCCGCTGTCGTCGGTGACCGGGGTCTTCACGTTGGTCTGCCGCAGGTCATAGATCGCCGCACTGAAGAAGCCATTGAAGCCGAGCGGCTGGTATTTCACCCCGGCTTCCCACTGCTTGCCCTCGGTCGCCTCGAAGGGGGTACCGCTGTTGTCGACGCCGATCTCGGGATCGAAGGAGGTGGTGTAGCTCAGGTAGGGTGCGAGACCGTTGGCGTAGACGTAGCTCAGACCGGCACGCCCGGTGGTCGCCTCGTCGTCCTGGTCGATGTCGGTGTTGCTCTCGTAGATGGCGCCTGCCCAGTCCATCCAGGTCGAGGCGGTGCCGGTCTGGCTGGCCCAGTCATGGCGCAGCGCCAGCGAGGCGCGCCAGTTGCCGAAAGCGAGCTCGTCCTGCATGTAGAGGCCGACCTGCTCGAGCGTGAGGTCATTGGTCTCGGAGTACCACGGGGCGCTCAGGTTCGCGCCGCCGTAGGAAGGGTTCGAGAAGCTGATCGCATCGGCGTTGAGGAAGTCGGTGGTCTCGTCGATGCCGTAGCGGCGCATGTCGAGGCCGAGCACCAGCCGGTGGTTCACTGCGCCGGTGTCGAGCTGACCGTTGAGCCGCAGGTCGAGGTTCTGCGAGAAGCTCGCTTCGCTCGTGCCATTGGCGCCGCGGGTGATGGTATCGCCGTCGCTCACCGGGTTGTTGACGTAGAAGCCGGTATAGTCCCAGTCGAATTTCTGGTAGCGGAAGTTCGCATCCACCGACCAGTCGCGGCTCAGCTCGTGGCTCAGCTCGAAGCCGAGGTTGAGCATCTCGCGATCGCTCTCGTCATCACCGGGATCGCCGGCGTAGAAGTCGCGCAGGTCCTCGTCGTCGGCCGCGCCGAGCAGGTCATGGGGCACACCGGCGGGGGTGATCGGGCTGTCCTTCTGCCGGGCGCCGAGGACTTGCAGCGAGGTCTGCGCGGTCGGCTGCCAGCGGGTGGCGAGGCCGAGGTAGCGGCGGCTGTTCTCGAGCTCCTCCACGTCTTCCTCGCTGTCGCGCGCCACGGCGGTGACGCGGGCGGCGAAGGTGCCGCTGAAGGCGTGGTTGTAGTCGATGAAGCCCTCGGTCGCCTTGGGCTCACCGGCGCCGACGCCGAGCTCGCCGAAGCTGAGGAACTGGGCGCGCTTCTGGATCTGGTTGATCACGCCGCCCGGGATCCCCGCGCCGTAGAGCACCGACGCCGGGCCCTTCAGCACCTCGACACGTTCCAGCGAGTAGACCTCGAACGACGGCGCGCCGCGTTCCCGCAGCAGGCGCAGGCCGTTGAGATACTGGGCGTTGCCGCCGTTGAAGCCGCGGATCGTCGGCGCGTCGAAGCGCGGGTCAGTGCCGTAGGGCTGCGCGGTGACGCCGGCGGTGTAGCCGAGCGTGTCTCCGAGCGTGGTCGCGCCCTGGTCCTCGATCTGCTCGCCGGTGATCACCGAGATCGACTGCGGCGTCTCGAGGATCGGCGTGCCGGTCTTGGTGGCGGTCTGCGCCGTGGTGGCCACATATCCCGGCACCGGGTCCGACGGATCGTAGCCGCCCTCGAGCACGAGCTCGCCCAGGTCAAAGAGGTCTGCGGTGGATTGCGCCTGTGCGGCCCCGGCGAGGGCGAGCAGGCTGGCGCTGGCGAGAAGAGGCAGGCGGAGGGTACTTGTCATGTCACGTTCCAGAATACGGATTTTTTTCCGAGTATTTATCTCGGGATTTAAAGCCGCGCTTGAACGAGACTGCCGTGATTTGAAGAAATCGCGCGCGTTCTGACCTTTCGCCAGGCGGCGGGGGTCTCTCCCTGCGCGGCGCGGAAGGCGCGGGTGAGATGCGCCTGGTCGGCGAAACCCACGGCGGCGGCGATCTCGGCGAGCCCCATCGGCGTGTCGGTCATCAATCCCATCGCCGTCTCGACCCGAAGCTGTGTCAGCCAGCGCTGCGGCGTGGTTCCGAGGCTCTGCTTGAAGGCCCGGGTGAGCCAGCTTTCCGAGAGGCCCGCCAACTCAGCCAGTTCGGCCACCTCGATCCGCCGATGCAGCGCCGAAAGGGCATGGCTGCGCAGATCTCGGATCACATGCGGCGGCAGACCGCCGCGGCGCGGCTCCGCCACGGTCGCACCAAGGTCGAGCACCTCGCAGAGCAGCGCCGAGAGCAGCCCGTCGAGCATGATGTCGGGGCGGGACGGGTTCTGCACCTCTTCGGCCAGAAGCGCGGCGAGCGGCTGGGTGCGGTTCTCGGCAGCGAGGAAATGCGCCTCGTCCATCCGCCGCGCGCCGCCCGCGGCACGCAACCGCTGCGCCAGCGGTCCGGCCTCGAGGTGAAAGTCGAGATGGGCATAGTCTCGCTCTTCGGGCAGGGCGCTCCAGAGTGGCATGCCGGCGGGGATATAGAAGGCGCCGATCCCCTCCAACCATGCCCCGTGCGGGCTGGTGCGCAGCCGCAGCGCCCCGACTTGCGCGCCGAGGAACACCACCAGCCGCGGGTCGGGTGAGCGGTAGAAGCCGCCCGCGCCCGCCTCGCCATGCACATGCCAAACGTCGGCGATGGCAGCGCCCCAGCGCCGCCAGCGCAGCGGGCGCGTGGGGCTGATGGCTCGGGTCTGCGATGTCATGCGGGGCATGAAGGTCATGGCGGCTCGCGTCGGTCAGGCGGGGAGGCGCGGCCGCGGGGCGTGGCGCACCCGGGTGCCGGCGGGGACATTGGGCAGGAAAGGCGCGGCGGGCGCCGGAGCGAAACGCCGGTCAGTTTGGACTTCTAGGAAAACCAACCAATTTAGTCAAGCAAGTCGCCCAGCATTCACGACGCCGCGTCGGACGAATCGCCCGGGTCCCTGTTTCCTGCCGGATGTGTGCTCGGTTCGCCGGCGTTCTCTAGACGCGCCCCGGAAAAATGCACAGTTCGAAGGCACCATTTCGGTGAAATCCAAGGCAAACCCTAGGTTCTCTTGCCCGATCCGACGTTTTCATACCAAATGGTTTGATCATTCGCTATGAGACCGCAAATCACCGTGGTGCGGCGAGGGCTGTCGAAGGAGCAGGGCATGAAACGATACTGGGCGGATTACAGCAGCAGGGAGTTTGCCGCGCTCGACCGCGAGAAGCTGATCGCGGTGCTGCCGCTCGGCGCCATCGAACAGCACGGCCCGCATCTGCCCATGTCCGTCGACACCGCCTCGGTCGAGGGTGTGGTCTCGCGTCTTGCGGGCGCGCTGCCCGATCACAGCCCTGTGGTCTTCCTGCCGACCCAGGCGGTGACCAAGAGCAACGAGCACAGCGCCTATCCGGGCAGCCTGACGCTCTCGGCCGAGACGCTGCTGCGGGTCTGGACCGAGATCGGCGCCTGCGTGGCGCGCTCGGGCGTGCGCAAGATCGTCCTGCTCAACGGCCATGGCGGCAATATCCCGGCCATGGACATCGTTGCCCGGGAGCTGCGCGAGAAACACAAGATGATGGCCTTTGCCCTGAGCTGGTTCGCCGCCGGGATGCCCGAGGGGGTCTTCTCGGAGCGCGAGTTGCGCCATGGCATCCACGCGGGCGACATGGAAACCTCGGTGATGCTGGCGCTCGATCCCGGCAACGTCGACATGTCCGAGGCCCGCGACTTTCCCTCGCAGGCCGAGATCTGGGCACGGGACACCCCCTCGATCGCGCTGCCCGGCCCCGCAAAACCCGCCTGGCTGACGCAGGATCTCAGCAGTGCCGGGGCCTGCGGCGAGGCCCATCTGGCCAGCGCCGAGAAGGGCGCGGCGACGCTCGATCACGCGGTCGCCCGGCTCCTCGACATCTTCGACGAGATCGACCGCGCACCGCTGTCGCGGCTCGACACGCAACCCGACTGGTAAGGAGCCCGCCCATGCCCCTCGACACCACAGCACACGCCTCTGTGCAGGGCGCTGCGCAGATCGAGATGTCCCACGTCTTCAAGCGCTTCGACAACGGAACGCTGGCGCTGCAGGACATGGATCTCACCATTCGGCAGGGCGAGTTCGTCAGCCTGCTCGGCCCCTCGGGCTGTGGCAAGTCGACGGCGCTGCGGATGATCTCGGGGCTTCTGGCGCCTTCGTCGGGTCAGATCACCGTCAACGGCCACGCGCCGGGCGGTGCGGGCACCTCGGGGGGCGTGCAGGGCGGTGACGTCAGCTTCGTCTTCCAGGAGCCGACGCTGATGCCCTGGGCCACGGTGTTCGACAATGTCTACCTGCCGCTGAAGTTGCGCGGGCTGAACCGCAAGCAGGCCGAGCCGCAGGTGACTGAGGCGCTCGAGATGGTGGGTCTTGCCAAGTTTGGCGGCAGCTACCCGCGCGAGCTGTCGGGCGGCATGAAGATGCGGGTCTCGATCGCCCGCGCCATGGTGACAAAGCCCAAGCTGCTGCTGATGGACGAGCCCTTCGCGGCACTCGACGAGATGACCCGCTTCAAGCTGAACAACGACGTGCTCAACCTCTGGCGGCGCAACGGGCTGACGGTCATCTTCGTCACCCACTCGGTGTTCGAGAGCGTCTACCTGTCGAGCCGCGTCGTGGTCATGGCACCGCGCCCGGGCCGGGTGGTGCATGACATCGCGCTGCCCGATGCCACCACCCGCGACGAACACTACCGCACCACGCCTGAATATGCCGAGACCTGCCGTCTCGTGTCGGATGCACTCGAAGGGACCATGGACGATGTCGACCTCAACCACTGACCCCGTCACCATGGCCGCGAAGAGCGCCCCCGCCTCGGAAGACCCCGCGCTGCGCGTCGCCCGCCGCGAGCGCCGGATGCAGATCCTCATGCCCTGCGCCGCGCTGCTCTGCGCGCTGGGGCTCTGGGAATTCCTCGTGCGCTACAACGAGGTCCCGCACTACCTGATCCCGGCACCGAGCCTCATACTCGAGACGCTCTGGACCGACGGACCCTCGCTGCTGTCGAGCGCCTGGTTCACCGTCAAGCTGACGCTGCTGTCGCTTGGCCTTGCGATAATCGGCGGCGTGGCGCTGGGGATGGTCTTTGCGCTCTCGCGCACCATCGAGATGAGCCTCTTTCCCTTCGCGGTGATCCTGCAGGTGACGCCGGTGGTGGCCATCGCGCCGCTGATCCTGATCTATGTCGACAGCACCTTCGCCGCGCTGCTGATCTGCGCCTGGATCGTCGCCTTTTTCCCGATCCTGTCGAACACCGCCATCGGGATGCGCAGCGCCGACCACAACCTGCGTGACCTCTTCACCCTCTACGGCGCCACCAAGTGGCAGCGCCTGCGCTACCTGCTGATCCCCTCGGCGCTGCCCTACTTCATGGCCGCGCTGAAGATCGCCGGGGGTCTTGCGCTGATCGGCGCGGTGGTGGCCGAGTTCGTCGCCGGCACCGCCGGGCAGAACACGGGCCTTGCCTCACGCATCCTCGAAAGCAGCTTCCGGGGCGAGATCCCGCGGATGTTCGCGGCGCTCCTTCTGGTGTCGATGCTGGGCATTCTGATCTTCCTCGCCACCTCCTGGCTCTCGCGCGCGGTCCTCGGGCACTGGCACGAGAGCGAAATCAAGCGGCAGGGCTGAGCGATGACCACGCTGAACGGCGTCGCGCTGGCTGGGCGCGACGGGTATTGGGACGTGACGCTGGAGGGGGCGCGCATCGCCGCGCTGACCCCGTCGGAGGGGCAGGGGGGCGGCCTGCTGTTGCCCTGTTTTGCCGACGCGCATGTCCACCTCGACAAGACCTTCACCGCCGCGCGCGTGCCGAGCCGCCCGCAGTCGCTGCACGAGGCGATAGAGCTGATGGCCGGGGACAAGCCGAACTGGACGGCGGGCGACCTGCGCCAGCGCGCCGCGCGCGGGCTGCGCCGCGCCTTTGCCAATGGCACCAAGGCGATGCGCAGCCACGTCGATTGGACCGAGGCCGGGGTGCCCGCGGCGCTGCCGGTGCTGCGCGAGCTGGCCGAGGAATGGCGCGGCCGGGTCGATCTGCAGCTTGCCACGCTGACGCCGCTGGATGACATGCCCGAGGTCGGCGCGAGGATTGCGCAGGAAATCGCGGGGACCGGCGCCGTGCTCGGGGCCTTCATCTACCGCAACGAGGATATCCCGGCAAAGCTGCGCAGGGTCTTCGACCTTGCCGAGACACACCACCTGCAGCTCGATTTCCACGTCGACGAGGGGCTCGACCCGGAAGCGCAGGGGCTCGATGCAATCCTGCAGGAGACCGAGGCGCGCGGGATGGCGGGCCGGGTGCTGGTGGGCCACTGCTGTTCGCTTTCGGTGCGCCCGGAGGGCGCGGTGGCCGATCTGCTGGGCCGGGCGGCGGAGGCGGGCATGGCGCTCTGCACCCTGCCGACCACCAACGCCTTCCTGCAAGACGCCACGCCCGATCGCACCCCGCGGCTGCGGGGCCTCGCGCCCATCCACGAAGCGCGCGCGGCAGGAATGCCGGTCATGCTGGCCTCGGACAACGTCTGCGATCCGTTCTACCCGCAGGGCGATTACGACCTTTTCGACGTCTACCGCATGGCCGTGCTCGCCGGGCATCTTGATCCCGCCGGATGGCTCGACAGCGTCACCGAGACCCCGGCGCGCTGGCTGGGACATGACTTTGCGCTCAAGGCCGGCGCCCCCGCCGACTTCATCCATATCGCCGCCACCGGGCTCGACGATGCGCTGAACCGCCCTCGCGCGGCGCGTACTGTCTGGCGCGGCGGTGCCCCCATTCCCGAGACCTCCGGAGACCTCGCATGACCGACACGCAACTGGCCGCGCCCAAGGGCCGCCACGCCGAGGCGCTCGCCGCCCTGCGGCAGGACCTCGACGGGCTGCGCTTTTACGACGACGAACGCGCGCTCGAGGCGCGGTCCAAGGATTACTTCTGGTACAGCCCGATCCTCGACGCCGAGCTGAAGGACAAGCGCGCCGAGCTGGTGGTGATCCCGCAGGATCAGGACGAGGTGATCCGCGTTGCCGCGGCGGCCGCCCGCCACAAGGTGCCCGTCACCCTGCGCGGCGGCGGCACCGGCAACTACGGGCAATGCGTGCCGCTCGACGGCGGGTTGGTCATCGACCTGACACGGCTGAATCGGATCCTCGAGATCACCCCCGGCCACGCCCATGTGGAGGCGGGCATCCGCATGTCGAAGCTTGACGACGCTTCGCGCGAGACCGGGCAGGAGCTGACCATGTACCCCTCGACCCGCAGCCTCGCCACCATCGGCGGCTTCATTGCGGGCGGCTCGGGCGGTATCGGCTCGCTGCGCCACGGCATGCTGCGCGACGAGGGCAACCTCACCTACCTCAAGGTACTCACGCTCGAGGAAGAGCCGCAGGTGATCGAGCTGCATGGGCCCGACGTGCAGAAGGTGCACCACGCCTATGGCACCAACGGCATCGTGCTGGAGGTGGGGCTGGCGCTCACCCCCTCGACCGACTGGCTGCACACCGCCGCGCTTTTCGACGGCTACGACAAGGCGCTGCGCTTTGCCACCGCCGCGCAGGAAGATGGCCTCGATTGCTACTTGCTGACCCCAGTCGAGCGCCGCTTCGCGCCCTATTATCGCAAGTTCGAGGGCTATTTCCCCGAGGACCGCGACGCGGTCTTCGCCATGGTCGCGCCGACGGACATGGACCGCTTCCGCGCCCGGGCCGAGGCCGAGGGCGCGAGCATCTCCTTTGCCATGACCATGGAGGAGATCCACGAGAACCGCCTGCAGCCCGCCTATGAATGTGGCTGGAACCACACCACGCTGCAGGCGCTGAAGGTCGACAAGGGCTGGACCTACCTGCAGGTCGCCTACCCGCGCCCCTTCGATCCGGCCCTCGTGATGCGCCAGATGGAGCGCTACGGCGACGAAATGTTCTGGCACCACGAGATGGCGCGGCAGGACGGCGAGATCCAGATCTTCGCCCTGCCGCTGGTGCGC
This sequence comes from Alloyangia pacifica, assembly GCF_003111685.1. Taxonomy (NCBI): domain Bacteria; kingdom Pseudomonadati; phylum Pseudomonadota; class Alphaproteobacteria; order Rhodobacterales; family Roseobacteraceae; genus Alloyangia; species Alloyangia pacifica. The sequence goes on along the minus strand of NZ_CP022191.1, from coordinate 279,591 downwards.
TTCCGCGGCAAGGACGCGATGTACGCGCTGATCGCCGAGCTGGAAGCGGACGGCTGCACGATCTTCGACCCGCATGTGGTGACCATCGAGGATGGCGGCATGAAGACCATCGACACGGCGCAGATCGACTTCAAGAAACGGGCCGACCCCTATGGCCTGATGAACCCGGGCAAGACCCGGGGCTGGCACCCCGAGATGGCGCGCAGCGCATAACAAGACCCCAACCAACAGGACCCCAAGAAATGAAAACTCTCTCCGTTTCCCTGACCGCACTGGCGGCCTCGCTCGCGGCATCTGCGGCCTTTGCCGGCGACAAGGTCGTCTTTGGCACCAACTGGCTGGCGCAGGGCGGCCACGGCGGCTTTTACCAGGCGCTGGCGGACGGCACCTACGAGAAATACGGACTCGAGGTCGAGATCCGTCAGGGTGGCCCGCAGGTGAACAACCGCCCCATGCTGATCGCCGGCAAGCTCGACTTCCTGATGGCGGGCAACCTGCTGCTGTCCTTCGACAACGTGCGCAACGGCATCCCCACCACCGTCGTCGCCGCGATCTTCCAGAAGGACCCGCAGGCGCTCATCGCCCATGAAGGCGCCTACGACAGCTGGGAGGACCTGACCACCGCGCCCGAGATCCTGCTCTCCAAGGACGGGCAGTTCTCCTACTGGAAATGGATGGTGCAGGACTTCGGTTTCCGGGACGAGCAGGTGCGCCCCTACGGTTACAACCTCGCGCAGTTCCTCAGCGACGAGAAGATGGTGCAGCAGGCCTATGCCACCGCCGAGCCGCTCTACGCCGCGGCCGAGGGTGCCGACGTCGCGACCTATCTCATGGCGGATTACGGCTGGAACACCTATGCCACCACCATCGAGACCCGCCAGCAGATGATCGACGAGAACCCCGACGTGGTGCAGCGCTTCGTCGATGCCTCGATCGAGGGCTGGTACACCTTCCTCTATGGGGATCACACCGCCGGCTACGAGGCGATCATCGCCGCCAACCCCGAGCTGACCGTCGAGAAGCTGGACGCCGAGATGGCGCAGGTGCGCGAGCTTGGCATCATCGACAGCGGCGACGCGCTCGAGCTTGGCATTGGCGCGATGACCGACGCGCGCATCGCCGCCTTCTACGAGACCGCGGTGAACAGCGGCATCCTCGAGGAGGGCGGTCTTGATCTGTCGAAGGTGGCCGACACGTCCTTCGTCAACAAGCGCCACGGCATCGAGATCAAGACGGCCGCCGAAGCCAACTGAGCTGGAGAGGCGGTGCCATGCGCGTCCTGATCGTTTTTGCTCACCCGTGCCGGGAAAGCTATGGGGCCGCCCTTCTCGCCACGGCCCGCGAGAGCCTCTTGCGGGCCGGGCACAAGGTCGAGGTGATCGACCTTTACGCCGAGAACTTCGATCCGGTTCTCTCTGCCGAGGATTGGGCCGAGTACGTTTCGAACACCGATCGGCTGATCGCCCGCGTGGCGCCGCATGTCGCGGCGCTGCGCCGGGCCGAGGGGCTGGTGTTTGTCTATCCCACATGGATGTACGGCCCGCCCGCCATTCTCAAGGGCTGGATGGAGCGGGTCTGGCTGCCCGGCGTCGCCTTCGAGGTCGCCAGCGCCACCAAGATGCGTGCCACCGGCAGGTTGCAGAACATCCGCCATTTCGCGGTGATCACCACCTCGGGCTCGCCCTGGTGGTGGCTGCGGCTGATCCGCGATCCCGGGCGCTCGATGCTGGCGCGGGGCTACCGTGTCTTGTTTCACCCGCGTTGCCGCGTGACATGGTTGCAGCTACACGACATGAACCACCGCAAACCACGGGACCTGAAGGCCTTTCTCGCAAAGGTCGGCACCCGCATGTCCCGGTTCGGCGGACCGGCAATCCAGAGGAAGAGCGATGAGCGCCGCACGTCTGAAGCGTAAGGAAATCCACGACGCCATCCGCGAGGCGGCGCTACGCGAATTCGCCAGCACCGGTCTGTCGGGAACCTCCACGCAGCAGCTTGCCAAGGCCGCGGGGATCACCAAGGCGCAGCTGCATTACTACATCACCTCGAAAGAGGACCTCTACCGCGAGGTGCTAGATGGCATCATCGGGCAGTGGCGCGACATCTTCTTCGTGGGCGAGTCCGACGATCCTGCCGAGGTGATCACCGGTTACGTGCGGCTCAAGCTGCGGCTGGCGCTCGACTGCCCCGAAGCCTCGCGGCTGTTCCTGCAGGAACTTGGGCGCGGCGCGCCCGAGATGGGCGGTAAATGGGAGGGGTTGCACGCCTCGGTGCGCGAGGCGACGGCGGTGATCCAGCGCTGGGTCGACGAGGGGCGGATGACCCCGGTCGACCCGCTGCTCTTCATGATGAACATCTGGGCGGTGACCCAGCACTATGCCGATTACGAACTCCAGAGCCGCCGCGTGCTGGGCGTTGATCCCGGAGCCGAGATGGATTTCGAGCGCATCGCGGCGGAGGCGGTGCAGCTCTTTCTTGCCCGCGCCGGACTGAAAGACGAAGGACGGACCCGATGAAACCGCTTGCCCCCAAGAGCATCGCCGCGCCCTTCGGCCAGTATTCGCACGGCATCGCCGCCGGTCCGGTGGTGGTGACCTCGGGCCAGCTGGCGCTGCGCCCCGACGGCGCGATCCCGGACGGTGTCGAGGCGCAGGCCGATTTCTGCTTCGAGGCGGTGCGGGCAATCCTTGCCGAGGATGGGCTGGATTTCTCGGACGTGCTGCGCTTCTCGGCCTTTGTAACCCGGCGCGAGGACATGCAGGGCTACATGGCCGCCCGCGACCGCGCCTGCGCCGATCTCGATGTGAAGCCGGCCTCGACGCTGATGATCGTCTCTGGGTTCACCCGCCCGGAATTCCTTGTCGAGGTCGAGGCGCTGGCGCTGCGCCGGGGCTGACAGCCGTCTGATCTCACGGCGGAATTGTCTGCTATCATGCACCATCTGCCGTCCGGTGGCGGCTTTCGCCGGCAGGGCGCCCCTGGCTGGCATTGTCATTTGCCGTGGCAGGTGCCGCAGGTGACGTAACGGCCGGGTCACAGCGGCCGCGCGTCCCTTCGAGAAGAGGTGTCGTGGTGCGTTATACGGGAAGTGCCTTTGGCACCGGGGCCTGACGCGCGGCATTTCCTCGGCGGCCGCGGGGCGCTAAATCGGCAAGGCAAGCGCAGAGCGCGCGGAAACCCACAGGACGACCCATCATGTTGACTCTCCCGAACGACCACCCGCCCCGCGGCGACGCGCTGCACATGCGGCTGGCAGATGACGGCGCCGCGCGCATCGTGCGGCATATCGCCGAGGCGCTCCCTGCTATCGCGGACCGGCTGGCCGAGGGTCTTCTGACCGGCGATCCGGCGCAGATCGTCGGCGACAACGAAAGCGGCGATGCGCAGAAGGCGCTCGACGTCGGCGCGCATGAGCACATGCTGAAGGCTCTCGCGGGCTGCAACGTCCGCCACGTTCTGTCGGAAGAGGCCGAGGCGGTGGTGACGCTTGATCCCGACGGGGCGTTCGATGTGGCCATGGATCCGATCGACGGGTCCGGCTCGATCGGCATCTGCGCGCTCTTGGGCATGCTTTTCGTGATCTACCCCGCCGGCGATGGCAGCTTCCGCCGCCCGGGCTCCGAGGCGGTGGCGGCGGGCTATGCCTGCTTTGGCCATTCTGTGGATTTCGCCTGGTCGCTTGGCGACGGCGTGCATATCGCGACGCTCGATCGCCGTGCCGGGGATTTCCGCATCACCGCCGAGAACATCCGCCTCAGGCGGACCACCTCGATGATCGCCGTCAACGCCTCGAACGAGCGGCACTGGGCTCCGGGACTGCAGGCCTATGCGCAGGACATGCGCGCCGGAAAGGACGGCCCGCTGGGCAAGACCTACAACATGCGCTGGCTGGCGGCGGCGGTGGGCGATTTGCACCGGATCATGCTCAAGGGCGGCGCCTTTCTCTACCCACAGGACGGGCGCAAGGGCTACGAGCAGGGGCGGCTGCGGCTTGCCTACGAGGCCGTGCCGATTGCCTTCATGGTCGAGCAGGCCGGGGGCCGCGCGAGCGACGGACGGCGGCGGATCCTCGATCTGACGCCCGAGACGCCGCATGGGTTCTGCCCGCTGATCTTCGGGTCCGACGAAGAGGTGGCGCGGATCGAGGAGTATATCGCGCGGCACGGCTGACCCTTCCGCGGCGCTGTCGCCGTCGCCGGAGCGCGGGAGTTCTCCCCATCGGCGGGGGATGGAGCTGTGGATAAGCGGGGCGTTGGATCAAGCAGGTATGGGCCCGGGCTGGCTTGCCTGATTTTTGGGCACTTGCGGGGGCGCGGTTCCGAAAGCCCCGGCAAAAAGCCCCCACCGTGGGCGGTGGGGGCCGTCTGTTTTCTTGTCGACGGTCAGGCTTCGCGGCCGATGCCGAGCAGCTGATAGAGCAGCAGCGCCGCCAGCGTAGATGTGCCGATACCGCCAAGCGCGAAATCGCCGAGATGCAGCGTGAAGTCCCCGGCGCCGAAAATCAGCGCGATGCCTGCGGTGAAGAGGTTGCGCGGATCCGAGAAATCCACCCGGTTCTCGATCCAGATTCGCGCCATGGCCGAGGCGATGAGCCCGAAGACCGCGACCGACAGACCCGCCAGCACCGGCGCCGGGATCGTCTGCAGCAGCGCGCCGAACTTAGGCGAGAGCCCGAGGCAGATCGCAACGATGGCGGCGATCACGAAGACCAGCGTCGAGTAGACCTTGGTCATTGCCATGACGCCGATGTTCTCGGCGTAGGTGGTGACACCCGTGCCGCCGCCCGAGCCCGCGACCATGGTCGCCAGCCCGTCGGCGAAGAAGCCGCGGCCGATGTAGGGATCCATGTCCTTGCCGGTGATCGCCCCCAGCGCCTTGATGTGACCGAGATTCTCGGCGACCAGCACGATGGCGACCGGGGCAATGAGGGTGATCGCGGACCAGTGGAACTCGGGTGTCTGGAACCGTGGCAGGCCGAACCAATCCGCCGTGCCGACCGCAGAGAAGTCGATGCCCGGCATGATTCCCAGCCCGTTGCCCAGCAGCAGCACCAGCGCGTAACCGAAGACCAGCGCCAGCAGGACCGACAGCCGCCGCGTGCCCGAGGGGCCGTAGCAGGAGACCATCGCCATGCAGAGCACCGTCAGCAGCGCGATCGTCAGATGCGCGGGGGTGGGGGAGCCGAAGGCGTTGAGCTGGTCCACGGCGACCGGCGCGAGGTTGAGGCCGATGGCGATGCCGATGGTGCCGGTCACGACGGGGGGCATCAGCTTTTCCACCCATCCGTAGCCGACCGCCATGACGATCAGGCCGATCAGCGCGTAGAGCGCGCCGCAAGCGATGATCCCGCCGAGCGCATGGGCGATGGTCGCGCCCTCTTGCCCGAGCACCGCCAGCACCACCGCGATGAAGGCGAAGGAGGAGCCGAGGTAGCTCGGCACACGGCCCGCGGTGATGATGAAGAAGAGCAGCGTGCCGATGCCCGAGAAGAACACCGCGACGTTGGGATCGAAGCCCATCAGGATCGGGGCGACGATGGTCGAGCCGGACATGGCCAGCAGGTGCTGGATGCCCATCGGAACCGAGGCCGCGCCGGGCAGGCGCTCGTCCGGCATGATCACCTGACCCGTGCCGACGCGCCATCGGGGGAAATATGACATTGCTCTCTCCTGGGAAGACTCTCTCTGCGCGACGCCTTAGCGGCATTTGCACGCGAATGTGAGAGGTTCCGCACCGGAAATCCGGGATGCGCGCGTCGGTGCCGCACCCTTGGGGCGGGATTTCGCGGGCTTGGGTGCGCAGGGGAGAGGGGAGGGGGGACAGTTCTGCCGGCATCGCCCGGCGTTAGGTCCGGGCGATGCGGTAGGATGCGGCTCAGCGCCAGCCGAGGGCGGGGGCGACGTGGGTCAGGATGTTCTCGAGCACATGGGCGTTGTAATCGACCCCCAGCGAGTTCGGGATGGTCAGCAACAGCGTGTCGGCTTCTCTGATGCCCTCGTCGGCCTTCAGCTGCTCGATCAGCTTGTCGGGCTCGTCGGCATAGGAGCGGCCGAAGATCGAGCGCTGTTGCTCGATGAAGCCCACCGAGTCCTTTTCCTTGCCGCCGGAGCCGAAGTACATCCGGTCCTCGTCACTGGTGATCGCAAAGATCGAGCGGCTGACCGAGACCCGCGGCTTGCGCGCATGGCCCGCCGATTTCCACGCCTCGCGGTAGGCGTGGATCTGCTGCGCCTGCTGGATGTGGAAGGGCTCGCCGGTCTCGTCATCCTTGAGCGTCGAGCTTTGCAGGTTCATCCCCAGCATGGCGGCCCATTCGGCGGTCTTGTTGGAGCCTGCGCCCCACCAGATGCGATCCTTCAACCCCTCGGAATGCGGCTCGAGCCGCAGTTTGCCCGGCGGGTTGGGGAACATCGGGCGCGGGTTCGGCTCGGCAAAGCCGTGGCCCTCGAGCATCTGCAGGAAGACCTGCGCGTGGCGGCGGCCAAGGTCCGCATCCGTCTCGCCCTCCTCCGGGGCATAGCCGAAGTAGCGCCAGCCCTCGACCACCTGCTCGGGGCTGCCGCGGCTGATGCCGAGTTGCAGCCGTCCCTGGCTGATGAGGTCGGCGGCGCCGGCATCCTCGGCCATGTAGAGCGGGTTCTCGTAGCGCATGTCGATGACGCCGGTGCCGATCTCGATCTTCTTGGTCCGCGCGCCGACGGCGGCGAGCAGAGGGAAGGGGCTGGCGTGCTGGCGGGCGAAGTGGTGGACGCGGAAATAGGCGCCGTCGAGCCCCAGCTCCTCGGCGGCGACCGACAGGTCGATGGCCTGCAGCAGCGCGTCCGAGGCGGTGCGGGTGGCCGAGCCGCGTTGCGGGGACCAATGTCCGAAGGACAGGAAGCCGATCTTCTTCATAGCGATACTCCTTGGGCTGCGGCGGCAGCGGAAAGCCCCCTCTGCCGGGCCCGTTTGAGCCATAGCTAGTCATTCGGGGGCAGGGCCCGCAAGCCGGGCGGCTGTTTGCCCAAGCGCAGGCCCTGTGCGCGGGTGGCCGGATCAGTCGAGCCGCTTGCGGAACCGAAGCGAGGCCAGCCCCAACCCCAGCAGCGCGAAGCCGAGCAGCCAGAGGCTGTCGGGGAGCAGATCGATGAGCCCTGCATCGCGCAGCACCACGCCGCGGATGATCCGCATGAAGTGGGTCGCGGGCAGCAGGTCGGCGATCAGCTGCGCGCCGCGGGGCATGCCCTCGTAGGGGAACATGAAGCCCGAGAGCAGGATCGACGGCATCAGCACGAAGACCGTCATCTGCATGGCCTGCAGCTGGTTGCTGGCCAGAGTCGAGAGCACCAGCCCCAGCGACAGGCTGGCGACGATGAAGAGCAGCGTCACCAGCAGCAGCACCCAGAGCGATCCGGCGACGGTCACCGAAAAGAGCAGCGCGCCCAGACCGAGGATGATCCCCACCTGGATAAGGCCGATGCCGACATAGGGGATGATCTTGCCGATCATGATCTCGACCGGGCGGATCGGTGTGGTGATCAGCATCTCCATATTGCCGCGCTCGCTTTCGCGGACGATCGCCGCCGAGGTGAACATGATCATCGTCATGGTCAGGATGATGCCCACCAGCCCCGGCACGATGTTCACCACCGAGCGCTGCTCGGGGTTGTAGAAGAGCGTGACCTCGAAGGTCGGCGTGGCGGTATTGCTGGACTCCCGGAACATCTCGCCGAGCGGCATGGAGCGCAGCGAGCGGATCGCCGCGGCGACCAGCGTGTCCGACCCGTCCGCCACCCATTGCGCGATGGGCCGGGCCCCGACCTGCTGCAGTCCGTCGGCGAAACGGCTGCCGATCGCCGGGCTGCGCACCAGTCTCTGCGCCACGTCCTCCGGAATGATGAAGGCGGCACGGACCTCGGCGCGGACGATGGCGCGTTCGGCTTCGGCGACGGTGGCGACGCGCTGCTCGAAACGGATCACCTGCGTCGCCTCGACCATCTGCACGAGGCTGCGGCTGAGGCTGCTCTCGCTCTGGTCGACCAGCACAGCGGGAATGTGGCGGATCTCCGTGTTGATCGCGTAGCCGAAGAGCACCAGCTGGATCAGCGGGATCATCACGATCATACCAAATGTCATCCGGTCGCGCCGCAGCTGCAGCAGTTCCTTGCGCAGGATCGCGAGGATGCGACGGCCGGAGATCATCGGTCTTGTCCGTGGGTTGCCAGCACGAAGACGTCCTCGAGATTGGGAAAGATCGCCCGCACCCTGGTGTCGGGGTGACCTGTGAGCGCCGCTCTCACCAGCGCCTCGGGATCGCCGGTGCCCTCGGCCACCAGGACCCGCAAACGTTCGCCGATTTGCGCCACCGACACGATCCACTCCCGCCCCGAGATCGCCCGACCGATGCGGCGGGGATCCGCGGACTCCACTTCCACCGCCCGCCCGGCGATCCGGTCCATCAGCGCCCGCGGGGTGCCGTCGGCGCATTTTCGTCCGTGGTCGAGGATGGCGATCCGGTGGCACCGCTCGGCCTCGTCCATCAGGTGGGTCGAGACGATCATCGTGGTGCCGGCATCGACGAGATCGAAGAGCTGCTCCCAGAAGGCACGGCGGGACTCGGGATCGACCGCGGCCGTCGGCTCGTCGAGGAACAGCAACTCAGGCTCGTGCATCACCGTGGCCGCCAGCGCGAGGCGCTGACGCTGGCCGCCGCTCAGCGCCCCGGCCAGCACGTTCGCCTGCTCGCGCAGCCTGTAGGTGTCCATCAGCTCGTCGATGCGCTGGCGTTTGCGGCGCGCGGGAAGATCGTGGATCTCGGCGATGAAGCGCAGGTTCTCCAGCACCGTCAGGTCGCGGTAGTAGGTGAAGCCCTGCGTCATGTAGCCGATCCGCCGCTTCACCGCCTCGGCCTCGCCGGGCAGGTGCGCGCCGAGAACTTCTGCATGGCCCGACGAGGGCGTCAGAAGCCCGGTCAGCATCCGCATCGCAGTGGTCTTGCCCGAGCCATTGGGCCCGAGAACCCCATAGACCACGCCTTTGGGGATCGCGAGATCGAGCCCGTCCACCGCCAGCTTGTCTCCGAAGCGCCGCGTGAGCCCGAAGGTTTGGGCAACCGCCTCGCTCATGGCAGATGTGCCGAGACCGGAAGCCCCGCTGGCAGCTCTGCCGCCGCTTGGGGAAGCGCCACCTCGGCTGGGTAGACGAGCCGACTGCGCTGCTCCTGGTTGAGCGCGTAATAAGGCGTGAAGGCAGGCTCGTTGCTGATCCAACGCAGGGTGCCCTGGTAGACCGCGCTGTCTCCGTCCAGGCTGATCGAGACCGCATCGCCGATGGCCAGCCTGGCGCGGGCGGCTTCGGGCACATAGATGCGCGCGTAGGGTCGGTCGCCGGTCAGCAGCACCGCAACAGGGCTGCCGAGGGGCACCCGCTCACCGCGGTTCCACGGCAGGCTGTCGAGCAGCCCGTCGCGCGAGGCGCGGATGGTCAGATTGTCCAGCCGGGTCCGCTCTGCGGTGACCTGCGCCTCGGCGGCGGTCACATGCGCCTCGGCGATGCGGATGTCCTCGGCGCGGGCGCCGATCCGCAGCTCCTGCAGCGACTGCTCGGCGCTGGTCAGCTCGGCCAGCGCCGAGTTGCGCTGCGCCACCACCTCGTCCAGCCGGGCGGCGGTGACTGTGCCGGTCTCGACCAGCCGGGCGTTGCGCTCGTAGCTGGCCTGCGCCTCCTGGTAGACCGCGCGGGCCCCCTCGACCCGCGCCTCGGCGATGGCGAATTCCTCGGGGCGGGCACCGGTGCGCATCCGCTCGAGATCGGCCTCCGCCTCGGCGAGCTGCGCCTGCGCCACCGCCACCTGCGCCTGCTGCAGGCTGTCGTCGAGGTGGACCAGCACGTCGCCCGCCTTCACCGCGCTGCCCTCGGCGATGGGCAGATCGGTGATGAGCTCGTTGGCGGTGGCGGTCAGCAGCACGCGCTCGCGCATCAACTGGCCAAGCGCCACGTCGGCGGGCGGTCCGTCACAAGACTTGATACCGAACGGCAGCAGCACCGCCAGACCCGCCAGACCCTTGAGCATTGCCAGCATGCCACCCTCTCCCGTTCTGGACACGCGCGGCATCCGTCCCGGCCAGCCTCGCCCGCAAGGCAGCGCGAGTCCATGATTTTGATCAAGGTCTTGCGGCACTCACCTCAGGGTTCCACTTCGGCTATGGCAAAGACCGCTGGCGCCTCGAAGGACACAGTGCCGTCGGCGTTGCGATACTGGCCGAGCCTTGTCTCCGCCGCTGCCTTGAGCGCGGTCATGATCTCCGGCGTTGCCATGCTGGCCAGCGTCCAGCCGCCGATTTCCGTGTCGAGCCAGGCCTCGAGCGAGCTATGGCGGATCTGCCCGGTCTTGTGGATGCGCTGCGCGGCGCCGAGCCCCGCGTCGTCGAGCAGGGCCGCGAGCTCCGCCGGATCGCCGAGGCAGAAAGGCGCCTTGAGCGCCCCCGCCGCCTCCTCGCCCATGATCTCGCCAAGCAGGGGAATGAGATCGCGGTAGCCCGGCGACTCCTCCCAGGCATCGAAGACCGAGACCGCCACGTGCCCGCCCGGATGGCAGACCCGCCGCATCTCGCGCAGCGCCTGCACGCGGTCCTCGAAGAACATCAGCGCGAACTGGCAGGTCACCGCGTCGAAGGCATCGTCGTCGAAGGGCAGCGCCTCGGCCGGTGCGCGCTGAAAGTTCACATGCGGCTCCAGCTCGCGTGCCACCGTCAGCATGCCCTCGTTGATGTCCACCGCGCTCACGCTCGCGCCGCGCTTGAGCGCCGCCCGGGCCACGACGCCGGTGCCTGTCGCCACGTCGAGTACCCGGCCGCCGCCCCGGATGCCCGCCGCCTCGACCAGCCAAGGGGCAAATTGCCCGAAGAGCGCCGGAACGAAGAACGATTCGTAGACCCGCGCCGCCTCTGCCGTGATCTGGCCCGTGGCAGCGTCTTGTTTTCCCATGCCCATCGCCTCCTCCTGTCGTCAGAGCATCGATGCGGCGCAGTATAGCACAGGCGCTCTGCCGCCGGGCAGCGCGCGGCGCCCCCGGGGAGGTGTCCGGAGGGCGCCGCGGCCCGTCAACGCCGCGAGGGGCTGGGAGGCGGTTCAGAAGATCTCGTCGATCGACTGACCGAGCGCGAGGGCGCCGACGTATTCAGACTGTATCTCCTTCTGCAGCGGGTGGTAGCGTGCGGCTTGGATGTCGCGGAACAGCCGCTCGAGTTCCGCCTTGCGGTAGAAGCCCGCGCCGCCCGCCAGTTCCATGGCCAGTTCGACCGTGCGGATCGCGTTCTCCTCGACCAGCCGGCGGCCGGTCATCACCTGCCCGACCATCTTGGCGCCGGGCGTGTTCAACTCGCAGGTCGCGACCATGTGCGCGTGGGCGAGCCGCGCGCTGCAGAGCGCTGTCTCCATCCGCCCGGCACGGTCGCGCAGCAGGCGCGAGGCCGGGCGCCGCGTGGCGATCTCCACCGCGAGATCCCGCGCCCGCTCGGCGACGCCGAGGTAGACCGCGTAGATGATCGGAAAAGCGATCGTGCCCAGCATGAAGAAGATTGGGTGCCACCTGCCTTGCGGACGTTTCACAGCAACTTTTTCGGCGGGCACGAATAGCCCCTCGATCATCACGTCGTGGCTGCCCGTGCCGCGCATTCCCAGCGTGTGCCAGGTGTCGAGCACCGAGACCTCGGGCGCCGCCATGGGGCATGGGAAATGCAGGATCGTGCCGCCCTCTTCGGGTGAGATCGCGCTGGTCATCAGCAGATCCCCGGCCGGCGCGCCCGAGACGAACATCTTGCGGGCGGTGATCCGGTAGCCGCCCTCGACCGGTTCGGCCTTGCCCGATCCACCGATCCAGTCGCCGCCGCCGGAGGAGAGCAGCACGAGCTTCTCGGCAGCGATCCTTTTCAGCAACGGCTCGGTCTTGTCCCGCGTCGCTTGCTGGTGGTGCCAGCGCCAGGCGGGAAAGGCGACCTGGTGGGTGTGCATCGACAGCGCCAGCGCGGTGGACGAGCACCCATGCGCCACGCGGCGCAGCATGTCGCAGAGGGCGCGGACATCGGCGCCGCCACCACCCAGGTCTGCCGGAACGCCCGCGTCGATGAGCCCGGCCTCCTTGGCCCTGCGGTAGTTCTCGGCAACGAAGCTGTCGTCATCGTCACGGGCCATGGCGTGCTTGCCGCAGCTGGCCGCGAAGTCCTCGGCGATGGCGGTGAAGTCCCGCGTCGCCGGGCGGTCGAGGGTCTCGATCTCGGTCATCTCGTGGTCCTTTCATTCCCTGTCGTCCCACGAGCATGACAGAGTCGACACAGAGCGATAGTTCAGGAAATGAATCGGCTCGTGTATGATCCTTCGCATGGAGATCACCAACCTCTATGGGCAGTTTTGCCCGATCTCGATGGCGTCCGAGGTCTTCTGCACGCGCTGGACGCCGCTTGTCGTGCGCGAACTGCTCTGCGGATCGACCCGCTTCAACGACATCCGCAAGGGCGTTCCGAAAATGTCGCCCAGCCTTTTGTCCAAACGCCTCAAGGAGTTGGAGCTGGCCGGGGTGATCCGTACGGTGCAGACAGATCGCGGCACACAGGAATACCAGCTCACCCCGGCGGGTGAGGACCTGCGCCCGATCGTGATGGGCATCGGCAACTGGGGGCAGCGCTGGGTCGAGTCGCGCCTGTCGCTGCGCAACCTCGACCCATCGCTTCTCATGTGGGACATCCGCCGGAATTTCGACCCGGATCCGCGCCCCGACCGGCGCTGCACGATTCAGTTTCTGTACCCGGAAATCGGGGAAAACCTGCGCGACTGGTGGCTCGTCGTCGGCACCGACGACACCGACCTGTGCAAATTTGACCCCGGCTACGAGGTCGACATCCTCGTGACGGCCGACCTGCGGGCGATGACCTCGGTCTGGATGGGCCTGTCCCGGCTGCCCGACGAGATCGACGCCGGGCATATCCAGATCGACGCCGTGCCGGAGTTGGAAACCCGCCTGAAGACCTGGCTGAAACTCAGCGTCTTCGCGCCGCAGCACCGCATGGTGGACTGAGCGCGTCAGAGAGGGACCTCCTGCCCGGGCCGAGGACGCGGGGCAGGAGGCGGAGGGGTCACTCGACCATGATCGAGCTCGGCGCGGTGCCCTCGTTCATCCAGGCTTCCAGCGGGGTCATCGGATCGAGCGAGGACCAGTTCACCCCGTTCGGACCGGGCAGGATGCCGCAATGATCGAGCCCCGGTACCATGAAGAGCTTCACGTTCTCGTTCAGCGCGGTCTCGCCACCGGCAAGTTCCGCCGCTTGGTCGTACCACTCCACGGTCTTGTAGGGTGTCACGATGGAATCCGCCCAGCCGTGGTAGACGATCATCTTTCCGCCCGCCGCGCGGAAGGCCGAGAGATCCGGGGTGTCGCCGTTGTAGACCGAAGCCGCCGTCGCCATGCGCGCCGGATCGGTCTCGAAATCGAAGGACAGCGGCGAGTAGTCGGTGCCCGGATCGTCGGCAAAGGCCATGTGGCGGGTGAAGCCCCCCGCAAAGCCCGAGACCAGCTTTCCGGCGCCCTCGGCGTTGCCGGTCAGCCAGAGCCACCAGAAGGGTTCCGACCCTTCGGGAATGCCGCCCGGGTAGAGCTGCTCGCCCGCCGCGTTGCGCGGACCCTCTCGCCATTTCGCCAGCGTGTCGAGTTGCTGGTTGCTGAGGCCGAGGCCGGAGTAATCGACCTCGCAGGCGCGCGGATCTTCGATCACCCCGTCTTCGGTGCCGTCCGCGCCGTCGCATTGCTGCATCACCGCCGCGCCGATCTTCGCGGCCTCGTCAGGCCCGAGGATCTGGCTGCCGTCCTCGGCGGTATTGGCCTGAAGGGTCCAGGACATCGCCGTGCCGACGAGCCCGGTGTAATCCATCGCCGGAGCCCCCGAGATGATCCCGTCGAACATCTCGGGATAGCGCTGCGCGGCCACATGCGCCATGCGCCCACCGGTCGAGCAGCCCTGAAAAATCGCCTGGCTCGAGGGCGCGCCATAGAAGGCATCCATCATCACCTGCGCGATCCGGTTGGTCTCGCCGATCGAGCGCCAGCCCCAGTCGCGCTCAGCGTTGGGGTTGTCCTGCGCCCAGGTCGCTTCGGTGACGGCGAGCGCGTGGTGGCCGCTGTCCGACGTGGCGGTGGCATAGCCGCGCTCGAGCCCCGGGCGCATGGCATTGACCCAGGACTCGCCACCATCGGCCCGCCCGAGGATGCCGCAGAAGCCGCCGCAACCCGCCTGGTAGAACTTGCCGTTCCAGCCCGAGAGCGGCAGGCGCACCTCGATGGAAATGGCGGGCAGGGCGGTGGCCCGCACCTCGCAATACTGCGGCAGGCCCTCGGGGCTCATCACCTGGGCCGAGGTGACATGGCCGCCGTCGAAGACTGTGTCGCGCAGCGCGCTGCACTCCTCGGGCGTCTGATCGGCATAGGCGTAGGACGCGCTTGCCAGAAGGGCCAGCGTGATGGCGGTCAGCTTCATGGATATCCTCCCAAATTCTCCCTTGGGTAGAATTGCTCTGCGAAGAGAACCGCTCAAGAATTATATGCCATGACGCAGCGTCCGCGCTGATCTTGGCGATCAGCGTGGAAACTCCGGGTTCAGGCCGAGCCGGGCCTTGAAGCGCGCCATTTCCTCGTCGGTGGGGTAGCGGCTGGTGTAGACCTGCACGTAGTCGGGAAAGCGCGCGAGCCGCGTCTCAAGCGTCTCCTCGAGCTGCAGGGCAATATAGCCCATCTGCACGAGGTAGATGGTCCAGGCCCGCACGTCCGCATCCGGCTCGGAATGCCCCCAGCGCTGCAGCAGCTCCTTGAGCGCGCGCCGGCGCTGCTCGTCCGCCTCGTGCACCTTCGGCAACACCGCCGGGTCCTGTCGGCCCCAGGCGCGTACGGCGCTGTCGAGCCGCGCGTTGAAGCCTTCGTCCGAGAGGAAGATGCTCACGAGGTTCAGCATCGCCTCGGTCTCGGTCGCGGCATACTCGCGGCTCGCGGTGAGCAGGGGGCAAGTCGTCACCGCCTCCCAATGAGCGAGAAGCGCCTCGAGCAGGGCCTCGCGGTCCTTGAAGAACCAGTAGAAACTGGTGCGCGAAAGGCCGAGCTTCTTCGCCAGCGGCAGGATCTTCACCGCGTCGATTCCGCCCTCGATCAACGCCTCGGTGGCCGCGCCGAGCCAGAGCTCGCGCGAGCCCCGCCAGCCGCGTTCGGGTGAAATCTCGCTGTTCATGAGGCGTGTTTAGCAGGGTGCCGCCGGACTGTCCAAGAAACTGTATACTTCTGTCTATTTTGCGTGCACCCGCGACAGGTTTTCGAGATGGCGGTGGAGCTGGGCCATAAAATGTGCGCTGATGATTTTTAAATTGACACATGTGAACATTGTGTCTTGAGATGCCCGTGACGCATCCCCTGCCCAGAGGTCTCCGATGACGAACGATCCGCTCCTTCAGCCGTATCAGCTCAAGCACCTGACCCTGCGCAACAGGATCATGATCACCAGCCACGAGCCGGCATATCCCGAGGACGGTCTGCCCAAGGAGCGCTACCGCGCCTACCATGTGGAGCGGGCGAAGGCGGGCGTGGCGATGACCATGACCGCCGGATCGGCCAGCATCTCGAAAGACAGCCCGCCGGTGTTCAACAACATCCTCGCCTGGAAGGACGAGGTGGTGCCATGGATGAAACAGCTCGTCGACGAATGCCACGATCATGGCGCGGCGGTGATGATCCAGCTCTCGCACCTTGGCCGCCGGACCCGCTGGGACAAGGCCGACTGGCTGCCCGTGGTCGCGCCCGGATTTGACCGCGAACCCGCACACCGCGCCGCGCCGAAGCTGATCGAGGATTGGGACATGACCCGGATCATCGGCGATTTCGCCGATGCCGCCGAGCGGATGCAGGCCGCGGGGGTCGACGGCATCGAGCTCGAGGCCTACGGCCATCTGCTCGAACAGTTCTGGTCGGAGCAGACCAACGACCTCGGTGGCGACTACGGCGGCAGCCTCGACAACCGCATGCGCTTCACCATGGACGTGCTGCGCGCGATCCGGGCGCGCTGCGGCGAGGCCTTCATCGTCGGCCTGCGCTACACGGGCGATCAATGCCTGCCGGGCGGGCTGACGGCGGACGAGGGCATCGAGCTCAGCCGCAAGCTGAAGCAGAGCGGGCTGGTCGATTTCCTCAACGTCGTGCGCGGCCATATCGACACCGACGCGGGGCTGACCGACTTGATTCCGATCCAGGGCATGCGCAACGCGCCGCACCTCGATTTCGCCGGCAAGATCCGCAAGGCGACGGATTTCCCAACCTTCCATGCCGCCAAGATCCCCGATGTCGCTACCGCGCGCCACGCCATCGCCTCGGGCAAGCTCGACATGGTCGGCATGGTCCGCGCGCATATGGCGGACCCGCACCTTGTGCGAAAGGTCATCGAGGGTCGCGAAGAGGATATCCGGCCCTGCGTGGGGGCAAACTATTGCCTCGACCGCATTTACCAGGGCGGCATGGCGCTCTGCCTGCACAACCCGTCCACCGGGCGCGAACTGGAGCAGCCGCATGCCATCGCCAAGGCCGAGACCCGGAAGCGCGTCACCGTTGTCGGCGCCGGGCCGGGCGGGCTCGAGGCTGCCCGGGTCGCCGCCGAACGCGGCCATGACGTAACCGTTTTCGAGGCCGCCGACCAACCGGGCGGGCAAATCCGCCTGACCGCGCTGCAGCCGCGACGCCGCGAGATGATCTCGATCATCGACTGGCGCTACCAGCAGTGCCTGAAGATGGGCGTGCAGTTCGAGTTCAACACCTATGCCGAGGCCGAGGATGTCCTCGGCAGCGCCCCCGACGCAGTGATCCTCGCGACTGGCGGGCTGCCGCACACCGAGGTTCTCAGCGCCGGCAACGAGCTGGTTGTCTCGGCCTGGGACATCCTGTCGGGCGACGTCAAACCCGGCCAGACCGTGCTGGTCTTCGACGAGGCGGGCGATCACGCAGGGCTCATGGCGGCCGACCTGATCTCGGAGGCCGGCGCGCAGGTCGAGATCGTCAGCTGGGACCGCAACCTCGCGGCCGAGGTCATGTCGATGAACCTCGTGCCCTACATGCGCAACCTGCAGATGCGCGACACGACCTTCACCGTCACATGGCGGCTGGAGTCGGTCGAGCGTGATGGCAACCAGCTGCGGGCCACGCTCGGCAGCGACTACGGCGCGGCCAAGCGCAGCCGTCTGGTCGACCAGGTGGTTGTGAACGCCGGCACGCGCCCGCTGGACGAGCTTTACTTCGCGCTGAAACCGCAAAGCTCGAACCTGGGAGAGGTCGACTACGACGCGCTCATCGACGGCAGACCGCAGGCGCTGGCGCCCAATGCCGGCGGGAGCTTCCGGCTGTTCCGGATCGGCGACGCGATCTCGAGCCGCAACACCCACGCGGCGATTTACGACGCGCTCCGCCTCGTGCGGCATCTCTAGCCTCGGAGGCACCGCCCCGGCTGCCCTTGCATCACGCCCGGTTGCCTGACGTCGAGGTGCTCGTGCGTCGAGGCCGGTCTCTTTCGGCTCCCCAAATCGACCGGCAGGCAAGCCTCGCTCTCCTGTGGCGGTCCGCGGCTCGGGCCAGCCATGATCTGCCGGTTGGGGTCGGGGCGACCGACACGATCGCCGGCCTCAAGGTCCAGGCGCGGCCTTCCTTTGCCCGCGCGCTGGACCTCGCCGCCCGAGCTCAGGTCAGGAAGGTCAGCGCCAGGTTCGTCAGCATGGCCGCGACGAAGCCGAGCGGCGCGGCGCGCAGCAGCAGCCGGGTGAACAGGCTGTGCCGCAGTTCGGCATCCGGCGCCGAGCCGAGGATCAGGCTGCCGCCCGAGGAGAAGGGCGAAATCGATGTCGCCTGGGCGCCGACGACGATGGCGGTGAACATCAGCATCGGGCTCAGCCCCAGCTGCGCCGCGAGTGCCGGCACCATGGGAAAGAGCGCCGGCGTCACCACCCCCAGCGTCGAGGCGAAGAGCGACATGATCGCGGCCACCACGCCGAAGCTCAGCGGCACCAGCACGGGCGGGATCGTGCCGCCGATCCAGGCTGCGAGCTGGTCGATGGTGCCGGCCTTGATGGCCACGGCGATCAGCATGCCCATGCCGCAGATCATGATCAGCGTCGGCCAGGGAAGCGACGCGATGGCCTTGCGCTCGTCGCCGAGCTTCAGCATCAGCGCGATGACCGAAAACACGCTGGCGATAAGGCCGATGTCGATCTTCGAGTTGATGAAGGCGGCGGTCTCGTTTCCGGGCAGGGCCAGATGCGCGAGCGGCGCGGCCAGCACGATCGCCATCATCGCCAGCGTCAGCCACAGCGTCTGGCGCTGCTTTGGTTCGAGCTGCGCGGGCTTGTCGATTTGCATCTCGCCCTCCAGCCCGCGGTGTTTGCCCGTCACGAGGAGCATCAGCGTGATCACCACCAACGGCAGCAGGAAGGTCGCGGCGAAGATCGCGACGCTGTTGACGAAGGCGGTGTTGGCATTGATCCCGGCGTTGGTCATCAGCCCGCGGAAGATGATGCCGGACTGGCTCGACATGAAGTTGGCGCCGCCGAGCGCGCCGTAGTTCACCGCCATGCCGCCGAGAATGAGGTCCATGCCGGTGCGCCGGCAAAGCAGCAGGGTAATCGGCGCCATGAAGGCCAATACGGTGTAATAGCCCGCGCCCATCGCCGCGATCACCGTCGCCGTCATGAAGACCGCGTAGGGCAGCAGCCAGGGGGCACCGCGGCAGGCATAGAGGAGGTGGCCCGCCAGCTTCTCGAGCGTGCCGTTGACCATGGCGAAGCTGTAGAAGAGACACACCGAGAAGATCACGAAGAAGATCTTCAGCGGCCACATGGCGATGATCTCGGAGGGCTTCAGACCCATCAGGAAGGCACCGATGAGATAGGCGAAGGCAATGGCGAAAAGCCCGATGTTGATACGGGTCTTGTAGCCGAGGATGATGGCCAGAACGATGGCCAGCACGGTGATGAGACTCATGGTGTCCTCCCTTGTCTCGGGGCGGTGTCAGGTGAAGCGGAAGAGCGCCGCCGGATTCTCGACCAGCACGCGGCGCCGATCGTCCGGATCGGGGAGCAACTGCTCGAGGCGCGCGACCTGCTGGGCATAGCTGGCGGCCTTCTCATGCTGGGTGTGCGGCCAGTCACTGCCCCAGACGAAGCGGCCCAAGCCGCCGCAGGCGGCGCGCAGATGTGCGAGCGAGACAGAAGCCCGCGCCGCGTCCTGACCGCTGCGATAGGGGGCCGAGAGCTTGACCCAGGCATTGGGCGTCTGCCGCAGCATGTCGAGCGTGGCGGCATGTGCGGGGTTCGCGGCGTCGATTCCGCCCTGCGGCAGGCCGAAGTGATCGATCATCACGGCGCAGCCGGCGCGGGAGATGGCGGGGAGAAGCTGCGCGAAGTCCTCGAAGGCGCGCTGGATCTCCACCTGCCAGCCGATTTCGGCAAGGCGGTGGAAAAAGCGCTGCCATTCTCGGCTGGTGTAATCCTCGAGTTCCTTGCCGACGAGGTTGAGCCGCGCCCCGACGAAGCCCTGCGCATCCATCTCGGCCAGCGTGCGTTCCGCGACCGCCGGGTCGAGCACGGCGATGCCGCGCAGCCGCTGCGGATACGCCGCGAGGGCCTCGGCGAGCAGATGGTTGTCGGTGCCGTAGAAGCTTGGCTGGACCAGCACCCCGTGACTGACGCCCGCGCGCGCCATGTGCCCCAGCCAGGCCTCGACGGTCGCCGTGTAGCTCGGTGCATAGCGGCGTCCGGGCGCCATCAGCGCGCGC
This sequence comes from Alloyangia pacifica, assembly GCF_003111685.1. Classification (NCBI taxonomy): domain Bacteria; kingdom Pseudomonadati; phylum Pseudomonadota; class Alphaproteobacteria; order Rhodobacterales; family Roseobacteraceae; genus Alloyangia; species Alloyangia pacifica. The sequence goes on along the minus strand of NZ_CP022191.1, from coordinate 259,774 downwards.
GGGTCAAAGATATGCGCATGGGTGTCGATGCCGGAGAGCGGGGGGCTGGAGGTCATGCCGGGTCCTTCTGTTCGTGTGGCAAGACGTCCCGGCCCCGCTCCTGCAAGGGAGGGGAGGGCTCCGTGGAGGGGGCCGGGAAATCGGGCGAGCGCGGAGTGGTCGCGCTCGAGCCCTATGGGGAGGTCCGGCGCGTGGCGTGCCGGGCCAGGATCGGGATCAGCCGATGCGACTTCGGTAGCGGAAGCTGCGCGCCGGCCCCATGGCGCGGCGCCACTCGATCGCGCTGCCGTCAAGGGCGAAGGCCGTGCGCTCGATCACCGCGACGAACTCGCCGGCGGCAAGGCGCAGGCGCTTGGAAATGGCGGCGGGGGGCTTGGCAAAGCTTACCTCGTCCTCGGCATGGGCGACAAAGACGCCGAAACGCTCAAGGTAATAGGGGTAGAGCAGCGGCCCGATCTCGGCCTCGGCAACCATCTCGATGCCGTCGAAGCGCGCGCGGGGCAGCCAGATCTCCTCGGTCAGGATCGGCGTGTCCTGCAGCAGGCGCAGGCGGTCGATGCGGATGCAGTCGCCCGAGCCCAGAACGGCGGCGATCTCTGCGGGCGCGTTCAGCACGCTGCGGGCGATCAGCCGGCTCACCGGGATGCTCTGGGCGCGGTCTTCGCCCTGCAGCGCGAAGAAACGGAACAGCGTCGGCTCGAACGCGGGTTTGCGCAGGAAGGTGCCGGCGCCCTGACGGCGCTCGAGCAGCCCCTCGGAGACCAGCTGCTGCAGCGCCTTGCGCACGGTGCCGACCGAAAAGCCAGAATCGCGGGCAAGCGCGTTTTCAGAGGGCAGGGCGTCTTCGGTCGACCATTCGCCGGCGGCGATGCGCGCGGCGATCCGGTCGCGCAGGCGCAGGTAGGCCGGCAGGCGGCTGTCTTCTTCCAGTCTGTCCAGTGATGACATTGCGGTCTCCTTCCCTCGGCACTGAGTAGTCGTGCGGAAAAGATGAGTCAACCACTTCTATATAGAAGTGGAGGACGTGTCTGTCTTAAATTTGTCCGGGAGCCTGCACGCGCGCGCCAGACCCCGGGCCAAAGGTCTCGGGCGCATCCCTGGTCCCCGGCTCAACTGCCCATAGAACGCTTTCCGGAAGTCGGCCCAACCTTCCGATCCGTGGCAAACGGCGGCGATGATTCAATCGCCGCCGCCGTGCCTTGCGCGTCAGACGCTCAGTCGAAAAGCGCGCGTTCGACGCCAGCGGCCTCGAAGAGGTAATCCCGGGAGCGGGTGATCTGATCGCGCAGGGCGGGGACGTCGAACCCGACCATCTCGCCCTTCCACTTCTTGATCTGCCCAGCGACAAGCACGGTCTCGACGTTCGATCGCTCCATCAGGGTCACCACCGCCCCCGGTGCATTGTTCAGCGGCGCGACGTTCAGGGCCTCGGCATCCAGCAGGAGGATGTCCGCTTCCTTGCCCGGGGTCAGACTGCCCACCTTGTGATCAAGCCAGAGGTCCTTGGCGCCATTGATCGTCGCGAATTCCAAAACGTCCCGCGCGGTCAGCAGGGTGGGGGCCGTCGCGTCGCCGTCCAGCGCGGCCTGATTTGCGAAGGCGCGCTGAAGCGTCATGGCACTGCGCATCTGGGTGAAGAAGTCGGCGGTCATGGTGCATTCGACGTCCACCGACAGGGACGGCGCGATGCCCATGTCGAGCGCCTTCTGGATCGGCGGCATGCCGTGGCGCATCTGCATCTCTATCGGCACCGAAAGCGACAGATGTGCGCCGACCTCGCGGGTGCGCTCCCAGGCGGCGTCGCTCATCCCGGTCATGTGGATGAACAGGTGTCGGTCGGTGAAATGCGGGATGAGCCGGTCCATCGTCTCACGCATGCCGAGGCTGCCGACCACATGCAGCGCGATCGGCAGATCGAGCTCCTGCCCCAGCGTCCACAGATCCAGCGGATCGACATGCGGCAGATAGGCCTCGCCCCCCATGACCATCGTCAGCAGCTGATCGTCCGAGCTGAAATACGCGTCGCGGATGCGCCGCGCGTCCTGCGGATACTGCGCATCGGCGCCCTGGCCTTCGAAGTAGCCGAAGACGCCCCGGCGCCCCGCCTCGCGCAGCCCGCGGATCGCCGCGTCGGAATGGGCGGGAGAATGGTGGATTTGCGAGACATCGTGGACCGTGGTGACCCCGGCGTCGAGCTGACTGATGCCACCAAAAAGCTCGGAAATGTAGACATCTTCCGGGCGATAGACCGGGGCAAACTTTCCAAGAATGTCGTCGAGGTAGTTCGGGGCGCCGTCGCGGTCCGGCGTGGCATACATAATCCCGTTCGGCAGGAAAGACCGCAGCGCCGTCTCGAACTGGTGGTGATGGGTGTCGATGAAGCCGGGCATGACGATCCTGCCTTCAGCCTCGATCACCGCGGCATCGGACGCCTCGATGCGTGGCGCGATCTCGACGATCCGGCTGCCCTCGAGCAGAACGTCTCCCCGCTCGAAGTCCCCCACCTGCGGGTCCATGCTCATGACGTGGCCGCCGCGGATCAGCGTGCGGCGCCCTTGCGCGCCGACACCCTCGGGAAGCGTCTGCGCGGCGGTGGGGCTGGACAGGAAGGCCGGCAATACGGCGGCCGACGCTGCGCTGGCAGTGGCAAGCTTGAGGAAGGAGCGCCGGTTCGGGCGGGCAGAGCGGCAAAGGTCACACATCTATTATTCTCCTGGTGTGCGGTTACTCTTTGTACGTTAGAATGGATAGGGATGCGAAAATAACGGCACAAGGAGGCACGTTCGTGAAGCTAGGGCACATGTCTGTACCCGGGGATTGCAACCGGATCTCGCCGATCCTCTCGCAGGTCGGCAACAAGTGGGCGGCGCTGACGGTGCTGGTCCTGTCGGAGAAACCCAAGCGCTACAATCAGTTGCGCCGTGAAATCGAGACGATTTCGCAACGCATGCTGACCGTCACGCTGCGCGCATTGGAACGCGACGGGCTCGTCCAGCGCGAGGTCTTCGCCGACAAGACGCCTCCGCAGGTCGAGTACAGGCTGACACCCTTGGGCGAGACCCTGGTCGGGCCGCTTTTTGCGCTCTGCGAATGGTCGGCGCTGAACTGCGACGACATTGAACGGAACCAAGCCGCTTATGACATGGCGCAGACGCCCAAGGCCAAGGCGGCAGGATGAAACCTATGAGGGGGGGCGCCATATCGGCCTAGCTTGGCGGTCCCTCACCTTCAGGTATCGTCGGGTGACAGCGCCTCGGAGGCTGAAAGGCCTCCACCGAGGATCAGCTTGCGGCACAATTCCAGGAACTGATCGCGCTCTTCCTGGGACAGAACGCTGAAGATCTCTTCCTGGCGCTTCAGGACCTGCGTCTCGATCCCGTCAAGCACGCGCCGCCCCTCATCGGTCGGGTAGAGCAGCCGCGCCCGCGTGTCCTCGTCGCTGGTCTCGACGGTGATCCAGCCACGTTCGCGCAACATCGAGACCGCGCGGCTGACCGAATTCTGCGGTCGCGGGAACAGCAGCGGGATGTCCTTCGCGAGCAGGCCGGGAAATCGCACCACCGCGTAGAGCGCCGACCAAGCGTGCACCGGCATGCGGTAGGTCTTCTCGAAGAACCGGTTGGACACCTGGTTGTTCGCAAGGACGATGTGGCTCACCGCCATCAGATAGCGCAGATCGGACGTGAAGGTCTCGCGCAGGATGTCGTCGGTCTCGTATCGCAAGCTGTCCTCGCCGTGGCGGTGTCGAAAGGTCTCCGTGGTACCCAGCGCCCCACGAGGTTGCAATATTTCGCGGCGGCATACCGAAACATAGCACAGCTTGCAAATTACATCCACTTGGATGTAACGATCCGTCAACCGTTGCATTTCAAGATTCCAAGCGAGACCCGAATGCCCCAACTTGCCGCCTTTGCCGTGCTGACGTTGATCCTCTTCGTCGGCGACGTCGCTGCCACGAGAACCCGCTCGCGGCTGCCGTCGATCTTCGTCTGCGCCGTCCTGTTCCTGGTCGGCTACTGGACGTTCTTCCCCGCCGATATAGTGCAGGTCGCCGGGTTCGGAACGCCGGTCGTCTACCTGTCGATGTTCCTGCTGATCACCAACATGGGCACGCTGCTCTCGCTCAAGGAACTGAGGCGGCAGTGGCGCACGGTGGTCATCGCGCTCCTCGGGATCGCCGGGATCGCCGCCATGCTCTTCACCGTCGGGCGGCTCTTCCTCGATTTCGAAACCCTCGTCGTCGTGACGCCGCCGCTGACCGGTGGGGTGGTCTCGTCGCTGATCATGTCCGAAGCCGCGTCCAAGGCGGGCTTCGAGAGCCTCGCGGTGCTCGCCATCCTGATCTACGTGATGCAGGGCTTCATCGGCTACCCGCTGACGTCGTGGATGCTGCAGCGTGAGGGACGCCGCGTGCTGGGCCTCTACCGCAGCGGCCAATGGGCCGGCGCGGCCAAGGTGACACAGGTCGAGAGCGCGCAGGGCGCCGCGGTGCCCGCGCTGTTCCGCAACCTGCCGGCAGAGTACAACACCGTCTACTTCAAGCTGTTCCGGCTGGGCCTCGTCGCCTTCCTTGCTTGGGGCGTGTCCGAGCTGGTGAAGCCCTATTTCGAGATCAGCCCCTTCGTGCTGTGCCTCGTGGCGGGGGTCATCGCCTCCTCGGTCGGATTCCTCGAGCGCCAGCCGCTGCAGCTGGCGAACTCCTTCGGCTTCGTGATCATGGTGCTGATGCTGTTCATCCTCGGCGGGCTGAACCGCGCGACGCCCGAGATGCTGCTCGATCTCGCGGGCCCGATGTTCGGCGCGATCCTCATCGGCATCGCCGGCATGTACGTTTTCTCCTTCATCGCCGGAAAGCTGCTGGGCAGCACGCCGGCGATGGCCTTCGCCTGCTCGCTGACCGCGCTTTACGGCTTCCCCGCCGACTACGTGATCACCAACGAGGTGGTGAACGCGCTGTCCGACAAGGAAGACGAACGCGAGGTGCTCTCCGCCCACATGCTGCCGCCGATGCTGGTCGCCGGTTTCGTCACGGTGACCATCGTCTCGGTGCTGTTGGCCGGTATCTTCGCAGGGCTGCTGTGATGGCGCAGCACGTCAGCGAGGGGCGCATCCGCGAGATGATCGAGGCGGTGGCCGCCTTCACCGCCACCCCGGGCCGGGGCACCACACGGCTGACCTACAGCGCGCAGCACCGCGCGGCGCTGGACTACCTCGCGGGCCGGATGCAGGAGGCGGGGCTGAGCACGCGGATCGACAGCGTCGGCAATCTCGTCGGGCGGCTCGAGGGAGCCGATCCGTCGCTTGCCCCGGTACTGGTCGGCTCGCATATCGACAGCGTGCCCAACGGCGGCGCCTTCGACGGGCCCGCCGGGGTCGTCGCGGCGATCGAAACCGCGTTCTGCATGCAGCAGCTTGGCGTGACGCCGCGCCGCCCGCTCGAGGTGATCGCGATGATCGAGGAGGAGGGCGGCCGCTTCGGCGGCGGCCTGCTCGGCTCGCGCATCCTGACCGGCCAGCTCGGACCGGAGGCGCTCGCTCCCATGTGCGACAGCGAAGGTGTTTCCCTCGGCGAGGCGATGGCGGGTTTCGGTCTCGCGCTGCAGGAGACGGGGGCCGCTGCGATCCCCGAGGGGGGCATCCACGCTTTTCTCGAGCTGCACATCGAGCAGGGACCGGTGCTTGAACAGACCGGTGACGCCGTGGGCATCGTGACCTCGATCGTGGCGCTGTCGCAGCTCGAGGTGCGGATTACCGGTGCCGCGGGACATGCCGGCACCACTCCGATGGCCGGCCGCCGCGACGCGCTCGTGGCCGCGGCCGGGGTCATCGCCGAGCTGCCGGGCCTCTGCGCGGCCATCGACCCCCGCGCGGTTGTCACGGTCGGCCAGATCGACGTGCATCCCGGCGGCGCCAACGTCATTCCCGAGGCCGCCATCTTCAGCGTCGACGTGCGCGCCGACAGGGTCGGGACGGTCGACGCGATCAAGTCGGCGCTTCGCACAAGGCTCGCCTCGCTGGAGGCGATCGGCTACGCGGTCGGGACCGAAGAGCTTCTCGCGGTGCCGGAAACCCCGATGTCGGAGGAGATCCGCGGCGCGCTGATCGCCGCAGCCGAGGACTGCGGTTTCGCCTGGCGCCCCATGCCGAGCGGCGCCGGGCACGACGCCATGGTCCTGTCGAAGATCGCACCGGTCGGGCTGATTTTCGTGCCAAGCCGGGACGGCGTGTCACACACGCCCGAGGAATGGACCGACTACGACCAGCTGGCGCGCGGCGTCGAGGTGGTCTTCCGGGCCACGCGGGCGCTGACGGCCTGAGGCCGCGCCGGGCGTCGCGCTGGACAGGGCATGGCGCGGAACGCGGGAAGTTGTCCGGAGGCAACTTCCCGCAGGCGCCTGTCTTGCAGAGGGATCTCGGACCCTCGGGGTCAGCCCCGGCAGTCGACCAGCACCTTCACCATGCCGGCCTCTGGATCCGTGGCCAGCTCGAAGACATCGCCCGCGTCGCTGAGCGGCACGATCCGGGTGATCAGTTTCGCCAGCGGCGTCTCGAGCTGCGCAACAAGCGCCGTGGCGCGGCGGAATTCCTCACGCGTGTAGACCCGTGACCCGACGAGCCTCAGCTCCTTGAAGCTCATGTCGAGCAGCGCGACCGGGGTCGGGGCCTTGAACAGCGAAGCGAGGCAGATCGTGCCGCCGGTGCGCACGAGCCGCGTCATCTCGAGCGCCGCAGGCGCCGCGCCGGAGCATTCCACCAGCACGTCCGCGCCGTCGCCGTCGGTGGCCGCGGCCACCGCCGCGGCAAGGGTCTCCGCACGGGCATTCACGGGCTCGAACCCCAGTTCCTCGGCAAGTCGCAGCCGTCCCGGCGCGATGTCCGAGATAAGGATGCGCCCGCCGCCGGCGTGGCGCAGCATCAACGCGGTGATGAGCCCGATCGGCCCCGCGCCGGTGACGACGCAGGTGTCGCCCATGGTGACCGCGGCGCGGTCCGCCACCCGCAGGCAGACGGCGACCGGCTCGATCAGCGCCGCGAGCTCGTCCGGGACATCGTCGGGTACCGGGACCAGCAGCTCGGGCGCGACGGTTATTTCCTCGGCCATGCCGCCGTCACAGTCGATGCCAAGAAGGCGCAGGTTGGCGCAGACATGCGGGCTGCCGGTCCGGCAGGGATGGCAGGCGCCGCAGGAGATCAGGGGGAAAGCGGTGACCCGCTGGCCCTTGGTGAATCCGGCGTGATCCTCGATCACTTCGCCGATGAACTCGTGACCAAGGATCAGCGGCGCCTGCGCACGCGGGTGGCTGCCCGCGTAGATGCCGATGTCCGTCCCGCAGACGCCGCAGTAGTGCAGCCGCAGACGGACCCCTTTGGTTTTGGGGCGAGGGACATCGCGCACGGCGACTGTCCGCGGCCCTTCATAGACCAGCGCCTTCATGTCTTCCTCCTGCTCAGCTTTCCAGGTCGCGATCAGGTGATCGCGTAGCCGCCGTCGATTGGGATGACCGTGCCGGTCATGAACCCCGCCAGCGGGGTGGCGAGGAACAAGGCGGGGCCCGCCAGATCGCCCGGCTCGCCCCAGCGGCCCATCGGCGTGCGTCCGAGAATGGTACGTGCGCGCGCCTCGTCGTCCTGAAGATCGGCGGTCAGCGGTGTGCGGATCCAGCCCGGAGCGATGGCATTCACCCGGACGCCGTCCTTTGCCCAGGCGATGGCGAGCGATTTGGTGAGCTGCGCAATGCCGCCCTTCGACGCCGAGTAGCCTGGCACCAGCCCGCCGCCGAAGAACGACAGCATCGAGGCGGTGTTGATCACACTGCCGCCCGTGCGCGCCAGCGCGTCATGCGCGGCATGGGCGCAACGCATCGAGCCGTTGAGGTTGACGTCGACGACCTGCTCGAAGACCGCGGGCTCGAGTTCAGCGCCGCGGCGGATCAGCCCGGCGCAGTTGACCAGCGTGTAAAGATCGGCCTGCGCGCCGATGACCTCGGTCACCGCTGCGCCGTCGCGCACGTCGAGCAGCTCAAAGCTCAGGGCCCCGCCGAGCCCGAGCTCTTCCGCCTTGGCGGTCGCCGCCGCGGCCTCTCTGTCGGTGAGCCCCGTCGCGGTGACCCGCGCCCCGGCCCGGGCGAATCCGAGCGCGATGCCGAAACCTATCCCCGAGGTGCCGCCGGTCACGAGGACCGAGCGGCCTTCGAGGAAAGGCGCCGCCCATTCGCCACCGAGGGCGGGGATGTCGCTTCTTTCCATCTTGGTCATCTGATGAACTGGTCGAGGTAGCTCGCGCCGAGCCCGACCTCTTCGTAGTGCTTGCGGCACATGTCGATCTTGGTGAACACATCCTCGAAGCCGACGTGCTTGTTGTCCTCGTCGACGTAGTACATGCACCCTTGGATGTTGAAGAAGGTGATCATTTCTTCGCAATCCTCGGGCACGGTCAGGGTGTGGATCTCGCCCGGTGGTTCGAAGACGAAGGAGCCGGTCTCGGCCACCCAGTCATGCTCGAGGTAGTGCCAGCGGCCCTTGATCACGTAGCCGGTGACCGGGGCGGGGTGCAGGTGCTTGCTGAGCACGCCGGACTTGCGCACCCGCAGCAGGTTGCACCACTGCCCGGCCATCGTGTTGAGCAGGAGCGGGCGGAACCACACGTCCGGCGCCTGCGGCACCCAGACCCGTTCGTCCTCGGGGATTGCCATTTCGGCAATCTCGGGAACGGCGAGCGGATGGGTCGAGCCTTTCATTGAGGCATACATCAGGATTTCCCTTGTTTGGCGAGAGAGCTTCGGTCGGATCTGCCGCGCCCGGAGAGGCGGCGCAGCAGGGACACCGCCGGCGGTGCGAGCCAGACCAGCAGCGTGATCACGCCCAGTACCCCGGCGATGGGGCGTTCGAAGAAGGCGAGCAGGTTGCCATCCGCCTTGATCATGCTGGACATGAAATTCTCCTCCACGACCCGGCCGAGCACGAGGCCCAGCACCAGCGGCGCGGCGGGATAGTCATTCGCCTCCATGATCCAGACCAGCACACCAACGGCGGCGAGCGTCCACAGATCGAAGAGCGAATTGTTCGTGGCAAAGGTGCCGAGGATGCAGAGCAGCAGGATCGAGGGATAGAGCTTGCCCATGCGCACGCCGAGCAGTTGCCGCCCGCCGATGATGGCCAAGAGGCCAAGCGGGATGATCAGTAGGTTCGCCAGCACGAAGACGATGTAGATCGCGTTGACGAGCTCGGGCGAGGTGATGAAGACCATCGGCCCCGGCTGGATGCCCTTGAGCACCAGCACGCCGACAACGATCGCGGTGATCGAGTCGCCGGGGATGCCGAAGACCAGCGCCGGCACGTAGCTTCCCGAGAGCGCCGCGTTGTTGGCCGAGGCGGCTCCGGCGATGGCCTCGGGCTCGCCCTTGCCGTAATTGTCGGCCTTCTTCGAGACCTTCTGACTGATCGCGTAGGCGATCCAGGCGGCGATGTCGGCACCTGCACCGGGCAGCGCGCCGATCAGCGTGCCGATCAGGCTGCCGCGGGCCACCGCGCCCTTGTGGGTCCAGAGATTGCGGGGCTGTCCGCGCAAGATCGACAGCCCGGCCTTTGCGGGTTTCTGCGGGGTGACGAGCGGGTGCTGCGCCGAGCGCAGGATCTCGGCCACCGCGAAGGCGCCGATCATCACCGCGATCAGCGAAACCCCGGCCTGCAGGTCGATCAGCCCGAAGGTGTAGCGCGGCAGACCGGTCGTCACGTCGAGGCCGATCATCGTCAGGAACAGGCCGAGCAGCAGCGACACCGTGCCCTTGAGACGGTCGCGCCCGGCGACCAGCGTGGCGCAGGACAGGCCGAGCAGCGCCAGCCAGAAATATTCGTAGGTCGAGAAGAGCAGCGCCACCTCGGCCAGTTGCGGTGCGGCGAGCACGAGAACCGCTGTGCCGATCAGCCCGCCGATCACCGCCACCATCATCGACGTGCCGAGCGCGAGATCCAGCCGACCCATGCGGTTCAGCGCATCGAGTTCGCGCATGTAGGCGGCCGAGGCCGGGGTGCCGGGGATGCGCAGCAGCGCCCCGGGAATGTCGCCGGCGAAGATCGACATGGCCGAACAGGAGACGATGGCGCCGATCGCCGCCACCGGCGAGAGGAAAAAGGTCACCGGCACCAGCAGCGCCACCGCCATGGTCGCGCTGAGACCCGGGGTCGCGCCGACGAAAAGGCCGAAGGCCGAGCCGAGCAGGATCACTCCCAGCACGTCGAGGCTAAAGACCATGTGAAAGGCGGAAATCAGGACATCCATGCGGGTCGCTTCAGAACAGGGAGCCGGGGAAGGGCCCGGTGGGCAGGGGCACACGCATCACCTCGATGAAGAAGAGCGTGACCGCGAGACAGACGGCGATAGAAACGACGGCGGCCGCAATCGGTCGCTCGTCCCAGAGCAGGGCGCTGACAAGGACCAGCACCACCGAGACCGGCAGCGAGCCGAGCACGGGCGCAAGCAGGCCATAGAGCACGATTGCCAGCGGGATGAAGAGGATCCGCGCCAGCCGCTTGGGGCTGCGCATCCAATCCTCGACCTCGGGGAGGAGCCGCACCTCGGCGCCCTGCATCCGTGCCGCGAGACTGCGCCCCGCGATCAGCAGGCCGAAGAGCACGAAGCCCGAGCCGACGATGCGCGGGAAGAGCCGCGGGGATGCGGCCCCCGCAGGTTCGGGAAAGCCCTGCGCCTGCAGGACCACGAAGATCCCGAGTATCGCGAAGCCAAGCCCCGTCCAGATATCCGGAAGCCGCATCCCTACTCTCCTCAGCTGCCGCGTTGCGCGAGGCCGATGGCGTTCATGACCTCGCCGACGCTCTGCTGCGTCTCGTCGAGGAAGTCAGTGAACTCCGCGGCGTCGAGGTAGCGAGCGCCAAAGCCCTGCTGCGCCATGAAGGACTGGAACTCTTCGCTGTCGAAGACGGTCTTCACGGCGGCTTCGAGCTTGGCCGCGGCCTCGGGATCCATCTCCTTGGGGCCGACGACGCCGCGCCAGGTGCCGCCCGAGTAGGGGGTGCCGGTCTGTTCGGCGGCGGTGGGCACGTCCGGGAAGGCCGCGTTGCGCTCGTCGGCGAAGACGGCCAGTGCCTTGGAGCGTCCCGCATCCATCATGGTCTTGCCCTCGGGCAGCGACGACGGGATGATCTGCACGCCTCCGGCAGCCAGTTCCTGAAAGCCGGGGGCAGCGCCCTGCGAGGGCACCATCGTGACCTTCAGCGGGTCGACGCCCTGCTGTTGCAGGAAGCCGGCGAAGGCCAGGTGATAGGCCGCGCCGACGGCGGTGCCGGACATCTTGAAGGTGCCGGCGGGCGCATTCTTGATTGCCTCGACGGCGTCGCCGACGGTTTCCCAGTCGCTGCCTGCGGCCACGTGGAAGGCACCACTGTCGAAATTCACCAAGCTGATCGGCGTGAAGTCCTCGTCGGTGAACTCGGCGTTGCCGGTCCAGTAGTAGGTCACCATCTCGGCGGTCGCGAAGCCGATGGTGTAGCCGTCGGTCGGCGCGGTCACCATGGCGTTGTGGCCGACGACACCGGCGCCGCCCGAGCGGTTCACGACCGCGACATTGGTTCCAAGCTCGGCTTCCAGCCCCTTGGCCAGCATCCGCGCGACGGCATCGGTGCCTCCGCCGGCGTTCCACGGCACGATCATGGTGATCGGCTTTTCGGGGTATTCGGCCATGGCGGTGCCGGCCGCCGCGAGCAGGGCAATGCTCGCGAACGTCATTTTCTTCAGCATGGGGTCTCCTCCGTTTAGCTGAATGTCTTGGTAAGCTTGTGCCTTTCCAAGTGGCGACGCGTGAACCAGATGGTGTCGAGCATCGCCTGTCGGGCGGTCGCCGCGTCCTTGCGCTCGATGGCGTCAAGAACGTTGCGGTGATTGACCAGGTTGTTGCGGAAATTCTCCATATGCATCTCGATGGCGACCCGGAACAGTTGCCCGAGCACGGCGTCGATGGCGGTGTCGAAGGCCTCGATGATCGGGTTGCCGGTCGAGGCGAGGATCGCCAGATGGAACTCGCGGTCGGCGCGGATCGCGGCAACGGCATCACCGCTGTCGGCGGCGGCCTCCATCTTGTCGTAGGCGACGCGGATCGCGGTGATCGCGCTGCGGCTGGCGCGCTCGGCGGCCATCGCCGCGGCGGCGGGTTCGAACACCTCGCGCGCCTCGTCGATCGAGCCCATCAGCTCGACGTTGAAGCCTTCGCTCGGCATCATCCAGCGCAGCACGTCGCGATTGAGCAGGTTCCAGTGCTTGCGCGGCAGCACCCGGGTGCCGATCCGCGGCCGCACCTCGACCAGCCCGAGCGCGACCAACGTGCGGATCGCCTCGCGCAGGGTGGTGCGGCTGATCCCCAGATCGTCCATCAGGCTGGCCTCGACCGGCAGCGTGCCCTCGACCTCGTACGTGCCGGCGACGATGCGCCGGCCCAGCGTGTCAAGAGCCTCGGACGCCTTCAGAGGGCGCGCATCGGCTCCCAGGGTCTCAGGCAGTGCGAATTCGCTCACGGCTGTCTCCTCCATGTCAACCTCGGCGGCTGACCGACCGTAGCGCCTCCACCCCACGGTCCAAGATGAATCAGTCATAGACAATTTGGTACGATGAATCAAATTCAATAATCGTATCAAAATACGTATCAATTATATCTATATAAATGAACGCTTTAGATGGAACATGCTCGCGTCCCGCGAGCGGGAGCATCTGCAGAGGTCGCTTGTCGCGCTCCACGTCCCGGACCCAGATGACATCGCGCGCACGCCCGCCCCGGATGCACCGGGGCGGGTCGGACCTTGCAGATTTAGCGCGTCAGTCCCAATCGGGTGCCAGCCCCTCGGGCGAGACGATGCGGCCATGCGGCTCCGCCGCCGCGGAAGTCGCGCGCTTCGCCGGGCGCCATGCGGACGGTGCCGAGGCCAAGCGCGGGGAATCCGGCGCGCCCAATGTGTCCAATGGTCATGGGACAAGTCCTCCTATTCTGCTGGAAGAGGGGAGGCCGTCCGGTCGAGACGACCGGAGAGCCGGGTCAGAAGCACGCCGACGAAGACCACCGCAGCGCCGAGCAGGGGTGCCGCGGCAAGGCCGCTGCCCGCGACGACGAGCCCGCCCGTCCATGCGCCAAGCGCGATGCCAAGGTTGAAGGCGCCGATATTGAGACCCGAGGCAACGTCGACCGCATCCGGCGCAACCTCGCGGGCGATCTGCACGGTATAGACCTGCAGCGGCGGCACGTTAGCGAAGGCGAAACCGCCCCAGACCGCGATCACCGCGATGGCCGCCGCAGGCGACGAGAGCGTCAGGCCGAGCGCCAGCAAGACCGCCGACAGCCCGATGAAGATCAGCGTCAGCGCGCGCACCGCGCCCATGCGGTCCGCCAACTTGCCGCCGATGATGTTGCCGACCGCGACCGAAGCGCCGTAGAGCAGGATGACGAGGCTCACCGCGCCCGTGCCGAGCCCGGTCACCTCGCTCAGCATCGGGGCAAGGTAGGTGAAGGCGATGAAATTTCCGCCGTAGCCGACCGCGGTGATCAGGTAGACGAGCAGCAGCCGTGGCGAGGTCAGCACCTTTGCCTGAGCGCTCAGGCGCGGCACCGGGCGCCGGCGCAGCGTGCCGGGCACAAGCAGCGCCGAGGCGATCAGCCCGATCACGCCTAGAACGAACACGCCGAGGAAGCTCGCCTGCCACCCGAAGTTCTGACCAATCCAGGTGCCGAGCGGCACACCGGTGACCAGCGCGACGGTCAGGCCCAGAAAGACCAGCGCGATCGCGGAGCTTTCCTTCTCGCGATCAACGAGATCCGTAGCGATGGTCGAGGCGATGGCGAAGAAGACACCATGCGCGAGACCGGTCAGAAAGCGCGCGGCGATCAGGCTGTCGTACCCGGGTGCAAAGGCGGCGAAGGCATTGCCGGCGATGAACAGGACCAGCAGCGACAGCAGCAGCGTCTTGCGCGGCAGGCGCCCGGCAAGCGCGGTCAGCACCGGCGCGCCGATGGTCACGCCAAGCGCATAGAGGCTGACCAGAAGGCCGGCTGAGGGCAGGGATACGCCGAGGTCCGCGGCGATGGTCGGGATGAGGCCAACGATCACGAACTCGGTCGTGCCGACGGCGAAGGCGCTGATCGTCAGCGCCCAGAGAGCTAAGGGCATGGGAGGCTCCTGTTTCCACTTTCGCCGCGAAGATGGCCGCGCTAGGCTTTTGCGTGAACAGACAGGTTGGCAAAGGCTCGTTGCGCTTGATGCACGAATTACCGCAGACCCGAGACCTTGCGACCTTTGTTAAGGTGATCGAGGCCGGGGGCTTTGCCGAGGCCGGCAGGCATCTTGGCGTGGCTCCCTCGACGCTGAGCCGAGCGGTGACCCGCCTCGAGCTGCAACTCGGCGCCACCTTGCTGCGCCGGAGTACCCGCGCGATCGAACTGACCGCTGAGGGGCGCGACCTGCTCGTGGCGGCACAGGACATCGTCACCCGGACCGAGTCGCTGGCCGATCTCGCGGCGCAGGGGCGTGCACCGCGAGGTCCGCTGCGGGTGAATGCCCCGGCAGGCTTCGTCCTGCACGTGATCGCGCCGCAGCTGGTCGAGTTCCACGCGCGGTTTCCCGAGGTGGAGGTCACTCTCGACATGACCGATCGCCTCGTCGACCTGATCGACAGTCATGCGGATGTGGCGATCCGCTTCGGGCGATTGGCTGACAGCGAGGTGCTGCAGCGGCCGCTCGGACGCACGCCATGGCGTCTGGTCGCGGCTCCGTCCTATCTTGACCGCGCAGGCTGGCCCGACAGGCCCGAGGCGCTTGGGCAGCTCCGGCAGGTGCGCTTCACCGCGCCGTCGCACATCAACGGCCTGCACTTCGAGGGGCTTTCCGGGCCAGTTGACGTCCCCGCCTCGGTTTACGCCGAGAATGGCGAGGCGGTGCGCAGCCTCATCCTTGGCGGCATGGGGATTGCGCGCCTTTCGGAGTTCATGGTGGCCGAGGATATCGCGGCGGGGCGGCTGGTGTCGCTCTTTCCCGATCGCCTGCTGGCAGACCCGCTGGAGATCACCGCGCTTTATCTTACCCGCACGTCGGGGTTGCGACGGCTCGCGGTCTTTCTCGAATGGCTGTCGGAGAAACTCTCCCGTACCGCCGCCTGACCGTCATTGCGTTCCCCCCCCGGAAATCTCTTGCCGCAGGGGCGGGAAAGGGACAGCTGCACCAACCCCATCGACGGACCCGGGGCAAACGGGCATTCTTTCCGGGGCGGATAAGACGGAACGACGTTCCGCAAGCCGAGCGTTACCTCGAGACAGGGACCTTTTCTTTGTGGACCCATTGATCCTCGCGACCCGGGAAGACACCTAGTGCCCCTAATTCAAAGGAGTTGCCAAGATGCTCAAGTCTATCGCCACCGCCACAATTTTCGCCGCCGGGCTCGCAGGCAGCGCCATGGCGCAAGAGGCCCAGACCCTGCGGGTGGGCATGTCGGGCGGCTATTTCCCCTTCACCTTCGTCAAGCAGGACGTGCTGCAGGGCTTCGAGGTTGATGTCATGAACGCCGTTGGCGAGCAGACCGGCCTCGACGTGGAATTCGAGACCATGTCCTTCTCGGGTCTCGTCGGCGCGCTCGACGCGGGCCGCATCGACACGATCGCCAACCAGATCACCATCACCCCCGAGCGCGAGGCCAAGTTCGCCTTCACCCAGCCCTATGTCTACGACGGGGCGCAGGTGGTGGTGCGCGAGGGCAATGACGAGATCACCAGCGTCGAGGACCTGCGCGGGCGTACCGTCGCTGTGAACCTCGGCTCGAACTTCGAGCAGCTGCTGCGCGAGTTGCCCTTCGCCGACGAGGTGGAGATCAAGACCTACGAGTCCAACATCGCGCAGGACACCGCGCTGGGTCGGGTCGATGCCTTCGTGATGGATCGCGTCTCCTCGGCGCAGCTCATCCAGGAAAGCCCGCTGCCGCTGGCTCTGGCCGGCAAGCCCTTTTCGGAGATCCACAACGCATTGCCCTTCCGCAACGACGCGGCCGGCACCGCGTTGCGCGACGAGGTGGACGCGGCGCTGTCCACCCTGCGCGAGAACGGCACGCTGACCGAGATCTCGCAGAAGTGGTTCGGCACCGACATCACCAGCCCGGAGTGAACCCATGCGGGGACTGGACCTCGACTACATGCTGGGGCTGGTCCCCGTTATCCTGGGCTACGTGCCGCTGACGCTGGGTATGGCGGCGGCGGGGATGGTCCTGGCGCTCATCCTCGCCTCGCTGCTGGCGGTCGAGCGGGTGTTCCGTCTGCCTTGGATCGACTGGGCGGTTGTGCTGTTCATCAGCTTCTTCCGCGGCACGCCGCTCTTGGTGCAGCTCTTCCTCTTCTACTACGGTCTGCCGCAGGTGATGAGCTTCCTGACCAGCATCAACGGGGTCACCGCCGCGATCATGGGGCTGACGCTGCATTTCTCGGCCTACATGGCCGAGACGATCCGCGCGGCGATCCTCGGTGTCGACCGCAGCCAATGGGAGGCGGCACAGTCTATCGGCATGACCCAGCTGCAGATGATGCGGCGGATCATCCTGCCGCAGGCCGCCCGGGTGGCGGCGCCGACGCTGGTCAACTACTTCATCGACATGATCAAGGGCACCTCGCTGGCCTTCACCCTTGGCGTCACCGAGATGATGGGCGCGGCGCAGAAAGAGGCGGCGGGCAGCTTCCTCTATTTCGAGGCCTTCCTCGTCGTGGCGTTGATGTACTGGGCCATGGTCGAACTGCTGAGCCAGGGGCAGAAGCGGCTCGAGGTCTATCTGAACAAGGCGTATGCACGATGATTTCCGTCCGCGGTCTCAGCAAGACTTTCAACGGCACTGCGGTGCTCGATGGGATCGATCTCGACATCGCGCCGGGCGAGCGGGTGGTGATCATCGGCCCCTCGGGGACCGGCAAGTCGACCCTCCTGCGCTGCCTCAACTTCCTCGATGAGCCCGACGCGGGACGGATCACCATCGGCGCCGTCACGCTCGATGCCGCCCGGGCGAGCCGGGCCGAAGTTCTCGCCCTGCGCCGCCGCTCGGCTTTCGTCTTCCAGAACTACGCGCTCTTTGCCAACAAGACCGCGAAGGAAAATATCATGGAGGCGCTGGTCACCGTGCAGGGCCGCCCGCCGGCCGAGGCCGAGCGGCGTGCGCTCGAGGTGCTGGCCGAGACCGGCCTCGCCGAAAAGGCGGACAGCTACCCTGCGAGCCTCTCGGGCGGACAGCAGCAGCGCGTCGGCATCGGCCGAGCCATGGCCATCGGCGCCGAGCTCATGCTCTTCGACGAGCCGACCTCGGCGCTTGACCCGGAATGGGTGGGCGAGGTGCTCGACCTCATGCGCCGCGTCGCCGCGCGTCGCCAGACAATGCTGATCGTCACCCACGAGATGCAGTTCGCCCGCGAGATTGCCGACCGGGTGATCTTCATGCACGGCGGCAAGATTGTCGAGGAAGGAAGCCCGGAACAGATCTTCGGGTCGCCCAAGGACGAGCGGCTGCAGCGGTTCCTCAGGCGGCTGTCGCATTAGGCACATGTGATGGGTGCGCGTGCCAAGTCTTGCGGCCTTCCTCCGCAGAGGCCGGGTTCCCTTCTCATGCGGGACAAGCCTGCGCCATCGCAAGGACGGCGGCACGGCTTGACGATCGGCTTGGCTGCGGGCTCAGGCGGGCGCCTGGTCCTGGATCAGCACCGGCGAGAAGTAGGTCTTGCTGCGTCCGCCGAGGGTGATCGGATCGATCATTGACACGCAGGTCTGGTAATGCGGGGTCTTGCGGTGCTCGTCCAGAGCGGCCTCGCTCTCGAAGATCTCGTAGACGTAGAAGTTGTTCTCGTCTGCGGGGTCGTGCAGCAAATCGAAGCGCAGATTGCCCGGCTCCTTGCGCGTGCCTTCGCAGTTCAGAGTGAAAGCCTTGAGGAAGGTGTCGCGCGTGCCTTCCTGAACCTTGATGTTGACGAGTTGGATCAGCATGACCTTGTCCTTTGTGAGTAGAAGAATGGGAAGCCTCAGATGCCGGGCGCCTGCCACATCGAGGTGGTGGTGCCGTCAAGCACGAGCTGGCGCTGCGCGGCATAGGCCTTGGCCCATCGCTCGCCGGCCTCGTCGTAGAGCGGCCGCAGCGCCGTATCGGGGGTGAAGGTCCGTTCGATCCGCGTCCAGGCACCGCCCGCCTCGGCGAGCGAGGCGAAATGGCCAGCACCGGTCGCCGCCGCCGAGGCGCAGCCCTGTGCGGTGGCCTCGGTCACCTTCGGCGTGACCACCGTCAGCCCGGTGACATCGGCAAGGATCTGCGACCAATGGGCGGATTTCGCGGCGCCGCCGGCGAAGACCAGGCGCTCGGGCCGGTGGCCGGTGAGGGCAAAGACGGCCTCGAGGTTCCGCCGCGCGACGATGGCCGCGTTCTCCTGCAGCGCGCGGAAGATCGCGGCCGGACCCGAGGCGGCCGCGTCGAGCGAGAGGTTGAGCAGTGAAGGCGCGGCGTGGAACCAGTCGCCGTAGCGCATGACGTCGGAAAAAATCGGGATGATCCCATAGGCGCCGGGCGGCACGGCCATCGAGTCGGCCTCGAGCGCCGCGTAGCCTTTGCCGTTGCCGAAGGCATCGCGGAACCAGCGCATGACCGCGCCGGTGAAGAAGCTGATCGCCTCGGCCTGGTTGAGCCCGGCAACCATGTGCGGGTTGATGCGTAGAGTCATGCTCGGATCGGTGAGCGACAGGGGCACGTTCACCACCTGCTGCCAGAAGGTACCACCCAGCACCGCGCAGTCTCCCTCGTGCACGATGCCGAGTCCAAGCGCGCCGGTCTGGCAGTCGCCGCCGCCGGCGACGACCAGCGTGCCGGGGGCCAGACCGGTTTCGGCCGCGGCAGCGGCATGGACCTTGCCAATGACCTCGCCGGTGGTGACGCCGCGGGGAAAGAGATCGGTGGGCAGGCCAACGGTTTCCAGCGCCCCGGTCAGCGGCGCGCGGGTCCGCAGATCAAGCAGGCCCGTGGTGCCGCCGTTCGAGGGCTCGAGCGTCAGCTCGCCCGAGAGCCGGTAGAGGATCCAATCCGAGAGCATAGTGAGGCTGCGCGCGCGGTCGAGCGTTTCCGGCGCGTGGCGGCGCAGCCAGGCGAGACGGGGCAGGGCGCCAAGCGCGTAGGTCTGGCCGGAGCGTGCGTAAATCTCTGCCTCGAGCCCGGGGTGGGCCCGCTTAAGCTCGCGCACCTCGTCACCCGCGCGGGCATCAACGTTGGCGCAGGCCCAGATTTCGGCGCCGCTGGCGTCATGCAGCACGAAGGCTTCGCGCATGGCGGTGGCGCTGACCGCGCGGATCTCGGTGGGGTCGATCCCGCTTGCCGCGATCACCTCGCGGCAGCAGCGCGCCAGCGCGGCCCAGTTGCCGGCGGTGTCGAAATCCATCGAGCCGGGGAAGCGGGGGTCGGTGGCGTGCCACCATTCCTGTCCGGAGGCCGCGATCTCGGCGCCGGTGTCGTCGAAGAGCACGGCGCGGCCGCTGCCGGTGCCGGCATCGAAAGCAAGGAAATAGGGCATGCTCAGGCCTCCGCCGCGTCGAGAAGGGCGAGCGCGGTCGGCTCGTCGGTGACCAGGATGTCGAGGATTTCGCCGCGCAGGGCCGAGAGGATCGGACCGGTCTTGCTCGGCCCTCCCGCCGCGCCGATCACCCGGTCCGAGGCGCGCAGTTGTTCGAGGTCGACGCCGACCACCCGGTCGTGCAGCGGCACGCCGATGTCCTGCCCGCGACGGTCGTAGAAACGGCAGAGGATGTCGCCGCGCGCGCCGCCCCGGCGCAGCGGATCGATCTCGCCCGCCGGGATGTAGCCCTGCGTCACCACCGTCGCGCTCTCGCTCAGCCCGCCGATGCCAACCAGCTTGTAGTCCGCCTCGAGCGCCTGCGCCATGAGCGCGGCGATGGACGGCTCCTGCATGAGCGCGCGCGCCAGTTCGGGCGTCGAGACCACCAGCGGCGCCGGGATGATGTTGATGTTGCGATGCCAGTTCGCCTCGCGCATCCCCTCGACGTAGGTCTGCACGCCGCCAGTGAGCGAATAGAGGCCAATGCCGCGCTCCTGCGCTGTGTGGCCCAGCATGCGGATCGAATGGGTGATGGTCTCGCCCCACCCGACCGACAGCGTCTCGCCCGGGGCCAGCTTCTGCATCAGGTACTGGGCGGCGGCCTGCCCTACGCGCAGGTTCACGTCTGCGACCGAGCTTTCGGGAATCACCCGGCAGTCGCTCAGGTCGAACTGTTGCCGCATCCGGGTCTCGAGCTCGAGGCAACCCTGCTGGCGCGAGTTGATCCGCACTTGGATGAGTCCAGAGCTGCGCCCGGCGTCGAGCAGGCGCGAGACCTTTATGCGAGAGATGTTGAGGATGTCGCCGACTTCGCTCTGGGTCAGCCCATCGTTGTAATAGAGCCAGGCCACGCGCGCCATGAGGGCATCGTCGGTGGCGCTCTGAGGCTGTTCCATCATCGGGCGGGTCCTTTCCTGCGAGCTGCAAGCGAGATCATAATAGTTCTTCATCAAATAATTGATCAAGTCAACTGCCCAATTATGCGGCGATTGTGCCCTATAAATGCGCAGAATCAGATTGACACGACGTATGATGGCTGCACAAATGATGGCGAAGAGTGCAAATGAACATCAACTGGTGGTCGGCTCGCGCTCGGCATCGGTGAGGAGGCGTCATGGAAACTGTTCTCGCGGAATTGAAGTCCGTGTCGAAAAGCTACGCGGGCGTCCCCGTGCTGAAGGCGGTCGATTTCACGATCCGCTCCGGCGAGGTTCATGCCCTGCTGGGGGGCAACGGTGCGGGCAAGTCGACGCTGATGAAAATTCTCGCGGGGCTCGTGTCCGCATCGGGCGGCGAAGTCCGGCTCGGCGGCGCGCAGCTCTCGCCCGCGACTCCCGCGCAGGCGCAGGCAATGGGTCTCTACCTCGTTCCGCAGGAAGCGCATATCTTCCCCAACCAGTCGGTGCTCCAGAATATCTGCGTCGGCATGCCGAAGCCCGCCGGTGCCTACCGCGCGCGCGTCGAGGAGCTGATTGCCCAACTCGGCGTTTCGCTGTCGCCGGATGCCAAGGCCGCGACGCTGGAAATCGCCGACCGGCAGATCGTCGAGATCCTGCGCGGGCTGCTGCGCGAGGCCAAGGTGCTGATCCTCGACGAGCCGACCTCGGCGCTGACGCCGCACGAGGTAGAGACGCTGTTTGGCCACATGCGTGCGCTGCGCGCCGAAGGGCACGGGCTTGTCTTCATTTCCCACAAGCTGCACGAGCTGCGCGCGGTCTCCGACAGGATCACAGTGCTGCGTGACGGCTACGTTGTGCTGAGCGAGCGGATGAGCGCGAGCCCCGACGCCGATATACTTGCTGCCATGAGCCCGGGCGTCACCGCGCTCGATGTGCGCGAACGGCAGCGCGAGATCACCGGCGCGCCGGTACTGTCCCTCGAGGGGCTGAGCGGCGAGGGCTTCGTCGACATCTCGCTGTCGTTGCGCGCGGGAGAGATCCTCGGGCTGACTGGCGTCGTCGGTGCGGGGCGCACGGAACTGGCCGAGACGCTGGTTGGACTGCGCCCGCGCAGCGGCGGGCGGGTCACGCTCGAAGGCCGAGACTTCAAGGCCAGGGGGCCGGGGGCGGCGGTGAAGGCGGGGGTGGTGCACCTCTCCGAGGACCGGCAGCAATACGGGCTCTTCCTCGAGGCGCCGCTCTACTGGAACACCTCGTCGCTGGTGCACGACCGGCTGCCCTTCCTGCTGCGGCCCGGGCAGGAACGCCGCCGTTTCGCAGCGTACCGCAAGTCGCTGGGCATCCGCTGTGCCGGACCCGACCAGCCGGTCGGCAGCCTGTCGGGCGGCAATCAGCAAAAGGTCCTGCTGTCGAAATGCCTGGCCGCGGCGCCGCGGGTGCTGATCCTCGACGAGCCGACACGGGGCGTCGACGTGGGCGCGCGCAACGACATCTACCGCATCATCGAGGAGCTCGCCGAGACCGGCACCGCGGTGCTGCTGATCTCGTCCGACTTCGATGAGGTGCTGCGCCTTTCGGACCGGATCGCGGTGATGGCGGGGGGCCATTTCGCGGGAGAATTGCCCGCCGGGTCCAGCACCGACGACATCGCACAGCTTGCCTTCGAGGCCGGGGAGGCCGCCCATGCTTGAACGCATCGCCCGCGACCGTGTCGCGACGCTCTTCCTCGTCACGCTGGCCGTGCTGCTGGCGGTCGGCGCCGCGGCGCCGGGCTTCCTGTCGGCGCACACCGCGAGCATCATCTGGTCCAACGGTCTGGTGCTGATGCTTGTGGCGCTGGGGATCTTCCCGATCATCCTGACCCGCAACATCGACGTGTCTGGCGGTTCGGTGCTCGGGCTCTCGGCGGTGACCCTGGGTCTGACGCTCAACGCCGGCGTCGCGTTGCCGCTCGCCTGCGGCGCGGCGCTTGGTGTCGGGGTGATGGCCGGGGCGCTCAGCGGCGCGCTCGTGGCGCTGCTCGGCGTGCCCTCGATCGTGGCGACGCTCGGCACGCTCGGGCTTTTCCGCGGGGTGATGCTGATCGCCACCGGCGGGGAGTGGATCGAGGAGCTTCCCGAGGCGCTGAAGGCGCTCGGCGCCAAGTCGGTCGCGGGCCTGTCGGTCATGGGGCTGGTCGCCGCGGGTGTTATCGTGCTGCTCTGGCTGTTCCTGCGCTCGCGCCGCGGCGGCTGGGTCAAGGTCGTCGGCGACAACCGCGCCGCGGCGCGCCACCTCGGGCTGCCGGTGAAGCGCATCGAGTTCCTTTGCTTCGCCTGGGGCGGCGCGATGTACGCGCTGGCCGGGATCACTTTCGCCGCGCAGATCGGTTTTGTGCCGAACCAGGCGGGCAGCGGCATCGAGCTGCGCGCCATCGCCGCGCTGGTGCTCGGCGGGATCAGCCTGCTTGGCGGCGTGGGGACCGTGGCGGGCGTGGTCATCGGGGTGATCTTCTTCACCTCCATCGACACCTCGCTCGTGTTCCTCAAGATCCCCGCCTACTGGAACGACCTCATCGGCGGCGGCATGCTGCTGACCGTCTTGCTGATCGACGGCCGGCTGCGCATCGCGCTCGAGGCCCGTGACCGGGCCGCGCGCTACCGCCGCTCGAGCCACAAGATCGCCCCGCGCAGCGACCTGGAGGATGCCGCATGAAACGCCACTTGATGCGCTGGGAAGTGCTGCTCTTCGCGGTGCTGCTGGCCGAGCTCGCCATTTTCGGGATGATCAACCCGCGCTTCCTGCGGCCCGCGTCGCTGCTGTTCGGGACCTCGGACTTCGTGCAGGTGGGCATCGTCGCCGTGCCGCTGACCCTGGTGATCATCGCCGGAGGGATCGACGTGAGCTTCGCATCGACCGTGGGGCTTGCCGCGATCACGTTTGGCATCGCCAACTTCTTCGGGCTGCCGCTGCCGCTCTCGCTGCTGGTGGGTTTTGCCACCGGTGCAGCCGCAGGACTGCTGAACGCGGTGGTGATCCGGCTCACGCGGTTGCAGCCGCTGGTGGTGACGCTGGGCTCGCTCTACATGTTCTCGGGCGCGGCGACCGTGCTCTCGGGGCTGGTCGGCGCCAGTGGCTACGAAGGCATCGGCGGCTTTCCCGCCGGTTTCACCGCGCTTGGATACGCACAGGTGCTGGGCCTGCCGATGCCGCTCTTCGTGTTTCTCTGCTTTGCAGCGCTGCTGCTGGTCCTGCTGCACCTGACGCGGTTCGGACGGCTGGTGTTCCAGGTCGGTCAGAACGAGCACGCTGCGCGCCATTCGGGTATGCCTGTCTTCCGTGTGCAGCTGGTGACCTACGTGCTGACCGGCCTTGCCGCGGCGCTCGCGGGGCTCATGCTATCGGCCTATTTCGGCTCGGCCCGGGTCGATCTCGGCAGCGCAACGCTGCTGCCGGCGATCACTGCGGCCGTGCTCGGAGGCGCCTCGATCTACGGCGGTCAGGGCTCGGTGCTGGGCACGATCATCGCCACGTTCATCATCGGCTACCTGCAGCAGGGCCTGCAGATGAGCGGTGTGCCCAGTCAGATTTCCAGCGCGCTGTCCGGGGCGCTGCTGGTCCTCGTAGTCGCCCTGCGCCACGGCGCTGAGCTGCTTCGGGATTTCTTACCGGTCCGCTCGCGGCAGACGCACTGACCCCGGGCACTTGTTTCAATGGAGGAGGAAACACCATGCGTAAATCCCTGACGCTGCTTGGTACAGTTGCGGCTGGCCTGATGGCCGCCAACGTCGCGAGCGCCCAAGACATCGCCTTTATCCCGAAACTGGTCGGGGTGGGCTTCTTCACCTCGGGTGGGAACGGGGCGATGGCCATGGGCGACGAGCTTGGAGTCAACGTGACCTATGACGGCCCGACCGAGCCCAGCGTCTCGGGCCAGGTTCAGTTCGTGAACAACTTCGTCAACCAGGGCTACGGCGCGATCGTGCTCTCCTCGGTCTCGCCCGACGGCCTCTGCCCGGCGCTCAAGCAGGCGATGGCCCGCGACGTGCTGGTGATGACCTGGGACAGCGACGTGAACCCCGAGTGCCGCTCCTACTACATCAACCAGGGCACGCCGGACCAGCTTGGCGGGCTGCTCGTGGACATGGCGGATGACGGGCTCGCCGGCAAGGAAAAGGCCAAGGTCGCCTTCTTCTACTCTTCGCCGACCGTGACCGACCAGAATGCCTGGGCCGAGGCCGCCAAGGCCAAGATCGCCGCCGAGCACCCGGGCTGGGAGATCGTGACCACGCAATATGGCTACAACGACGCGCAGAAATCGTTGCAGACCGCCGAGAGCATCCTTGGCGCCTATCCCGACCTTGACGCGATCATCGCGCCCGACGCCAACGCGCTCCCGGCATCGGCTCAGGCAGCCGAGAATCTGGACCGCGCCGGCGAGGTGACCATCGTGGGCTTCTCGACACCGAACGTGATGCGCCCTTACGTGAAGCGCGGCACGGTCGAGCGGTTCGGCCTCTGGGACGTGACACAGCAAGGGGCGATCTCGGTCGCGGTGGCGGCGCATGTGCTGAAGGACGGCCCGCTCAACGTGGGTGACAGCATCGACGTGCCGGGCATCGGCCCGGTCGAGGTCTCGCCGAACGCGGTGCAGGGCTACGACTACGAGGCCGAGGGCAATGGCATCATCCTGCTGCCCGAACGCACCGTTTTTAACGCCGAGAACATCGACAACTACGACTTCTGAGGCCGCTTTTGCCACAGACCACCCGGGGGCGCTTGCGGCG
Source organism: Alloyangia pacifica (assembly GCF_003111685.1). Lineage (NCBI taxonomy): Bacteria > Pseudomonadati > Pseudomonadota > Alphaproteobacteria > Rhodobacterales > Roseobacteraceae > Alloyangia > Alloyangia pacifica. Next base: position 234,505 of record NZ_CP022191.1, on the reverse strand, counting down.
CCCCCGGTCCATGACAGGGAGAACCGAGATGCAGAGCCGCTGGAACGACAAGGAAGCTGAGGCCTTCGCGGCCGGGGCCGAGGCCCGGGGAGAGCCCGCCGCGCTGGGGCTGCGGGTCTACAGCTCGCGGCTGATCGGGCAGGACCCGGACCTCGTTCTGCACGGCGGCGGCAACACCTCGGTGAAGATCCCGGCGGCGGAAGGCACGGTGATCCACGTCAAGGGCTCGGGCTGGGATCTCGGCGACATCGAGGCGCCGGGCCTGCCGGCCATGCATCTGGCGCCGCTGCTCGAGACGCGCGACGTGCCGCGCATGTCGGACGAGGACATGGTCGCGTTCCTGCGCAGCCACCTGCTCGATGCCTCCGCGCCCAACCCCTCGGTCGAGGCGCTGCTGCATGCCTACATGCCACATGCCTTCGTCGATCACACCCACGCAACGGCGATCCTCGTGCTGGCCGACCAGGCCGACATGGAGCCGGTGGTGCAGGAGATCTTCGGCGGGCGGGTCGGCTGGGTGCCCTACGTGATGCCGGGCTACAATCTCAGCCACGCCTGCAAGGACGCGCTGGCGCGCGATCCCTCGGTCGAGGGGCTCTGGCTGGCGCAGCACGGGCTCTTCACCTTCGCCGAGACGGCGCGCGAGAGCTACGAGCTGATGATCGAGTTCGTGACCAGGGCAGAGGACTACCTCGCGGCGCGTGGTATCACCGTTCCGGCCCCGGAAGACACCGACCGCACGGCACCCGAAGCGCTGGTTCGCGACCTTGCCGACGCGCTCGCCGCGCGCGACGCGCTTGGCGATGAGCCGGCCCTCGACTTCCGCTCGACCCCCGCGATCCGCGCCTATCTCGGGCGTGACGACCTGCCGGAGCTCGCGCGGCGCGGTACGGTGACCCCCGACCACGTGATCCGGCTGAAACCCTTCGGCATGTTGCTCCAGGCGGGCGCCACGCGCGAGGAGATCGACGCCGCGCTCGACGGGTTCGCCGCGGAATACCGCGCTTACTTTGAGCGCAATGCGCCCCACGCAGCCGAAGAAAAGGTCATGCTCGACCCCTTGCCGCGCGTCATCCTCGTGCCGGGCGCAGGCATCTTCGGGGTCGGCGCGAACATGAAGGCGGCACGCATCGCGGGGGATCTCTTCGAGCAGACCTGCCGTGTGGTGAACGCCGCCGAGGCCTACCGGCGCTTCACTCCCATTTCCGAGCGCGATCTCTTCGACATGGAGTACTGGTCGCTGGAACAGGTCAAGCTCAAGAAGCAGTGAGCGACGTGTTCCGCGGTCCGCGCCGACGCGCGGCCGCGGACGCTTTCGCAGCGGCGTCTGATCGCAATTGTCGAAGGTCTTGTCTTAGAGCCGGCTCCCTTCGATGCCGTGCGCCGGGACGTAGTTTTCCCAGCTCGTTCAACGCCGGCACGCGAGAGCGCGGTTTCGACATCTTGCGCTTCGACACCGCACCGCGATGGCAGACCGCCGAGGCGAACGGCGATGAGCCGGAGATCACCTGGGCGGGCGAGGATCACGTCACCCGCTTCCCGCTGGACTGGCTCAAAGCCTACAAGTCTCCGCGCCGCTGCCCCGACCCGGCAGACCTGAGCGCACGGCATGGTACGGCGACCACGACTCCGACGTGCCGCGATTCAGCCAGCCTGTGCTTCTGGCCGACCCCACTCCGAGCGCCAAATGGATCGAGGCGCTTTTGGTCGAAGGCCTCGTGATCCTCACCGACATGCCGGACAGCGACGCGGGCCTTACCGAGGCTGCCGGGGGTGATTGGTCAGCTCCGCCCGATTTTCTTTGGCGACCACTTTGACGCGAAGACCCACATCAACCCGACCCACACGGCCTATACCGCGCCGGGGCACGAGTTGCATGCCGACACGCCTGCCGAGGAGCTCGCGCCGGGCGTGCAGTTCCTGCTCTGCCGGGCCAACAGCGTCGAGGGCGATAGAGTCTCTCCGCGAATGGCGTGGCCGTTGCCAAGGATTCCCGGCTCCGCGATCCGGAGGGGATCAAGGTGCTCTCGGAGGTGCCCGCCCCGATCGACACCACCCCCGCGCGCTTTTACGGCCGTACTGCCAATGATCTGGATTTCGGCGCCATCGGCAGCGCCGGGGAGGAGGGTGAACGGCTGTCGGACTCTCTGGGCGAAAAGGAGGTGTCGGTCATGGGCGACCATGGAGGCACCATCGTCGGGCAGACCGTCGTGCAGGCTGTCGAGAACCTCTATTTCTTCGACAAGGCAATGCAGACGCTGATCCTCGCGCGCTCGACCGGAGCGGCACTTGCGGTGCTTTCGGATGCGGTGGCGCAGAACACCGCGGACGGCTGGCTGGCCTACCGCGGCATGGCTGACCGGCACTTTGAGTTCCTGAAGTCGCAGGTGACCCTGCCATAAGCGCGGGAGGTCTCGATCACGCGCCTGCGCCGCGCTATGCAGCGGGGGCCGTTTTTCAACCGCGCGAGGCCCGCCATCAAACGTTTCCCCTCGATCCAGGCGCTGCGCGCCATCGAAAGCGTCGCGCGCAATGGCGCGCTCTGGCGAGCCGCCGCCGAGCTTAACGTCACCCGCAGCGCAGTCAGCCATCAGCTGCGCCTGCTGGAAACCGACCTCGGCTTCAAGATCCTCGAGCGCCACGGCAACCGGACCGAGATCACCCCGCAGGCTCGCGCCTATGCCGAAGACGTGCGCCGCGCGCTCAGCATGATCGCCAGCTCGACGGCGCGCGTCTCGCAGCAGGGGCTGACCGGGCGGCTGACGGTGAGCGCCCCCCCGGGCTTCGCGTCGTCCTGGCTGTGCCTGCATGTCGGTGATTTCCTGGCGGAGAACCCCGAGGTGGTGCTGAACGTGATCAGCACTCACAATCTTGCCGACACCAACAACCCCGAGGTCGATACCTTCATCACCTTCGGGCAGGAGCCGCGCGCGCACCTCGTGATCGAGCCGTTGATGGCGGTCGACTTCACGCCGCTCTGCAGCCCCGCCTACCTGAGCCAGTTCAAGAACTTCAACGACCTCGGGATTCTCAAGGCCGCGACGTTGATACACATGAAAGATTTCACCGACTGGGAGAACTGGATGCAGCTCTCCGGCCTGCCGACAGAGAACGCCCATCGCGGCATCTGCTACTCGGACATGAACATCGTGCACACGGCGGTTCTGGCCGGACAGGGGATCGCGATCGGTGACACGGTCCTGTGGCGAAATGAGTTGCGAGACGGCAAGCTGATGCGTCCCTTCGCGGCGTCCCTGCATGCCGACACCGGTTATTTTCTTTGTACCCCGGAGGAAAAGTTCGAAACCGAGATCGTGGCTGAGTTTCGTAACTGGCTGAAAAGACGAATTGAATTGAGCAGGTTTCGCCAACGCCGCGACGGGTGACAAATTCTATTTGTCGCGCAGGTCAACAAGTTTCATTTGCGGTCCATGTGCTCGTCTCCCTACCCTTGTCCCATAACGGGCAAGAATGAAGAGCGAGGCGATTGTGGTGAACACAACGCAGATCGAAGCACGTTCGGTCGGAAAAAGAATAAGGGAAGTTCCACGCCTTAGGCGCCACATCCTAAACGTGGTTGCGACAATTCCGCTGTGCCATCAACCTCCCGCTGGCCATCGCCTTCTGCATCGGCATCTGGATGCTGCGCGCGCGCGCCTCGGGGCGGATGACCGGTTTCGTGCTGCGGCCCATGGTGGCGCCACCCGTGGTTTCGTCGCTGACGCTCTACTTCTTCCTCAAGAAGCTGTCGGAGTGGAACACCCTGATCGCCTACGACAGCCTCGGTGGCGTGATCCTCGCCCATATGGGGATGATCGTGCCTTGTGCCGTGGTCGTGGCCATGATGTCGCTGAGCGAGCTCGACCGGCGCATGGACCTGGCCGGGCAATCCATGGACGCGAGTCTGCCGACCCGCGTCTTCGGGGTGATCCTTCCCAACATCCGCTTCGGCTTCTTGGACGCGTTCTTCCCGTGCTTCCTGCTCAGCTGGGACGAGATCGGCGTGACGCTCTTCGTCATCTCGGTCGAGTCCATCACCCTGACACGCCGCATGTGGATGGGCCTGCGTGACAATGTCGACCCCTCGATCGCCACGCTCTCGGTGCTGCTGATCCTGTCTCCCGCGCCTCGGCGGCGCGGGAAACCCCGCAAAACCCCAGACCAACGCAACGACAGAACAAGAGGGTCCGACATGCATTTTGGACTGACCGAAGAACAGGAGATGATCGTCTCCACCGTCCGGAGCTTCGTCGAGAACGAGATCTACCCGCATGAGGCCGTGGTCGAACGCAGCGGCGAGGTGCCCGCAGAGGTGGCGCAGGAGATCAAGCAGAAGTGCCTCGATCTCGGCTTTTATGCCTCCAACTTCCCCGAGAGCGTTGGCGGGCCGGGCCTGTCGCACCTGGAGTTCGCGCTGGTTGAGCGCGAACTGGGCCGCGGCTCGATGGCGCTGACCCACTTCTTCGGCCGCCCGCAAAACATCCTGATGGCCTGTGAGGGCGAGCAGGTGGAGCGCTACCTGATGCCCGCCGTGCGCGGCGAGCGCATGGACGCGCTGGCGATGACCGAGCCCGACGCCGGCTCGGACGTGCGCGGTATGAAATGCACCGCCACCCGTGACGGCGGCGACTGGGTGATCAACGGCTCCAAGCACTTCATCTCCGGCGCCGACCACGCGGATTTCTTCATCGTCTTCGTTGCCACCGGCGTCGACGAGACCCCGCGCGGCCCCAAGAAGCGCATCACCTGCTTCCTTGTCGATCGCGACACCCCCGGGTTCGAGGTGGCGAAGGGCTACAACTCGGTCTCGCACCGCGGCTACAAGAACTGCATCCTCTACTTCGACAACTGCCGCCTGCCCGACGCGCAGGTGCTGGGTGAGGTCGATGGCGGCTTCGAGGTGATGAACGAATGGCTCTACGCCACGCGCATCACTGTGGCGACCATGTCGGTGGGCCGCGCCCGCCGGGTGTTCGACCACGCCGTGCAATACGCCGCCGAGCGCAAGCAGTTCGGCCAGCCGATCGGCAAGTTCCAGGGCGTCAGCTTCCAGATCGCCGACATGATCACCGAGATCGATGCCGCAGACATGCTGACGCTCTCCTCCGCATGGCGCCTCGACCAGGGCCTGCCCGCCAACCGCGAGATCGCCTCGGCCAAGGTCTATGCCTCGGAAATGCTGGCCCGCGTCACCGACGCCGCGCTGCAGATCCACGGCGGCATGGGGCTGATGGACGAACTGCCGATCGAACGCTTCTGGCGTGACGCCCGCGTTGAGCGCATCTGGGACGGCACGTCCGAGATCCAGCGTCACATCATCAGCCGGGAAATTTTCCGGCCGCTGGGAGCCTGACTCATGGAGCCGCTCAGCCGCTTCCTTTCGCCAAAGGCCATCGCCGTCATCGGCGGTGGTACCTGGTGCGAGAGCGTGGTGCGCCAGTGCCGCGAGACCGGCTTCTCGGGGCCGATCTGGCCGGTGCACCCCAAGAAATCCGAGGTCGGCGGGCTGCCGGCCTACCCGGACCTCTCGTCGCTGCCAGGCGTTCCGGATGCCGCCTTCATCGGGGTCAACCGCGAGCTTTCGGTACAGATCGCCGGAGAGCTCTCGGCCATGGGCTGCGGCGGCGCGGTCTGCTTTGCCGCCGGCTTCAGCGAGGCGGTCTCGGAATTGGCCGACGGAGATGACCTGCAGGAGCAGTTGGTCGCCGCCGCGGGCAATATGCGGATCCTGGGACCGAACTGCTATGGCATGGTCAACGCGCTCGACGGCGTGGCGCTCTGGCCCGACCGGCACGGCATGTCGCCGGTGGAGAGCGGCGTCGCCGTCATTGGCCAGTCGTCCAACGTGCTGATCAACCTCACAATGCAGCGCCGCGGGCTGCCGCTGGCCGCGGTCGTGGCGGCGGGCAATCAGGCGCAGACCTCCATGGCCGATCTCGGCATCGCGCTGCTGGAAGACCCACGCATCACCGCGCTTGGGCTGCACATTGAGGGGATCAGCGATCTGCCCGCCTTCGAGGGGCTGGCCCGCCGCGCGCAGGAGCTGGGCAAGCCCATCGTCGCGCTGAAGGTCGGAGCGTCGCAGCAGGCGCAGGAGGCGGCAATCTCGCACACCGCCTCGCTCACCGGCAGCGATGCCGGGGCGCGGGCGCTGCTGCGCCGGCTCGGCATGGCGCAGGTCGCCACGCCGTCGGAGCTGGTCGAGACGCTGAAGCTGCTGCATGTCACCGGCGGGCTGTCCTCTGCGCGGATCGCCTCGGCGTCCTGCTCGGGCGGCGAGGCCTCGCTGATGGCCGACATGGGCGAGGCAGTGGGCGTCGACTTCCCCACGCTGGACGATACCCAGAAATCCGCTCTGCGGGCCGCGCTCGGCCCGAAGGTCGCGCTGGCAAACCCCTTGGACTACAACACATATATCTGGGGCGACGAGGCGGCGCTGGAAGCCACTTTCACCGGCCTTTGCGACGCCGACCTGGCGCTCGGCTGCGTGGTGATCGACTACCCGCGCGACGACCGCTTTGCCGCGCCAGACTACGACCAGGTGCTGCGCGCGGTGGCCCGAACGAGACACACCACCGGCACGCCGATGGCCTTGGTTTCGCTGCTCGCCGAGGGGTTGCCCGAGCCGGTCGCTGCACGGGCGCTGGAGCTCGGCATCACCCCGCTCTGCGGCATGGGCGAGGCACTGCGCGCGATTGGCGCCGCGGCACAGGTCGGCATCCGGTCCGCGGGCGACAACCGACCAACCGAGCCGGTGCTGATACCGCTTAACGGCCATGGTGCCACCCGCATCTATCCCGAGGCGGAGGCCAAGGCGCTGCTCGCGGCAGCAGGCATCCGGGTGCCGAAGTCCGACCGCGCCGACTGTGCCGAGACCGCCGGAGCCTGCGCCTCTGCCATCGGCTTCCCGGTGGTGCTGAAGGGCGAGGGCATCGTCCATAAGACCGAGGCCGGGGCGGTGGTGCTGAACCTCGACTGCCGCGCGGCGGTGATGGAGGCGGCGACGGGCATGCCCGCGCAGAGCTTTCTCGTCGAAGAGATGATCACCGGCACCGTGGCCGAGCTGCTGATCGGCGTGACCCGCGACCCGGCGCATGGCTTCGTGCTGACGCTGGGGCTTGGCGGTATCCTCACCGAACTCATTCGCGACACCGCCTCGCTGCTGGTCCCCGTCAGCCGCGAGGAGGTGCATCGCGCGCTCAGGGGCCTGCGCAGCGGCGCTCTGCTCACCGGCTACCGTGGACGTCCGGCGGCGGACATGGAGGCGGTGCTCGACACGATCATGGCAGTGCAGGAGCTGGTCCGCACCCACGCGGACAGCCTGCATGAAATCGAAATCAACCCGCTGATCTGCCGTGCCTCCGACGTGGTGGCGGCGGATGCACTCATCAGGATGGGAGAGAAACAATGACCTCTTCGAACGTGCTCACCGAGCGCCGTGGCGCGGTGCTCGAGGTGACGTTGAACCGGCCCAAGGCCAACGCGATCGACATGGCCACCAGCCGCGAGCTGGGGGAAATCTTCACCAACTTCCGGGACGACCCCGAGCTGCGCGTGGCGATCCTCACCGGCGCGGGCGAGAAGTTCTTCTGCCCGGGCTGGGACCTCAAGGCCGCAGCCAGCGGCGAGGATGCCGACGGCGACTATGGCAAGGGCGGCTTCGGCGGTCTGCAGGAGCTGCGCGGCCTGAACAAGCCGGTGATCGCTGCGGTCAACGGCATCGCTTGCGGTGGTGGGTTGGAGCTGGCGATCAGCGCCGACATCATCTTCGCCGCCGACCACGCCTCCTTTGCCCTCCCGGAGATCAAATCCGGCACCGTGGCCGATGCGGCGACCCTCAAGCTACCCAAGCGCATCCCCTATCACATCGCCATGGAGCTGCTCTACACCGGCCGCTGGTTCGACGTGGAGGAGGCGCATCGCTGGGGCCTGGTCAACCGCGTCGTGCCGGGGGCCGAACTGATGGCCGAGGCGCGCAAGATGGCGGACGAACTGGCCGCCGGTCCGCCGCTGGTCTTCGCCGCGATCAAGGAGATCGCCCGCGAGGCCGAGGACATGAAGTTCCAGGACGCGATGAACCGCATCACCCGCAGCCAGTTCGAAACCGTCGAGCGGCTCTACCGCTCCGAGGACCAAAAGGAAGGTGCCCGCGCCTTCGCCGAGAAACGCGACCCGGTCTGGAAAGGCCGGTAACGAGACGACAGGAGACACCATGCCTCTTCAGATGAACCGCAAACCCTTCATCACCGCTGCGATCACTGGCGCGGGCGCAACGCAGGACAAGAGCCACCTCGTACCGCGCTCGCCCAAGGAAATCGCCGATGCCGCCATCGACGCCGCCAGGGCCGGGGCCGCGATCGTGCACTGCCACGTGCGCGACCCCGAGACCGGCGCGCCCTGCCGCGATCTGGACTACTACCGAGAAGTGACCGACCGCATCCGCGCGTCCGAGGTGGACGTGGTGCTGAACCTCACTGCGGGCATTGGCGGCGATCTGACCTTCGGCGATCCCGAGACGCCGATGCAGCTCGATACGCCGAACACAGACATGGCGGGCGCGACCGAGCGTATGGCCCACATCCGCGCCTGCCTGCCGGAGATCTGCACGCTCGACTGCGGGTCGATGAACTTCGGCGACGGCAATTATGTGATGACCAACACCACGGGCATGCTGCGCGCCATGGGCCAGCAGATGACCGAGCTCGACGTAAAACCCGAGATCGAGGCTTTCGACACCGGCCATCTATGGTTCGCCAAGCAGCTGGTGAAGGAAGGCGTGCTGGAAAACCCGGCGCTGGTGCAGCTCTGCATGGGCGTCCCGTGGGGTGCGCCGAACGACCTCAATACCTTCATGGCGATGGTCAACAACGTGCCCGAGAGCTGGAATTGGTCGGCCTTCAGCCTTGGCCGCGATCAGATGCCCTATGTGGCGGCGGCGGCACTGGCAGGCGGCAACGTCCGGGTCGGGCTGGAGGACAACATCTACCTCGAGCGTGGCGTGCTGGCGACCAACGCGCAGCTTGTCGAGAAGGCAGCCAACCTGCTGAGCAACATGGGCGCCTCGCTGATCGGGCCGGAAGAGGTGCGCGCGCAGCTTGGCCTCGTGAAGCGCGCCGCCCCCGCGGCTCCGGCATGAGCCGCGCCGCGATCATCGGCGGGGGCGTCATCGGCGGTGGCTGGGCCGCGCGCTTCCTGCTCAACGGCTGGGACGTCGCCGTCTTTGACCCAGATCCCGAAGCCGCGCGCAAGATCGGTGAGGTGCTGGACAATGCCCGCGCCGCGCTGCCCGCGCTCTATGCCCGCCCGTTGCCGCCCGAGGGCAGCCTCACCTTTGCCACCTCGATCTCCGAAGCGGTGGCGGGCGCGGACTGGGTGCAGGAGAGCGTCTCGGAGCGGCTCGAGCTGAAGCACAGGGTGTATGATGAAATCACCGCGGCGCTGCGCGAGGGTGATTTCATCGCGTCCTCGACCTCGGGCTTCAAGGCCAGCGACCTCGCCTCCGGCGGCGCGCCGGTGGTGGTGGTGCATCCGTTCAACCCGGTCTACCTGCTGCCTCTGGCGGAAATTTCGGGCGATCCGACACTTTGCGACAAGGCCGCCGAGGTGGTTACCTCGATCGGCATGCACCCGCTGGTACTGCGCAAGGAGATCGACGCCTTCATCGGCAACCGCTTCCAGGAGGCGGTCTGGCGCGAGGCACTGTGGATGCTGAAGGACGGCATCGCCACCACCGCCGAGATCGATGACGCGATCCGCATGAGCTTCGGCCTCCGCTGGGCGCAGATGGGGCTCTTCGAGACCTATCGCATCGCAGGCGGCGAGGCGGGAATGCAGAGCTACATCGCGCAGTTCAGCCCGACCCTCGACTGGCCATGGACAAAGCTGACCGATGTGCCCGAGCTGGATGCGGCGCTTGTCGAAACCATCAGCAGCCAGTCCGACGCCCAGTCCGGCCATCTTGGCATCCGGGAGCTGGAGCGGCTGCGCGACGACAATCTTGTCGCCATCCTGCGCGGCCTCCGCCGCACCGGCAGTGGCGCGGGTGGGGTGCTTCTGCGGCACGAGAAATTGCTGGACAGGGGCGGCGAGCAAGACGGTCTGCCGATCACCCTGCGCCAGTCGGTGCCGGTCACCTGGACGGACTACAACGGTCACATGAACGAGGCTGCCTATCTCGAGCTGGGCACCTGGGCCACCGACGGGCTGATGAAACTCGTGGGCGCGGATGACGCCTATGTCGCCTCGGGCAAGAGTTTCTTCACTGTCGACACCCGCATCCGCTATCTGAGTGAGGTGCATCGCGGGGACCTCCTGACGGTGACCACACAGGTGCTGGAGGGCGCGGGCAAGAAGATGAAACTCTTCCACCGGGTGATAAAACCCGATGGGACCCTTGCGGCCACGCTCGAAACCTTGCTTGTTCACACCGACCTCACCACGCGCCGCGCATGCCCGCCGGAGCCGCAGGTGGCGCAGGCGCTCGAAACCCTGGCCGCGGCCCACGCCGGGCGCCCCGCCGAGGGCGCCGGTGGCGCCGTCGGCCAACGCAACTGAAGACCGGAGACACCGATGACCATGTCCCCTGAAGAGAAACAGACCCGCGAAGAGCTCGCCGCCTGCTACCGGCTCGCGGCGCTGCATAAATTCACCGACCTCATTTACACGCATATCACCGCCCGCGTGCCGGGCGAAGACGGGCATTTCCTGATCAACCCCTATGGCTGGCGCTGGGAAGAGATCACGGCCTCCTCGCTGGTGAAGATCGATGTCGACGGCAACAAGGTCGACGGCAGCCCGCAGCGGGTGAACCCGGCGGGCTTCACCATCCATTCGGCGGTGCACATGACCCGGCATGACGCGGCCTGGATCATGCACACCCATACCCGCGCGGGCGTGGCGGTCTCCTGCATGGAAGAAGGGCTGCTGCCGCTCAATCAGATTTCGCTGCAGTTCCACAATCGCATCGGCTACCACGACTTCGAAGGCATCGCGCTGGATCTGGAAGAGCGCGAGCGCATCGTCGAGGACCTCGGCGATCACCCGGTGCTGATGCTGCGCAACCACGGGCTCATCGCCACTGGCCGAAGCGCCGCCGAGATGTTCAACAACATGTTCTACCTCGAGCGCGCCTGCGAGATTCAGATCGCCGCCACCTCCAGCGGCCAGCCGCTGCGCATGGTGGACGACGAGATCGCCGCCCGGGTGCACCAGCAGTACGTGCAGATGAACGAGGAAGATGGCGATCTCGAACTCGAATGGCAGGCGCATCTGCGCTCGATCGAAGGCGTCGGCCCCGACTTCCGCGGCTGAGCGAGCGACGGGCCTCTTACGCAAGCGCCTCGGGAATGGACTCTCGGCGAGGCGCGCTAGATCCGCCGAAAAGGTGGGCGTGGCCTGCCAGCGGGCCAAGACAGAAGGAAGGCAATCCAATGAAACAGGTGACAAACAAAGCGCCGGGCGGTCTCGAGAATCTCGTCACGAGCGACACCGCGGAGCCTTCGGCTCCGGCGGCCGGTGAAATTACCGTGCGCCTGCGCGCCAGTTCGCTGAACTACCACGACTACCGGGTCTGCGCCGTCGAGGGCGCGCTGCCTGACGGTCGGATCCCGATGGCCGATGGCGCGGGCGAGATAGAGGCGGTCGGCGCAGGTGTCGAGGGCTTCGCAGCCGGCGATGCTGTGGTGTCCTGCTTCTTCCCCGACTGGCAGACCGGCGACGATCGCCCTAGCGATTTCTCGACCACGCCGGGTGACGGGCGCGACGGCTACGCCCGTGAGCGGGTCACGCTGCCCGCCTCCTGGTTCACCCCTGCGCCCGCGGGCTGGAGCCACGAGGAGGCATCGACGATCACCACCGCCGGGCTGACCGCCTGGCGCGCGCTGGTGGTCGATGCGGGGATCAAGGCAGGCGATACGGTCGCGGTGCTGGGAACCGGCGGCGTGTCGATCTACGCGCTTCAGCTTGCCAAGGCGATGGGTGCAACGGTGATTGCGACCTCGTCGTCCGACGCCAAGCTCGAGCGCCTGCGCGCGCTCGGGGCGGACCACGTGATCAACTACCGCACCACGCCCGAATGGGGCGAGGAGATGCGCCGCCTCACCGGCGGGCGCGGCGTTGACATCGTGGTCGAGGTTGGCGGTCCGGCGACGCTGGCACAATCCATCGTTGCGGGGCGCCCGGGGGCACATATCGCACTGATCGGCGTGCTCACCGGGCGCTCCGGCGAAATTCCCACGGCATTGTTGATGGCGCGCCAGCAGCGGCTTCAGGGACTGATCGTCGGCTCGCGCCAGCACCAGCTCGACTTCGTCAAGGCGCTCGAGGCGCTGAACCTCCGCCCAGTGATCGACCGCAGTTTCGCGCTGGCCGATCTCGCCGAGGCCTTCCGCTACCAGGAAAGCGGCGCGCATTTCGGCAAGATCTGTGTGACCATGTGATCTCGCGCCGGTCGCGGCATGGGCGCGACCGGCGGCCGCGCGCGGGCGCCGATCCGGCGGATGGCAGAGCCGGCGGCATGGCGTCTATTGTACATTTGTGCAATAAGAGTCCCGATCAATGAAAGGGAAGCAGCCCCATGCCCGCGCAGTCACCAATCCTCGGTGTATACCTCAGTGCAACGGCGGACCTGGATGCGCTTTACGGCGCAGCGCTGCGGCAGTGTGCGTCGGATGTGTTGCTGCGCCGCCCCGACCAGATCGACCGACCCGAGGATGTGCGCTTCGCGATTTGCTGGGAGCCGGGAGAGGGGGCTTTCGCGCCTTATCCGAACCTTGGGCTCGCCATGTCGGTCGCGGCGGGCGTCGACGCTTTGCTGGCGCATCCCGGACTGCCCGACGCTGCCGTCGTTGCGCGGGTGCGTGATCCGCATCAGGCCGAACTGATGGCGGGCTATGCGGTGCATGAGGTGTTGCATTACGAGCGCGGCTTCGCCGAGATGGCGCGCAATGCCGCCAAAGCCCGGTGGCTTCCGCTTCGGATGAGGGCCCCGGGTTCGGTGCAGGTTGCGGTGCTGGGACACGGGACTATGGGCCGGGCGGTGGTGACCGGGCTGCGGGCCTTGGGATTTTCGGTACGCGTGGCCTGTCGCGGCGAACCGGCAGAGCGGCTGCCGGGTGTGAGCTATCTTTCCGGGCCGGGCGCCGTGGCGCGTGCGGCCGAGGGTGCACAGTACCTCGTCAATGTCCTGCCGCTGACTGCCGAGACCGAGAACGTGTTGGATGCGGCGCTCTTCGCGCAGCTCGCTCCGGCGGCGAGTCTGGTGCAAATCGGTCGTGGCGAGCACCTTGTGGAGGCCGATCTCGAGGCGGCACTGGACAGCGGCCAACTGGCGGCGGCGACGCTGGATGTCTTCCGCGCAGAGCCGCTGCCGCCTGAGCACCGCTTCTGGCAAGATGCGCGGCTGCGGATCACCCCTCATGTGGCCAGCGACTCTCTGCCCGAGGTGGTGGCCGAGCAGGTGGTCGAGACGGCGCGGGCGCTGCGCGACGGGCGCCCGATGATCTGTGCGGTGGACCGGGCGCGCGGCTACTGACCTTCTCGGGGCGGGCTCAGCGCCCGCTCGGCACCCGCCCCTCCATCCAGCGCAGCAGCAGGGTCAGAGTGCCGCTCAGGCACAGGTAGATCGCGATCAACAGCAGCAGCGGCTCGTAGGTGAGGTAGGTGTCCTGCCGCACGCGGGTGATCACTGCATAGAGGTCGGTGACGGTGATTGTCGCGACCAGTGGCGTCGCCTTGAGTTGCAGGATAATCTCGCCCGCCAGCGTGGGCAGCGCGCGGTGCATGGCGCGGGGCAACCAGACCCGGCGGAACACTTTTGGCGGCGACATGCCAAAGGCCCGGGCAGCCTCGAGTTCGCCCCGCGGCACCCCGGCGAAGGCGCCGCGCATCACCTCGCCCTCGTAGGCGGCGAAGGAGAGGGCCAGCGTCAGGAAACCGTAGGGCCAGGCCTGCCGCAGGTAGGGCCAGAGCCAAGAGCCGCGAATCTCGGGGAATTGCGCGAAGAGTGCGCCGAGGCCGTAGTAGATCAGCCAGAGTTGCAGCAGCAGCGGCGTTCCGCGGATCACCGTGCAGAAGCCGGCCGCCAGCCAGCGCAGGGGCGCCGGGCCGGCGACCTGCACCGCGCCGAGCGGCAGCGCGAGCGCGAGGCCGGCGGCGATGCTCGAGCCCAGCAGCGTCAGGGTCACCAGCAGTCCGTGGCCGATCTTCGGCAGGTAGGCGGGCAGCCAGGTCCAGTCCATCTGGGTGAGGATCGCCGCGAGCGCAGCCAGCGCCAGCGCCGCCAGGGCCAGGCGGTGCGGCATCAGCAGCGGCGCGAGTCGGGCGCGCAGGGGCAGCGCAGGGGCGGGGCGGATCGGAGAGGCGATGTTGATATCGGGCATGGGGCGCTCCTCAGGCGGCGGCCGGCAAGCCGCGGCGGGCGCGCCGTTCGAGCCAGCGCAGGCCGAGGTTCGAGATCAGGGTGAGCGCGAGGTAGAGCAGCCCCGCGGCGGCGAAGAACAGGAAATACTCCCGCGTCGCGGCGGCGGCCTGCTTGGTCACCAGCGTCAGCTCGGAGAAGCCGATCACGGCAAGCAGCGCGGTGTCCTTGGTGGCGATCATCCACAGGTTCGCCATGCCGGGCAGCGCATGCGGCGTCATGGCAGGCAGGGTCACCCGGCGCAGCACCTTGAGCGGTGACATACCGAAGGCCTGCGCGGCCTCGATCTGCCCGGGCGGCACGGCGCGGATGGCGCCGCGGATCACCTCGGTGGCGTAGCCGCCCTGCACCAAGCCGATCACCAGGATACCGGCGCTGAGGCCGTCGATGTCGATACCCTCGCGGCCCAGGGTGGCCATCAGCTTGTTCAGCAGGTCGGTGCCCACGTAGTAAAAGAGCAGCATCAAGACCAGCTCTGGCACCGCGCGGATGAGCAGCGTGTAGAGTTCGGCGATATCGCGCAGCACGCGCCCGCCGTAGAGCTTGGCGGTGGCACCGAGCAGGCCGATGACGATGCCGAGCAGATAGCCGCCTGCCGCCAGTTCGACCGAGCGCAGGAACCCGGCAAGGAGCGCGCCGCCCCATCCCGGTGACGTGAGGGCGAGCAGGCTGAAATCGAAAGCATCGAACATCGTGCGGCGGTGTCCTTGATTATTGCAGTGCCCGGGCCGCGACGGTCGTGTCGCGGCCCGGGAAGGCGGCTTAGCTGCCGTAGATGTCGAGACCTTCGAAGTAGGGCTCCGAGATCTTGTCGTAGGTGCCGTTCTCGCGGATCGCCGCAATGCCAGAGTTCACCCGTTCGAGCAGCTCGCTGTCCTCCTTGCGCAGTCCGACGCCGACCCCTTTACCGAGGATCGCCGGGTCGCTGTTGACCGCGCCGCGGTACTCACAGCAGGCCGCGCCGGCTTTGGTGTCGAGGAAGGGCATCATCGCCAGCATGTCGCCGATCACCGCGTCGATCCGGCCCGCGGCGAGATCCTGAAGCTCTTCGTCCACCGTGGGGTAGCTGCGGATGTCGGCGGCGGTCTCGGAGAAATGCGTGCGGGCGTAGGTCTCGTGGATGGTGCCCACCGAGACGCCGAGATAGGCACCCTTGACGCCCTCGGGGGTGGGCTCGACCTTGCTGTCCCTGAGGGCGATCACGCCGGTCGGCGTGTCATAGTACTTGTCCGAAAAGGCGATCTGTTTGGCGCGTTCCTCGGTGATGCTCATCGAGGCGACGATCATGTCGATCTTGCCGGTGTTGAGCGCCGGGATGATGCCGTCCCAGGCCACCGGGGTGATCTCGCAGTCGGCCTCGATCTCGGCGCAGAGCGCGTCGGCAAAATCGATCTCCCAGCCGCTCCAGCTGCCGTCCGAGGCAGGGCTGTAGAAGGGCGCATAGGGCTCGGCGGCGATGCCGACCTTGTAAGGCTCTGCGAGGGCCGGGGCGGCGAGCGTGGCGGCGGCAGTGGCGGCAAGCGCGAGTGTTCTGAACATGGTCTCTCCTCTGTTGGTCTTGTCGTGCACCCGCGCGGTCAGGCGATCGAGCGGATGAATTGCTGTAGGTGCGGCGAGCGTGGGTCGCCGAAGATCTGTTCTGGCGAGCCCTCCTCCTCGATCCTGCCGTCCTTCAGGTAGACGACGTGGCTCGCCACATCGCGGGCGAAGCCCATCTCGTGGGTGACGAGGATCATCGTGCGCTTTTCGGCGGCGAGGTCGCGGATCACATTCAACACCTCGCCGACCAGTTCGGGGTCGAGCGCCGAGGTCGGCTCGTCGAAGAGCATCGCCAGCGGCTCCACTGCCAACACGCGGGCGATGGCGCAGCGCTGCTGCTGGCCACCGGACATGTGGGCGGGGTAGGCGCCTTCCTTGTCCGCCAGCCCGACGCGGACGAGGACCTGACGGGCGCGGGCGACGGCTTCCTCCTTGGGGATGCCGAGCACCTGCATTGGAACCTCGATCACATTGCCGAGCACTGTGCGATGCGGCCAGAGGTTGAAGTTCTGGAACACCATGCCGAGCTGGGCGCGGATGCGCTGCAACTGCGCGCGGTCCGAGGGCTCGAGCCCGCCGTCGCGGGTGGGGCGCATGGCATAGGGCTCGCCATGGATGGCGATCCGGCCGGCGCTGGGGGTCTCGAGCATGTTGATGCAGCGCAGCATGGTGGACTTTCCCGAACCCGAACCGCCGATCACCGCCACGACGTCGCCGGGGCGGGCGGTGAGCGAGATGCCATTGAGCACCTCGAGACGTCCGAAGTGCTTGTGCAGGTCGCGGATCTCTACCGCCGGCGTGGCGTCGTTCATGGCTGTCCCTCTGCCGAATCCGGACGATCCCGGGTGGCTGCATCCCTTGCAATTTCTTCGCTGTTGTACGACTGTAAAACAAATCTCGACGAGGAAGTCAAAGTGACCATACGGAATGCGCGTGACAGGATGCTCTTGGCGGCGGGAGGCCGGGCGTGACCCGGCGTGTCTATAGCCGCCTGTCGCAGGACCGTCGCCGCACCGACCTGCTCGAGGCGACGCTCTCCTGCGTCGCCGATCTCGGGCTCGACAAGGCCGGGGCGCGGCAGATCGCCGAGCGCGCCGGGGTCTCGGCGGGGCTGATCCGTCACTATTTCCCTTCGAAAGAGGAGATGGTGCGCGCCGCCTACGCCTACCTCATGGGACAGATGACCGCCGCCGCCGAAGATTCCGGGGCCGGCGGCGCGCAACCGCCCGACGCGGCGCTGGCGGAATTCATTGCCGCCAACTTCGCGCCGCCCAGCCTTTCCGGGGTGAAGGTCTCGCTCTGGGCTACTTTCGTGGGCCGCGTGCGCGTCGATCCGGCCTATGCCGACATCCACCGCGAGGGCTACCGCGAGTTCCTCGATCTGCTTGAAGCCCGCATCCACCCGGTGCTCTTGGCGCATGGCTGCCCGGCGGACCCGGCCCGGTGCAAGCATCTGGCCATCGCGCTCAACGGGTTGATCGATGGCCTTTGGATCGAGGGGTCGCTCGGCCACGGGCTTTACGATGCGCGGCGGCTCTCTGGCATCGCGCTTCAGGCCGCCGAAGGCATCATGAGGCTGCCCGACACCACGCTGACGCGCCACCTGGCGCTCGAAGACGAAAGGACCTGACATGCGGTATGCCGCGATCACCGAACGCCTGCGCACCCTCGGCGGAGACAAATGGGCGGTGCACAACGCGGCCCGCGCGCGGCGCGACGCGGGAGAGGACATCCTCGAGCTGACCATCGGCGAGCCGGATATCTCGCCTGCGCCGGAGCTGATCGAGCGCTGCGTCACCGCGCTGCGCGCAGGCCGCACGCAATATTCCAACGGGCGGGGCGAGCCGGGGCTGATCGATGCGCTGGTCGAGGCCTACCGGCCCCGGCAGCCGGATATCGGACCCGAGAACGTGCTGTGCTTTCCCGGCACCCAGACCGCGCTTTTCACCGTCATGCTGGGGCTGGTGGGGCCGGGCGAGGGGGTGCTGATCGGCGATCCCTACTATGCCACCTACGAGGGCGTGGTGGCCGCCGCCGGTGGCCACGTGCAGCCGGTGCCGCTGCACATGGACCGGGATTTCGTGCTGCAGCCGGACGACCTGAGCGCGGCCATAACGAAGGACAGCCGGGTGCTGCTGCTCAACACGCCGCACAACCCGACGGGCGCGGTGATCGACCGCGCGACGCTGGAGGCTCTGGGGGAAATCTGCGCCGAGCACGACCTCTGGATCGTCTGCGACGAGGTCTACGCGGAGCTTATCTTCGAGGGCAGCTTCGCCTCGCCGATCGAGATCGCGGCGCTTCGCGAGCGGGTGGTCGTGGTTTCTTCGATCTCGAAGAGCCACGCGGCCACGGGCTTTCGCAGCGGCTGGGCCATCGGCCCGGCGGAGTTCTGCGCGGCTGTGCTGCCGGTCTCGGAAACGATGCTGTTCGGCAACCAGCCTTTCATCGCGGATATGACCGAGGCCGCCCTGCGCGGGGCCTTTGATACCTCGGAGCGGATGCGCGAGGCCTTTGGCCGGCGAGCGCGCATGCTCTGCGACCGGTTGAACGATGTGCCGGGTCTTTCGTCCCAGATGCCGCGCGGCGGCATGTTCCTGATGCTCGACGTTTCGGGAACGGGGCTCGATGGCGAGGGCTTCGCCTGGCGGTTGCTGGAGGAGCAGGGCGTGGCGGTGATGCCGGGCAGCGCCTTCGGCAGCAACGGCACGGGGCTGGTGCGTGTGGCGCTGACGGTTCCGGACGCAGAGCTCGCGCTGGCCACGCAGCGGATCGAGGCGCTGTGTCGGACGCTGGTCGGGCGCGCCGTCGCCTGATAGGTGGTGCCGGGTCGGCAGCTCGATGCCCCTGCCTATTGGGCGGTGCCAAGGCTGCGCGTGACGGGTGCGCGTCAACTCATCCATGGGTCGACCTTGTCCGAGAGATTGACCGCCCCACAGCCTGCTGCGGCGAGACCGGGAAAGCACTCTTTCGAGCGGTGCGCCCGACGCGGTGAGTGACGGCGCCTTCATTTGCATGGAACTGACCGCCAGCAAGGGGCACCGCCTGGGCCTCAGATATGGACGCGTGTCGCTGGCCCGCGGTCAGGTGAACTTTCGTCGAAGGTATCCGATATAGGCCGCTGGGTCCGAAGCCGTCTGCCCCAGTCCGTCCAGGATTTCCGCCCGGCTGCGGCTCCGCCCGTGCCGCCAGACATCTGCCTTCAGAGCCTCGCGCAGCGGACCCGTCTCGCCGCGCCCGAGTCCGGCCGCGATCTCGGGCCGATGGTTGCGGTAATGCTCGATGATCTGCGCGGCGGTGACATTGCCAATGGTGTAGGTCGGGAAGGAGCCGATGTAGCCCGAGGACCAATGCACGTCCTGCAGGCAGCCGAGACCATCGTGCGGCACCTCTACCCCGAGATCTTCGCGCATGGCGGCGTTCCAGGCGTCGGGCAGGTCGGCGGGGTCGAGGCTGCCTTCCATCAGCGCCATCTCGAGCCGGACGCGCAGCATGATGTGGAAATCATAACTCAGCTCGTCGGCCTCGACCCGGATGAGGCCTGGCTCGACACGGTTGACGGCCGCGACGAACTCCTCTGCGCTGACATCCGAAAGCTGCTCGGGGAAATGATCGCGCAGGGTGTCGAAGTGGCGCTGCCAGAACTCCGGCGCGCGGCCGACGTGGTTTTCCAGCAGGCGCGATTGGCTTTCGTGCATCCCGAAGCTGGTGCCGCCAACGGCGTAGAGGCCGATCATGTCGGTGGTCATGGCGCTCCGGGTGAAGCTCGGGTCGACGCCCATTTCGTAGAGCGCGTGGCCGGTCTCGTGGATCGAGCCGAAGATCGACATCGGCAGGTAATCGGGCCGCCAGCGCGAGGTGATGCGCACGTCGCCGCGGGTCATGCTGATCTCGAAGGGGTGCACCGCCGTGTCCAGTCGCCCGTGGGCGAACTCATAGCCCAACTCGGCAACCAGCGCGCGGCAGAAGGCTTGCTGCTGCGCGACGGGATAGTCGCGGTAGAGGAACTCGGTCCGGGGTCTGGGTTTGCCGAGCGCGCTGTCGAGGATCGGCTTCTGCGCGGCGCGCAGCCGGTCGAAGAGCGCGGCAAGGCTGGCGGCCGCCTCGCCCGGTTCGAAGGCGTGGACCATCGCGTCATAGGGGTGCGCGCCGAAGCCGCTCGCCTGCGCGACCTGCCGCGCGAGGTCCAGCATGGTCTGCAGGTAGGGTTTGAAGAGGGCGAAATCTCCGCTGGCGCGCGCCTCGGCCCAGACCGCGCCGGCGAGGGCGGATTGCTCGGCCTGGCGGCGCAGCAACTCGGCGGGCAAGGCGGCGTGCCAGCGGCGCGCGGCCTGAACCGCCCGCGCCGCGGCATCCTCACCGGTGCCAAGCGCCGCCTCTGCCGCGGCTTCCATTGCCGGGTCGAGGATCATCTCGCGGGCGATGCCTTTGAGCGTGGCAAGCTGGTGGCCGCGGGTTTCGGCCCCGCCGCGCGGCATCATCACCCGCGCGTCCCATTGCAGCGCGTTGACGCTGCAAAGGACGTCGTTGAGCCGGGCGACACGGGTCGAGAGATCGCTGGTCATGCCGCCGCCTCCGTCGCGCCGGTGCCGCCGTCGCGCAGGTGGCAGGCGACGGAATGGCCGGTCTCGGGGGCCGCGAGCCGGGGGACCTCGGTGCGGCAGCGCGGCCCGGCAAAGGGGCAGCGCGGGTGGAAGGCGCAGCCCTTGGGCGGGTTCAGCGGTGAGGGGATCTCGCCCTTGATCGGGTGAAAGGCGGCGCGGCCGGTGCCGAGCGTGGGCACCGAGGCGAAAAGCGCCTCGGTATAGGGGTGCATCGGGCGGGCGTAGAGCCGCGCGGCGCTGGACAGCTCGACCACCCGGCCAAGGTACATGATCGCCACCCGGTCGCAGACGTGACGCACCACGGAAAGGTCGTGGCTGATGAAGAGCGCTGTGAGGTCGAGCTCGCGCCGCAGGTCGATGAAGAGGTTGAGCACCTGCGCCTGGATCGACACGTCGAGCGAGGCGACCGCCTCGTCGAGCACCAGAAGTTCGGGCTCCATGGCGAGCGCGCGGGCGATGGCGATGCGCTGGCGCTGGCCGCCCGAGAACTGGTGCGGCAGGCGGTCGGCGTAGGCGCCTTCGAGCCCGACCTGTTCCAGCAGCTCGGCGACGCGGGCGCGCAGGCGCCCGGCCTCCACGATGCGGTGGACGCGCGGGCCCTCGGCGATGGTCTCGCCGACTTTCATGCGCGGGTTGAGGCTGGCAAAGGGATCCTGATGGATCATCTGCACGCGGGTGGTCAGCTTTTCTATGCCGTGATCCGCACCGCGGGCGACCGGCTTGCCGCCCAGCAGGACCGCGCCCTCGGTCGGGGCGTAGATGCCCGACACGATCCGCCCGAGCGTGGACTTGCCGCAGCCGGATTCGCCGACGATGCCCAGCACCTCGCCGCGCGTCACCTCGAGCGAGACATCGGTCAGCGCGTGCACGGTGCTTTCCGAGCTGCGGCCGGTGATCCGATCGATGCCGCGGCCCAGCAGGCCCGGCTTGCGGCTGAACCGCTTCGAGACAGTGTCGATCTTCAGCAAGGGGTCGGTCATGTCGCCTCCAGCGGGTGATGGCACAGGACGTGGCGGCCGTGCGCCTCGTGCAGGGGAGGGGGGCTGGCGCAGGCCTCGGTGGCGAAGGCGCAGCGCGGGCGGAACGGGCAGCCGGAGGGCAGGTTCGCGAGCTGCGGTGTCGCGCCGGGGATCTGCGGCAGCTTTGCGCCGGGCTCGTGCAGGCTTGGCACGCTGTCGATGAGCCCGCGGGTGTAGGGGTGGCGCGGGTTGCCGATCACCTGCGCGGCGGTGCCGCTCTCGACGATGCGCCCGGCGTACATCACCGAGATGTCGTCGGCGAGCGAGCTGACCACGGCGAGGTCATGGGTGACCCAGACGATGGCGGTGCCGGTCTCGTCGGCAAGGCGGCGCACCTCGGCGAGGATCTGCCCTTGGATCGACACGTCGAGCGCGGTGGTCGGCTCGTCGGCGATGATCACCGCGGGTCGGTGCAGCAGCGCCATGGCGATGGCGACGCGCTGGCGCATCCCGCCCGAGAGCTGGTGCGGATAGGCCTGCAGCCGCTCGGCGGGGGCGGGAATGCCCACGGTCTCGAGCGCCTGCCGGGCGCGGTCCCAGGCGGCGCGCTTGCTCATCTTTTCGTGCACCCGCACCGCCATGGCCATCTGATCGCCGACGCGCAGGACCGGGTTGAGGGTCATCATCGGATCCTGGAAGACCATCGACACCTTGCTCCCGCGCATCCGGCGCAGCGCGTCGGGCGAGAGCGTTCGCAGGTCGGTGCCCTGCACCAGCACCTGACCGCCGGTGACGCGCCCCGGTTCGTCGATCAGCCCGAGTACGGAAAAGCCGGTGACGCTCTTGCCCGACCCGCTTTCGCCGACCAGCCCCATGATACGCCCCGGTTGCACCGAGAAGCTGACGTCGTTGACGGCGGTGACCGGGCCCTTGCGGGTCTCGAAGCGGGTGGTGAGGCCGCGAACCTCGAGCGCGGCGGTCATCGCTGGCCTCGCGGGTCGAGCACGCTGCGCACCTGGTCCCCGACGAGGTTGATGGCAACCACGGTGATCATCAGGAATATCCCCGGATAGATGGACAGCCAGTAGCGGTCCGAGTGGATGTACTTGAAGCCGTTGGAGATCAGCGAGCCGAGCGAAGGCTCGGTCAGCGGCAGGCCGACCCCGAGGAACGAGAGCGTGGCCTCGAGCGCGATGGCGCTCGCGACTTGCACGGTGGCGACCACGATCAGCGGCGGCATGACGTTGGGCAGCAGGTGCCGAAAGAGCACGCGGCGCGTTGGCAGCGGCGTCGAGCGCGCGGCCTCGATGTAATCCTTGCTGCGCTCGACCGTGGCGGCGCCATGGGTGGTACGGGCGAAATAGGCGTATTGCGCGACAACCAGCGCGAGGATGATCTGCCCGACGCCCTGGCCCAGCATGGCCACCAGCACCAGCGCCAGCAGGATCGCGGGCATCGAGAGCTGAAGATCGACGATGCGCATCAGCAGGCTTTCAACCCGGCCGCCGAAATAGGCCGCGGTGAGCCCGACGCAGATGCCGGTGAAGAGCGCCAGCGCCCCCGCCGAGAGGCCGATGACGAAGCTTGTGCGCAGCCCGTAGAAGATCGCCGAGAGCATGTCACGCCCGGCGTTGTCGGTGCCGAGCAGATGGGTGTAGCCGCCCGAGCCGGTCTCGCCCGGATGCAGGAAGGCATCCATCCAGTCGAGCGCGGCCATGTCATAGGGATCCTGCGGCGAGACCAGCGGCGCGCCGAAGGAGACGAAGGCCAAGAGCAGGATCACCACCAACGAGGCCACCGCCACCGGCGAGCGGCGGTAGTCAGCCCAGAAATTGCGCAACCGCTGCGCGCGGGTTTCGACATCGGGTGCGGGTGGCAGGGGCAGGCTGGCCTGCGCAATGGGAGCGGTGTCGGACATCAGGCTTTCCCCTTCAGGCGCACGCGCGGGTCGAGCCGGGCGTAGACGAGATCGACCACCAGGTTGATCAGCACGAAGAGGATCACCACCAGCACCAGGTAGGTGACCATTACCGGCCGGTCGAGCTGCAGGATCGAGTCGATGATCAGCTTGCCGACGCCGGGCCAGGTAAAGACGCTCTCGGTGACCACGGCGAAGGCGAGGGTCGAGCCGAGCTCGAGGCCGAAGACCGTGACGATCGGGATGGAAATATTGCGCAGCACGTGGCTGAAGACGATCTGCCGGTCGGGCAGCCCCTGCGCCCGGGCGAATTTCACGTAGTCGGTCTGCATGGCCTCGACCATGCCGGCGCGGGTGAGGCGGATCAGCAGGCCCATCTTGAAGAGCGACAGGTTCAGCGCCGGCATGATGACATGGCTCCAGCCGTCGGCGGTGGCCAGCGAGGTGGGGATGCCGAAGAGGCTGCCGACATCGCCGCGTCCACCAGAGGGCAGCCAGCCGAGATTTACCGCGAAGGCCATGATCAGCAGCATGCCGATCCAGAAGGTCGGCACGGAAAAGCCCAGAACCGACAGCGCCATGATCGCGCGGGCTCCGAGGCTCCCGGGCTTGTAACCCGCGTAGAGCCCCGCCGGGATGCCGATGAAGGTCGCGATGCAGACCGAGACGAAGACCAGCTCCAGCGTCGCGGGCAGGCGCGAGAAGACCAGATCGACCACCGGGATGTTGTAGACCATCGAGGTGCCGAGATCGCCCTGGGCGACGTTCGAAAGGAAGGTGAAATACTGCCGCCAGAGCGGCTGGTCGAGCCCGTACTGGGCGATCAGCTTGGCGCGGATCTCCTGCGTCGCGCCGGGGTCGATCAGCACGTCGATCGGGTTGCCGATGGCGTAGACGCCGACGAACACGATGATCGACATGGCGAAGACCACGACCACGGCCTGGGCGAGACGCCTGGCGAGATATCCTAGCATTGGGGCCTCTTGTCGGTGACGGCGCGCAGCGGAAGCGGCCCGCCGCGCGGTTGCAGGTAGGGGCGCCCGGGCAGGCGCCCCCTCTATCAGCGGAGCGTCCGGATCACTTGGCCGGCCAGATTTCGTAGGCGCGGGTCTCCTGATCGACGCGCGGCGTGAACTCCAGAGAGGAAGCATCCGCCGCCCAGACCGTCTGCAGGATGACCGTCGGGATCAGCGCCCGGTCTTCCATCGCGATGTAGGACGCCTTCTCGTAGAGCTTGCGGCGTGCCTCCGGGTCGAGCGTCTGCGCGCCCTCGTCGAAGACCTTGTCGAACTCGGGGTTCGAATAGCCGGTGCGGTTGAAGTTGCCGAAGCCCTTCTCCTCGTCCGGGGTGTGGGTCAGGGCGCCGTAGGTGTAGGCGGCCTCGCCGGTCAACGTGCCCCAGGCGGACATGGCCATGGTGTATTCCTTGCGCGCCGCGGCAGGGAAGAAGACGGTGCCGTTGAGCGCCTGCGCCTTCACCTTCAGCCCGAGCCGCGACCACATCTGGGCCAGCGCCTCGCAGACCACCGCGTCACCCGGGACACGGTTGTTGGTGCAGGTGAAGTCGATCTCGAACCCGTCGGGATAGCCGGCTTCTGCCAGCAGCGCCTTGGCCTGCTCGATGTCGTATTCACGCGCGCCGATCTCGTCGGAATAGCCGAAGAAGCCCTCGGGCATAAGCTGGTTGGCGGGGGTGCCGAGGCCTTCGAGGACGACATTGACCAGCACGTCGCGGTTGATCGCGAGGTCCAGCGCCTTGCGCACGCGCACATCCTGCAGCGGGTTGCCGTCGACCGGCGCGCCGTTGAGCGTGATCGGCTGCGGCTCTTCGTCAACGACCGAGGGCTGCACGTTGAGGATGTAGACCGAGTCCGAGATGAAGGTCTCGAGGCCGGAATCATTCTTCATCGCCAGGTAGTCGGAGGCGGGCACGTAGTTGATCATGTCGACCTCGCCCGAGCGCAGCGCGGCGACGCGGGCGGCATCGTCCGGGATCTCCTTGCGAATGACCTTGTCCCAGGCCGGGGTGTCGGCCCAGTAGCCGTCGAACTTCTCGAGCACGAGATCGCCCTTGGGCTGCCAGGAGACAAAGGTGTAAGGGCCGGTGCCGATCGCCTTGGCGCCCGAGTTGAACTCTTCGTTGCGCGCCTCCATGCCGGTCTCGGAGGGAACGACGAAGAGGCGGGTGAAGTCGTTCGGCAGGGCCGGGGCGATGCCCTTGGTGTGGACGCGCAGCGTGTAGTCGTCGACCACTTCGACGCTGTCCACATACTTTGTGTAGAGCGTCATCGACATCGGGCCGGTGACCTCGGGGATTCGCTCGATCGAGAATTTCGCGTCCTCGGCGGTGAAGTCGCTGCCGTCGTGGAATTTCACGCCTTCGCGCAGCTTGAAGTCCCAGGTGGTGTCATCGACGGGTTCCCAGGACAGGGCGAGGCCGGGCTTGAGCTGCAGGTTGTCATCCACATCGACGAGCGTGTCATAGATGTGGCGCAGGGCCTCGGCCTGGCTGCCGAGGGTGGACCAATGCGGGTCGATGGAATCGGGACCGGCGCGCAGGCCGATCACCAGATCATCGGCCATAACCATCGGGGCCGTGCCCAGCAGGGCCAAAGCCGCGACGGCGGACTTGAGTGTCGCTCGTGTCATCTTGAAACTCCCTTGTTGTGTTATTTGATGTTGATACACTGAGGTGAGTTATTGATACGGTCAAGAAAATGTTGATACGGATAGCTACGAACAGATTAGCTGCATAAATAATGTGCAGGGAAAAACATAACACTTGGCAGTTAAAGTGTTTAAATGCAATGTGACGAAATGAGCAAGAAACAGGCCCAACTTGATCAATCCCTGAACCGCATCGCCGAGGCGATCGACCGCGAGTCGTCGGTACAGGTCTCTGTCCAGCTGCGTGGGGCGCTGGAATTCGGAATCGCCTCGGGCGAGCTTCCCGCCGGGGCGCGACTTCCCTCGGTGCGGGTGATGGCCGCGCGGCTCGGTATCTCGCCGGTCACCGTCAGCACGGTCTACGCGACGCTGCAGGAGGGTGGGCACTTGGAGGGACGGGTGGGCTCGGGCACCTTCGTGTCTGCCGGGGCGGCGGTCACCTGCGCCACGCAGCTGCGCAAGCTCGACGAGCTTGTCGCCGAGCTGATCCGGGTGGGCAAGCAATGCGGCTTCAGCGCCGACGACCTGGCTACGCGGGTCTCGACCGCGCAGTCCCGCAAGCGCCGGGCGCTGCGCATGATGATGCTCGGCAACTTCCACGATGCGACCGAGGCCTATGCCGCCGCGCTGCGCCCGCGCCTGGCGGAAGGCGACGAGATCGTGCCGGGCGTGCTCTCCGAACTTCGCGGGGCGCCGCCGCAGGATATCGATCTGGTGGTGGCCCCGCGCACCCTTCTCGGCGCGGCGCGCGAGCTGTTTCCCGGCGTCGCGGTCTACGGGCTGACGCTGATCCCGGACGAGGCGACGCGGGTGTCTCTGGCCTCGCTGCCCACGGAAGCGCGGGTGGTCGGCTATTCCTACTTCCCCGAGTTCGTCACTATCATGAAGGCGGGCATCCGGCGCTTTGCGCCGCATGTGTCGGACGTCTCGATGGCAGTGCGCGGCGAGCCGGGCGCCGAGGCGCTGATCGCCGAGGCCGATGTGCTCGTCTACGCCACCGGCACCGATTACCTGCGCGACAACCTGCGGCCGGGCCAAACCGGCTTTGAATATCGCCACACCCCCGACAACCAGTCGATCCGGACCGAGCTTCTGCCGGCCATTGAGGACCATCGCCTGCGACTGACCAGCAAGAAGGAAGACTGACGTGAGGATTTCGGAAAGCAACTGGTTCGAGATCGAGAAGTACCTCGAGACCGACGACCGCTGCGTGCTGCCGCTCGGCAGCACCGAGCAGCACGCCTACCTGAGCCTCTCGGTCGACTCGATTTTGTCGGAGAAAGTCGCCGCCGATGCCGCCGAGCCGCTCGGCGTGCCGGTCTTCCCGGCGCTGGCCTACGGGCTCACCCCCTACTTCATGGGCTTTCCCGGCAGCGTGACGCTGAAGCTCGCGACCTATGCCGCCGTGGTTCGGGACATCCTCGACAGTCTCTACGCCACCGGCTTCCGCCGCATCCTCATCGTCAACGGTCACGGCGGCAACAGCCCGGTGCAGCCGGTCACCATGGAGTGGATGCAGGCCAACCCGGGCGCCCGTTGCCGGTTTCACGACTGGTGGCGCGCGCCGAAGACCTGGGCCTGCGTGCAGGAGATCGACCCGGTGGCCAGCCACGCGAGCTGGATGGAGAACTTCCCCTGGACGCGGCTGCCGGGCCGCGCGCTGCCGGATGAGCAGAAGCCCTTCGTGCCCTTCGAGCGGCTGCGCGATCGCGACGCCGCCGGGGTGCGCGCGCTGATCGGCGATGGCAACTACGGCGGCGTCTACCAGAAGCCCGACGCCGAGACCGACCGGCTCTGGGGCGTGGCCGTGGAAGAGACCCGCGCACTGCTCGACGGGGACTGGGCATGAGCGCGCGTCCGATCCTGATCTGGGGCGCGGGGGCGATCGGGGGCATCCTCGGTGCCTATCTCGCCCGCGCCGGGCGGGCGGTGCACATGGTCGACATCGTGCCCGAGCACGTCGAAGCCATGCGCACGTCCGGGCTGCGCATCGAAGGGCCGGTCGAAGAGTTCACCCAGGTGCTGCCCGCCAGCACCCCGGAAGAGCTGACCGGCATCTATGACGTCGTCATCCTCGCGGTGAAGGCGCATGTCACCGAGGCGGCGCTGGAAATGCTGCTGCCGCATCTGGCGCCGGGTGGCTACGTGGTCTCGGCGCAGAACGGGCTCAACGAGCGGGTCATCGCGGCGCGGGTCGGTGCGGAAAATACCGTCGGCTGTTTCGTCAACTACGGCGCCGACTGGCTGGAGCCGGGGGTTGTCCTCTTCGGCAACCGCGCCGCGGTGGCGGTGGGCGAGCTTGACGGGCAGGTCACCGACCGCGCGCGCGAGGTCCATGCGCTGCTGTCGATCCTCGAGCCCGAGGCGGTGCTGACCGACAACATCTGGGGCTATCTCTGGGGCAAGATGGGCTATGGTGCGCTGCTCTTCTGCACCGCGCTGACGCCCGACAGCATGTCCGACGCCATGGCCCGACCCGAGCATCGCGCGGTCTACGCGCAGCTCGGCCGCGAGGTGATGACGCTGGCCGCCGCCGAAGGGGTCACGCCGCTGGGTTTCAACGGCTTCGACCCCGAGGCCTTTCGTGCCGGGGACCGCGCGGCGATCGACGTCTCGATGGACAAGTTGGTCGCGCACAACCGAAAGACGGCGAAAACCCATTCCGGAATCTGGCGCGACCTCGCCGTGCGCAAGCGCCGCACCGAGGTGGACGCGCAGATCGGGGTGATGGTCGGGCTCGGCCAAACGCATGGCATCGAGGTGCCGGCGCTGGCGCGGATGGTCGAGCTGATCCATGACATCGAGGAAGGCCGGCGCGCGCAGTCCGCCGATCTGGTGACGGAGATGCTGCCGCTATGCGTCTGAGTTTCGAGGGCAAGGTCGTGGCGGTCACCGGGGCGGCGCAGGGCATCGGGGCGGCCATCGCGCGGCGCTTCGCCGACTCGGGCGCACGGGTCGCGGGGCTCGACATCGATATGGACGGCATGGCGACGCTCGGCGCAGAGGGCATGAGCCTGCACGCCGCCGATCTCGGCAGCCGCGAGAGCGCCGCTGCCGCCATTGCTGAGGTTCTGGCGCGCCATGGCCGGATCGACGTTCTGGTCACCTCCGCTGGCGGGGTGCGCGGGCAGGTGGGCCGCCCGATCGAGGAGATCGCCGAGGACGACTGGTACGCCATCTTCCGCGCCAACGTCGATGCCGCCATGTGGTGCGCGCAGGCAGTGGCGCCGGGGATGAAGGCGCGCGGGAGCGGGCGGATCGTCACCATCTCGTCGGGCGCGGGGCTGCGGCCCAGCCTCACCGGCATTCAGGCCTATGCCTCAGCGAAACACGCGCTCGTCGGGCTGACGCGGCAGCTGGCGCTGGAGCTGGGGCCGCAGGGGATCACCGTCAACTCGGTGGCGCCGGGCTTCGTGCTGTCGAACCCCTCGACCGAGAAACAGTGGGAGGCCTTCGGCCCCGAGCGCCAGAAAGCCGTGCTGAGCGGCATTCACACGCGGCGGCTCGGTCGGCCCGAGGATATCGCCGGGGCGGTGACCTTCCTGGCCTCGGAGGCGGCGGAATGGATCAGCGGACAGGTGCTGTCTGTGGACGGAGGACATGCATGAGCGAGCCGCACGAATGGGACGAGGCGCAGTGGCGCGGGCTGGTGGGGCAGGTGCGCGCCGGGCGCAGCCTGCTGCCGGACCGCTGGCCGGGCGGCGCGCGCTGCGCCGTGGCGCTCAGCTTCGACAGCGACCACGAGACCAATGAGCTGCGCGATGGCGGCACCTCGATCGCCCGTCTCGGCTGGGGTGAATACGGCGCGCGCCGCGGCATCCCGCGGATCAAGCAGGTGCTCGACCGCTTCGACGCGAAGGCAAGCTTCTTCGTTCCCGCCGTCGCGGCGCTTCTGCACCCCGAGGAACAGCGGATGCTGGCGCAGGAAGGCCACGAGATCGGCCTGCACGGCTGGATCCACGAGCGCAACACGCAGGTGCCGCCCGAGGCGGAGCGCGACCTGATGCTGCGCTCTGCTGACACGCTGGAGAAGATCACCGGAACGCGTCCGGTCGGGATGCGCACGCCGTCCTGGGACTACTCGCAGGTCACGCTGAAGATCGCGCGCGAGCTCGGGTTGCTCTATGACAGCTCGCTGTTCAATGACGACGACCCCTTCGAGATCCTCGATGCGGGCGAGCCGACGGGCATCGTCGAGCTGCCGGTGGAATGGATCCGCGACGACGCCGTCTATTTCATGATGAACCGCTTTGGTGCGCAGCGTCCCTACACGCCGCCGGCCGACGTGCTCGATATTTTCCGCCGCGAGTTCGACGGGGCGCGGGCCGAGGGCGGGCTGTTCCTGCTCACCATGCACCCCCATATCACCGGCTACCGCTCGCGCATCTTCATTCTTGAAGAGCTGCTCGAGCATATCACCGCGACCGGCGATTGCTGGATTGCCACCCATGGCGAGATCGCCCGCTACTGCGCCGAAGAGGCCGGGCTGAAAGGACCGAAATGACCACCTATTCGCTTGCGATCCACGGCGGGGCCGGGACCATCCTCAAGTCTCAGATGTCCCCCGAAAAGGAAGCCGCCTACGAGGCCGGGCTGGCCCGCGCGCTCGAGGCGGGCGAGGCGGTGCTGCGGAGCGGCGGCAGCGCGATGGATGCGGTGACCGCCGCGGTCTGCGCGTTCGAAGATGAGCCGCTGTTCAACGCCGGGCGCGGCGCGGTCTTCACCACCGAAGGTGTGCAGGAGATGGACGCCTGCGTGATGGACGGGCGCGACCGCAGCGCCGGGGCCGTGGCCGGGATCTGCGGCCCGCGCAACCCGGTGCGCGCTGCCCGCGCGGTGATGGAGCGCACGCCGCATGTGCTGCTGATTGGGCCCAACGCGCTGCAGGTCGCGCGCGATGCCGGGCTGCCCTTCGAGGAGCCGGAGTACTTTTTCACTCAGGCCCGCTGGGACGCCCTGCAGGAGACGCTGGAGATGCGCCGCAACGGCGAGGAAAGCGACGATCCGGCCCGCCGCCACGGCACGGTCGGCGCGGTGGCGCGCGACCGCGCGGGCAACCTCGCGGCGGCCACCTCCACCGGGGGGATGACCGCCAAGCTGCCCGGCCGGGTCGGCGACACGCCGCTGCCGGGGGCGGGAACCTTCGCCGAGAATGCCACCTGCGCGGTCTCGGGCACGGGGCATGGAGAGGTTTTCATCCGCTACACGGCGGGCAGCGAGATCGCCGCGCGGATGAGGTTCCTGGGCGAGACGCTCGAGGACGCCGCCAGCCATGTGGTGATGCATGACCTGCATGACCACGATGGTTCGGGTGGGGTGATCGCCGTGTCGCAGGACGGCAGCATCGCGATGCCCTTCAACTGCGAAGGCATGTACCGCGCAAGCGTGCGCGAGGGAGAGTCGCCTGTGCTGGCAATCTACCGCACACCGTGACTCGTCGGGATAGCCGCCGCAATTGCCCTCGCCACCGCAGCAGGCCTTGCAGATCTGCGAATGGCGGCGAGCTGCGGCCCGAGGCAGCTCCATCTTCGGCGCCAGTTCCTTGAGCGTGTGGGCCGCGAGCGGCGCAAAGACCGAAGGCTTGAAGCGCGGCCGCGCGCGCTGCGCAATCTGGTGACGCCGGAGGTGATCCGCGGCGTCTAGGTTGTTGCCCGCGCGAACACATACTTGTCAGCGGCTGCGCTGATGCTCCAAGATCTGATTGCCGCCGGGCGCGCCTGTGGCCAAGCGGCCCTCAGCCCAGAAGATCCCGCAGACCCGCATAGATGAGCCGCAGGGCCAGCAGGATCAGGATCGTGTCGAGCGCCAAACGGAAGCGGTGATCGTTCATCCTGTTGAGCACCATCTTCCCCGAGACCGTTCCGAGCAGACCGGCGGCGATCATCGCCACGACGAACGCCCCCCATTGGGCGAAGGCGAAGCCGAGCAGGCCGAAGGTCAGCGTCTTGATCCCGTGCTGCACCGTCATCAGCGTCGCATGGGTCGCGATATAGGAGTGGCGGGGCAGCTCCTGCGACTTGGTGAAGGTCGCAACGAAGAGCCCGGTTGCGCCGAAGAACATGGTCAGGAAGCTCGACACCGCGCCGACGATGGCAGGCCAGTCGCGCAGCCCCTTGGGCGGCTTGGCAAAGACCGAGTAGATCACGAAGGCGCCGATACCGATCTGCATGATCGACGGCGGCAAGGTCACCGCGATGACGCCGCCCGCCGCCGCGCCGATCAGCGAGCCGAGTGCAAAGGCCGGGATCACCGACCAGTGGATGTGGCGGAAGGTCAGCGCCGCGCGCCCGAAGTTCGAGCCAAGCTGGATGACGCCATGGGTCGGGATCAGCGCCGCCGGGGGCACCAGGCTCGCCATGACCGCCAAGAGGACACCGCCGCCGCCGATGCCGAAGGCGACGGTGATGAAGGAGGCGGCGAAGCTCGTGCCGATGAGCAGGGCAAAGACCGCTTCGGTCATGCCGTCGGGCAGCAGCAGGGATGGGATCATGGGAGGTTTGCTCTTGCAGTAAGGTGCCGCAGGATCTCAACTATTGCAGGGAAGAACAAGGGGTGCGGGTCGTCTATCTGGAGCAGGAGGCCTGCAGGGGCAAAGCCGATGACGGCTCTTTCCAGCGCGGCGTTGAGGCGCCGACCCTCAGCCACGCGGCGCTGGCGCACCACCCGCGCACGATCGACGATGACCGGAGCTGCTCGCCAGGTTCCGGCCCGCCTCGCGCTCAACTCTGGCTGGGCGACCAGACCTCGGGATTGATCATCTCGATCGGTGCGCCCTCGGCGTAGGCAATGATCAGCTCGAAAATCTCGCCGAATTGCTTGTCGAGCTCCTCGGAGGTCACGAAACCCACGTGCGGCGTCGGGATCACCCGGGGGTGCGAGAGCAGCGGATCGGCGGGATCGGTGACGGGCTCTGCGGGGAAGACATCGAGCGCGGCCTGCCCGATGCGGCCCGCCTCGAGCGCGGCCAGCAGGGCACCCGGCGCAATGACGCTGGCGCGCGAGGTGTTCACCAGCACCGAGTCCGGCCGCATCACCATCAGGTCGGCCTCGGTGACCTCGCCCCGGGTCTCGGGCAGCAGGCGCTTGTGGATCGACACCACGTCCGAGCTTGCAAAAAAGGCCTCGCGGTCCTCGGGAACGATCAAACCATCGACAGCGGCGCGGGCACGGCTCGCCTCCGAGGCCCAGACCTGCACGTCCATTCCGAAGGCACGCGCATACCCCGCCACCACCTTGGCGATGCCGCCGTAGCCGTAGAGTCCCAGCCTCTTGCCCGCCACGTTGCGCCCCAGCGGCGCGTGGCCCTGCCAAGCCCCCGCGAGGGCCGAGGCGATCTGCTCGGGCAGGTGGCGCAGCGCCGCGATGATCAGCCCGAAGGTCAGCTCGGCGGTCGAGGTCGAGGGGCCGTCCTTGCTCATCTTCGAGCAAAAGAGGATGCCGGCACGGCTCAGCGCGTCGGTATCCACATGGCCATGCTGGCCGCGCATGGCAATCAGCTTCACCCCATCGAGCGCTTCGGCCAGCTCGGCGTTGATCGTGGTCCGGTCGCGGAACAGCACCACCGCCTCGGCGCCCTTCAGCCGCGCGGCCTGGGCGGCGGCATCGGGGGCGCGGTCGGTCCAGACGGTGACCTCATGGCCGTCGAGCAGGGAAAAAGACGGCAGGCACCGCAGGTTGTCGTACCAATCGTCGAGTATGTGAACCTTCAAGTCGGGATCTCCAGGGCAACCGGGTGCACGGTGCCGGCATGCCCCTTGCGATGGGCGCGGCGGATCACCGGCGAGACGACCCGGTCCGAGACCGGGACGCCCCACACTGCCGCACCTGCGCAACAGGCGGAAGTCTCGACCGGCGCGTGCTCAGCCTTTTGTCGCGGCGCGGTACCACTGGACGATCTCGCGGCGCGCCGCCGGGTCCATCTGGATGGCGTTGGGCGGTGGCATGGCGTGGCTGGCGCCGGCCTGCAGGAAGATCAGCCGCGCGTGGCGGGCGACGTCGGATTCGGTCTCGAGCACCACGCCCTTGGGCGGGTGGTGCAGCCCG
The DNA here is from genome assembly GCF_003111685.1 of Alloyangia pacifica. Classification (NCBI taxonomy): domain Bacteria; kingdom Pseudomonadati; phylum Pseudomonadota; class Alphaproteobacteria; order Rhodobacterales; family Roseobacteraceae; genus Alloyangia; species Alloyangia pacifica. Next base: position 200,359 of record NZ_CP022191.1, on the reverse strand, counting down.
TCCCACGAGGGCTCGCGCGCATGGCACATCGAGCAATTGCCGATCACCGCGTGATAGGCGTCCTCGAAGCCCGCCGCCCCCGCGAAACGCTGCTCGGCGGCGGTGAGCGGCCGGGCCTCGGCCTCCTCGTAGGTATCCAGCATCGGCGCGGTGGAGAGCCAGGCGATGGCGATGAAGAGCAGCGCGGTCACCGCCCAGGTCCAGTAGGGCGCCTTCTTGCGCGCGTGCATCGTGTTGAAGAAATGCCGGATCGTCACCCCCATGAGGAAGACCAGGCAGGGAATGATCCAGGCGGTCTCGGTGGCAAAGGCCAGCGGGTAGTGGTTCGACAGCATCAAAAAGACGACCGGCAGCGTCAGGTAGTTGTTGTGCGTCGAGCGCAGCTTGGCGATCTTGCCGTACTTGGGATCGGGGGTGCGGCCGTTCTTCAGGTCGTCCACCACGATGCGCTGGTTCGGCATGATGATGAAGAAGACGTTGGCGGTCATGATCGTCGCGGTGAAGGCGCCGAGGTGCAAGAGCGCGGCGCGGCCGGTGAACACCTGGGTGTAGCCCCAGGACATCACCACCAGCATCCCGAAGAGCAGCACCATCAGCAGCGTCGGCGTCTCGCCGAGCCTGGACTTGCAGAGCCGGTCGTAGACCAGCCAGCCGAGGGTCAGCGACAGCGCCGAGATCACGATGCCCTGGAAGAGCGAGATGTCGGCCTTGGTGGGATCGATCAGGAAAAGCTCGCCGCCCGCCCAATAGACGATCATCAAGAGCGCCGCGCCTGAGAGCCAGGTGGCATAGCTCTCCCATTTGAACCAGGTCAGGTGGTCGGGCATCGCCTCGGGCGCCACGAGGTACTTCTGCACGTGGTAGAACCCGCCGCCATGGACCTGCCATTCCTCGCCATGCGCGCCGACCGGCAGGTGCGGCGCCTTGCGCAGGCCGAGGTCGAGCGCGATGAAATAAAAGGACGAGCCGATCCAGGCGATCGCGGTGATCACGTGCAGCCAACGCACGGCAAAGCCGAGCCAATCCCAGAGGATCGCGAGATCATACATGCCGGTCTCTCCCTGATGCAGTTTGTTGCGGCACTCTAGGCCGCGAGCAATTATTCTGCTATCTCCAGCAACATCCAAGCAGTTTCAAGTTTTGCCGAAGAATGTCCTATCTCGACAATATCCGCACCTTCGTCCGTGTCTACGAGTTGGGCAGCATGTCCGCCGCAGGCCGCGACCTGAGAATCTCACCGGCGGTCACTTCGGCGCGAATCTCGCAGCTCGAGGAGCATCTCAATGTGCGGCTCTTCCAGCGCACCACGCGCAACCTCGCCCCGACCGAGCAGGGTCGGGCCTTCTACGGGGGGGCGCGCGAAGTGCTCGAGGTGCTGGAGATGGCCGAGGCGCAGGTGGCCCAGCTCACCGACAACCCGAAGGGCTCGCTCTACGTCGCGGCGCCTCTCGGCGTCGGCAGGCGGCTGATCGCGCCCCATGTGCCCGGGTTCCTCAAGGAATACCCGGATGTGCAGATCCGCCTTCGCCTGTCGGATCGCAAGGTGGACCTGACAACCGAGGGGCTCGATCTGGCGTTCTTCCTCGGGACGCCCGAGGACAGCGCGCTGCGGATGCGCAAGATCGCCGACGTGCAGCGCGTGCTCGTCGCCGCGCCCTCCTACACCGCGCGGCGGGGCAACCCGACCTCGGGCGAGGCGCTGATCGCCCACCGCCACGAATGCCTCAACCTGCGCTTTCCCGGCGCCACCGAGTTCCAGTGGCGGCTGCGCACGCCCGAGGGGCCGAAACGCTTCGCCGTCTCCGGACGCTACGAATCCGATGACGGCGACGTGCTGACCGACTGGGCGCTGGCGGGCGAGGGGATCGCGCTGAAGCCGGTCTTCGAAGTGGCCGAATACCTGCGCATCGGCCGGTTGGTCCCGGTGGCCGAGGACACGCCGCCCGAGCCGATTCAAATGGCCTGCCTGTTCACCCATCGCAAGGGACAGGACCCCAAGACGCGGCTCTTCATGGATTACATCACGGACCGGGTCGGCGCGGCAATCCGGCAGGCCGAGGACCGCGCGACGGAAAGCGGGCGCTAGGGGCGCGCCGGGCTCCACGCAAGGTTGTTGAGGCAGCTTCAAACGGAAATTGAAAATCATCCGGCATTATTCGGATTACACCTTAGGGATGACCCGGAGGCAACACCGAAGGAGCCCGTCCCAGATGACGCTGCTGAGCCCGCTGACCGCACCCCGCTATCCCCGCGACATGACCGGATATGGCGAGTCCCCGCCCGCCGCGAACTGGCCGAACGGCGCAAAGATCGCGGTGCAGATCGTGGTGAACTACGAAGAAGGCGGCGAGAACAACATCCTGCACGGCGACGCCGCCTCCGAGGCCTTCCTGTCCGAGATCGTCGGCGCGGCGCCATGGCCGGGCCAGCGTCACTGGAACATGGAGTCGATCTACGAATACGGCGCCCGCGCCGGATTCTGGCGGCTGCACCGGCTGCTGAAGGACCTCCCCGTCACCGTCTACGGCGTTGCCACCGCGCTTGCCCGTGCGCCAGAGCAGGTGTCTGCCATGCAGCGCGCCGGCTGGGAGATCGCCTCGCATGGTCTCAAGTGGGTCGAGCACAAGGACATGCCCGAGGAAGAGGAGCGCGCGCAGATCCGCGAGGCGATCCGCCTGCACACCCTCGTCACCGGCGCGCCGCCGCGCGGCTGGTACACCGGGCGCTGCTCGATGAACACCGTGCGTCTCGCCGCCGAGGAGGGGGATTTCGACTACATCGCCGACAGTTACGCCGACGACCTGCCCTATTGGGTGAAGGTCGGCAGCAAGGAGCAGCTGATCGTGCCCTATACGCTCGACGCCAATGACATGCGCTTTGCTTCGCCGCAGGGGTTCAATTCGGGCGACCAGTTCGAGGCCTACCTGCGCGACAGTTTCGATACGCTTTATGAGGAGGGCCTCGCGGGGGCGCCGAAGATGCTGTCGATCGGCCTGCATTGCCGGCTCGTCGGCCGTCCGGGCCGGGTGGCGGCGCTGAAGCGGGTGCTGGCCCACATGGCCGCGCAGGAGGGCGTCTGGTTCGCCACCCGCGCGCAGATCGCCGAGCATTGGGCGACGGAGCATCCCGCGCCGACCGGCCCGCGCCCGTCGCGGATGGACCGCCGCGCCTTCGTGGAGGCCTTCGGCGGCGTCTTCGAGCACAGCCCTTGGATCGCCGAGGGCGCCCATGCGCTGGAACTCGGGCAGACCCATGACACCGCGCGCGGCGTTCATGCCGCGCTGGCGCGGGTCTTCCGCGCGGCCTCCGACGAACAGCGGCTTGCCGTGCTGACCGCGCACCCCGATCTGGCGGGCAAGCTGGCACAGGCCAAGCGGCTCACCGAGGAGTCGACCGCCGAGCAGGCGGGGGCGGGGCTCGATGCGCTGACCGATGCCGAGCGCGACGCCTTTACCGGGCTCAACGAGGCCTATACCGCGAAATTCGGCTTTCCCTTCATCATTGCCGTGCGTGACAACGACAAGCTCTCGATCATGGAGGCCTTCCGCCGCCGCCTCGGCAATGATCGCGCCACCGAGTTCGAAGAGGCGTGCAGGCAGGTCGAGCGCATTGCCGAGCTGCGCCTGATGGACAAGCTCGGCGCATGAGCCGGATCGTCGCCGAACCTCTTGCCGCCGCCGCCTTTGCCCCCTTTGGCGAGGTGCTGGAGGCGGAGGGACCGCCTGACCGGATCATCAACCAGGGGCTGTGCGGACGTTTCCACGACCGCGCGACGCTCGACATGCTGGATGGCCACGCCGGGATCAGCCTCTTCAAGGCGGAGCCGCGCGCGCTGCCCTTGCGGCTCGAGATGGTCGAGCGCCACCCACAGGGCAGCCAGGCCTTTCTGCCGATGAGCCATGATCCGTTCCTCGTGGTTGTCGCCCCCGACGAGGGCGGCGTGCCGGGAGCGCCCCGCGCCTTTCTCACCCGCCCCGGACAGGGGATCAATTTCCGTCGCGGCACGTGGCACGGGGTGCTGACCCCGCTGCGCGCGCCGGGGCTCTTCGCCGTGATCGACCGGATCGGCGCGGGGCCAAACCTCGAGGAGCACTGGTTCGAAGAGCCTTACCTCATTCACGCCACCGCGTGAGGACGCCGGCAGCAAGACCGGCCCCGCGCCCCAGCAGGGAGCACCCCAAGACATGACCGACCACCGCATCGGAACGCCCGAGCAATTGCGCGATCCGAACTTCACCCCCGCGCTCAGCCGCGCCATCCCGCTCGGCATCCAGCACGTGCTGGCGATGTTCGTCTCGAACGTGACCCCGGCGATCATCGTCGCGGGCGCGGCGGGTTTCGGCTTCGGCTCGAACAGCCCCGACTTCCCGGAACTGCTTTATCTCATCCAGATGTCCATGCTCTTTGCCGGGGTGGCGACGCTGTTCCAGACGCTCACGCTGGGGCCGATCGGAGCGGGCCTTCCGATCGTGCAGGGCACAAGCTTTGCCTTCATCCCGATCATGATCCCGCTGGTCGCGGGCAAGGGGGTCGACGGGCTGGCAGCCATGTTCGGCGGCATCCTCGCGGGCGGCCTCTTCCACGCGCTCCTTGGCACGGTGATCGGCCGCATCCGCTTTGCGTTGCCGCCGCTGGTGACCGGCCTGGTCGTTACGATGATCGGCCTCGCGCTGGTCAAAGTCGGCATCGAATACGCGGCGGGCGGCGTGCCGGCCAAGGAGGCCGGGCTCGCCAGGTACGGGTCTTGGGCAAGCTGGTCGACGGCGCTGGTGGTGCTGGCGGTGACGCTGGGGCTGAAGTTCTTCGCCCGCGGCATGCTCAGCATCTCGGCGGTGCTGGTGGGCATTCTCGTGGGCTATGTCTACGCGATCTTCACCGGGCTGCTTTCGTTCGACGCCATCGCCGGCTCGTGGCAGAACGCCGCCGCCTTCTCGCTGCCGCAGCCGTTCCGCTACGGCATCGAGTTCACGGTCGCCGGGGTCATCGGCTTTTGCCTGATGGCCTTCGTCTCGGCGGTCGAGACCGTCGGCGACGTTTCGGGCATCACCAAGGGCGGCGCGGGGCGCGAGGCCACCGACCGCGAGATCGCCGGGGCCACCTATGCCGACGGTGTAGGCTCGGCGATCGCCGGGATCTTCGGCGGCCTGCCCAACACCTCGTTCAGCCAGAACGTCGGGCTCATCGCCATGACCGGCGTGATGAGCCGCCACGTGGTGACCATCGGCGCGATCTTCCTGATCGTCTGCGGGCTGGTGCCGAAGGTCGGCGGCGTGATCCGCACCGTGCCGATCGAGGTGCTGGGCGGCGGCGTCATCGTGATGTTCGGCATGGTCGTCGCCTCGGGTATCTCGATGCTGTCCGACGTCGACTGGACGCGGCGCAACATGGTGATCTTCGCCGTGGCGCTCTCTGTCGGACTCGGGCTGCAGCTCGAGGTGCTGAACGTCGCGCCGGGCGCGCCCAATGCGCTGCAGCACCTGCCCGACACGCTGCGCATCCTCGGCGCCTCGGGGATCCTGCCCGCAGCGCTGATCGCCATCGTGCTCAACCTCGTGCTGCCGAAGGAGCTGGCCGAGGAATCCACCGAAGAGGTTTCGGGAGGCATGGCCGGCCATCGCGGAGAGGAGCCGCGCGGCGAGAGCGCCTGACCCCATCCATCCTTCGCAGAAGCTGCGGCGCGCCGCTCGGGGCGCGCCGTTTGCCTTTGAGAGAGCCCCGGGCGACCTTCGGCCTTTTTCCGGGTGGGCACGGGGGCCGCATTCCACAATAGAGAAAGGGTGAAGGCTTGCCGCCTCCGCCCCGCCCGTGCACCGCAGTAAGATGGCTCAGAAATCGACCTCGATCGCGATGCCCTTCTCGACGGCCAGATCGACCACAGCCGCGGCCACGGCCAGATCCTGCAGGCCGACGCCGGTGCCGTCGAAGAGGGTGATCTCCTCGGCCGAGCTGCGCCCGATGTGTGTGCCGCCGATCACCGCGCCGAGTTGGGTGATGTCGGCGTCGCCGATCAGCCCTGCGGTGACCGCGTGTTGCGCCTCGCCGATCGAGACCGACTGCGCGACTTCGTCGGTGAACACCGTCGCCTTTGCCAGCAGCTCCGGCGCGGCCTCCTGCTTGCCCTTGGTGTCGGTGCCCATGCAGGCGATGTGGCAGCCCGGCGAGACGTGCTCGGCAAGAAGGATCGGCGCGAAGGAGGAGGTGATCGAGATGATCACATCTGCCTCGCGCATGCCCTCGAGTTCGACCGCCTCGAAGGGCAGGCCCGCCTCGGCGGCAACCTTCTCGAGGTTGGGCAGCATCTCGGGGTGCAGGTTCCAGCCGATCACCTTGTCGAAGTCGCGCTGCTCGAGCGCGGCCCGCAGCTGGAAGGTCGCCTGGTGTCCCGCGCCGACCATGCCGATCACCCGGGCGTCCTCGCGCGCGAGGTGGCGGATCGACACCGAGGAGGCGGCGGCGGTCCGCAGCGCCGTCAGCAGGTTGCCCCCGACCATGGCCTTTGCCCTGCCGGTATCGGGATCGAAGAGGAACACGGTGGACTGGTGGTTGATGAGGCCACGCTCTTCGAGGTTGTTGGGCCAGTAGCCACCAGCCTTCAGCCCCAACGTGAGGCCGGAGCGGTCGAAGCCGCCCTTGAAGCCGTAGAGCGCGTCTTCGTGGCCGATGGCTTCACGGACCACGGGGAAGTTGTAGGCGTCTCCGGTGGCCATGGCGGCAAACACCTTCTCGACCGCGGCAAAGGCGGCCTCGCGGGTCATCAGGTCGGCGATCTCGCGTTCGGGAACGATGAGCATGGGGCTCTCCTTTCGTGAAAAAGGCCCGCGCGCCGGGACTATGGACGCGCGGGCAAGGCGCGCCCGCGGGGTGAGCGGGCGCGCGGAGCATGAGGGGGGGTGCGGTTCAGTAAGCCTTGCCGCGCGCCGAGACCGGCCAGAGCGTCTCGACCTTGCCGCCGCGCACGCCGACGTACCAGTCGTGGACATTGGCGGTGGGGTCGCAGTGGCCGGGCACCAGCTTCAGCTTCTCGCCGACCTTCAGCACGCCCGAGGGATCGGCGATCACGCCGTGCTCGTCCGAGCACTTGACGTATTCCACGTCGGTGCGCCCGTAGATCACCGGCAGGCCACTGTCGATCGACTGGGCCTTGAGGCCCGCGTCGCAGATCGCCTTGTCGGACTTGGCGTGGCTCATCACCTGGGTGAGGATGAAGAAGGCATTCTCCCACTCGCCGTCGTCGATGCGGTTGCCGTCCTTGTCACGGATCCGGCCGTAATCGGCATCCATGAAGGCGTAGGAGCCGCACTGAAGCTCGTTGTAGACGCCGGAGTTGCTCTCAAAGTAGTAGCTGCCGGTGCCGCCGCCAGAGACCAGATCGGGCTTCAGGCCCACGGCCTCGAGCGCGGCGACGGCCTCCTTCACCTGCGCGATGGCAACGTTCAGCTTGTCGCGCCGCGCCTCGTAGCTGTCGAGGTGCTGCATGGCGCCCTGGTAGGCTTGGATGCCGGTGAACTCGAGGCCCTGGGCGGCATCGATGGCACGCGCGATCTGCACAACCGCCTCGGAGGTGGTCACGCCGCAGCGGCCCGCGCCGCAGTCGATCTCGACAAAGCACTCGATGGTGGTGCCATGGCGCTGCGCGGCCTCTGCTAGCTCGGCCACATTGGCGAGGTCGTCGACGCAGACGATGATCTTCGCGCCGAGCTTCGGCAGCCGCGCCAGCCGGTCGATCTTGCGCGGGTCGCGCACCTGGTTCGAGACCAGCACATCCTTGATGCCGCCGCGCACGAAAACCTCGGCCTCCGACACCTTCTGGCAACAGACGCCAATGGCCCCGCCGAGCCGGATCTGCAGCTTGGCCACGTCCACCGATTTGTGCATCTTGCCGTGCACGCGGTGGCGCATGTTGTGGGCGCGGGCGTAGTCGCCCATCTTGCGGATGTTGCGCTCGAGCGCATCCAGATCGAGCACGAGACAGGGTGTCTGGATGTCCGCCGCGTCCATGCCCGGCAGGGCGGGAACGTCGAAGCCGACCTCGAGTTGGTCGAAAGTCACGGGTGCATTCATGGCTCAGGCTCCTTTGGTCCAGGGCAGACGGTCGAGATCGACATTGCCGCCGGTGATGATGAGACCGACGCGCTTTCCGGCGAAACGGTCGCGGTTCTTGAGGATTGTGGCAAGCGGCACGGCGCTCGATGGCTCCATCACGATCTTCATGCGCTTCCAGATCAGCTTCATAGCCTCGACGATTTCCTCTTCCGAGGCGGTGAGGATGTCGCTGACGTGGCTGGAGACGAAGTGCCAGGTCAGATCCTTCAGCGGCACCTTCAGCCCGTCGGCCACGGTCTCGGGCGCGTCATCGGCGATGATGTGCCCGGCCTTGAAGCTGCGGTAGGCGTCATCGGCCTGCTCGGGCTCGGCGGCGATGACCTGGACTTCGGGGGCGAGCGTGGAGAGCGTGAGACAGGTGCCCGAGATCATGCCGCCGCCGCCGATCGGCGCCACGACCATGTCGAGCCCGTCCGTCTGTTCCATGAACTCGCGCGAGCAGGTGCCCTGACCCGCGATGACGCGGGGGTCGTTGTAGGGGTGGACGAAATCGCCCCCCGTAGCCGCCTGCACTTCGGCAAACACCGCCTCGCGCGAACTGGTCGAGGGCTCGCATTCGGTGATGATCCCGCCGTAGCCGCGCACGGCGTCCTTCTTGGCCTGAGGCGCGCTCCGCGGCATCACCACATTACAGGGGATGCCGCGCCGCCCGGCGGCATAGCTCAGCGACAGCGCGTGGTTGCCCGAGCTGTGGGTGCAGACGCCGCGTGCCGCCTCGACGTCCGTCAGGCTGAAGACCGCGTTGGAGGCGCCGCGCACCTTGAAGGCGCCGGCCTTCTGGAAGTTCTCGCACTTGAAGTAGAGCTGCGCGCCGGTGAGCTCGTTCAGGAAGGACGAGGTCAGCACCGGGGTGCGATGGATGTGCGGCGCGATGCGGGCGTGGGCCGCCAGCATGTCGTCATAGGTGGGGATGCTCAGCGCGATATCCTTCATCACGCGGCCTCCTTCCGGGCGAGCGCGGGGGTGGCGCGGTAGAACTCCTGCGCCGCCGCGACGCCCGAGCCGAGCGTGATGTCGAGCCCAAGGTCCTTCATGCACATCTCGGCGCAAGCGAGACCGGAAAGGGTCATCACATCGGTCAGGCTGCCGAGGTGGCCGATGCGGAACACCTTGCCGGCAACTTCGCCAAGCCCGGTGCCGAAGGCGACGCCATAGGTCTGCGCGGCGTGGCTGACAATGTCAGTGGCGTTGAACCCCTCGGGCGTGCGGATGGCGCTGACCGTGTCCGAGTAGACCTCGGGCGAGGCGGCGCAAAGTTCGAGGCCCCAGGCGCGGACCGCCGAGCGTACGCCTTCCGCAATGCGGTGATGGCGAGCAAAAACGTTCTCCAGCCCCTCGTCCAGCACCAGGCGGCAGGCCTCGTTCAACCCGTTCAGCAGGCCGACGGCGGGGGTGTAGGGGTAGGCGTTGTTGGCATAACCCTTCGCCATGTCCTGCACGTCGAAGAAGGTGCGCGGCAGCTTCGCGGTCTTTGTGGCCGCCATGGCCTTGTCGCTGAAGCCGACGATGGCAAGGCCCGGCGGCAGCATGAAGCCCTTCTGCGAGCCGGTGACGGCGCAGTCGACGCCCCACTCGTCAAAGCGAAAATCCATCGAGGCGATCGAGCTGACGCCATCGACAAACAGCAGCGCCGGGTGGCCCGCGTCATCGAGCGCGCGGCGCACCGCGGCGATGTCCGAGCGCACGCCGGTGGCGGTCTCGTTGTGGGTGGCGAGAACCGCCTTGATACGATGCTGTTTGTCCGCAGCCAGGATCTCTGCGTAGCGCTCCGCTGGCAGGCCCTCGCCCCAGGGCGTCTCGACGACCTCGGCGTTCAGCCCGTGGCGCTGGCACATGTCGATCCAGCGGTGGCTGAACATGCCATTGCGCGCCGCCAGCACGGTGTCGCCGGGCGAGAGCGTGTTGCTCAGCGCCGTCTCCCAACCCCCGGTGCCGGTCGAGGGAAAGATGAACACCTCGGCGCGCGTGCTCTTAAGCACCTTGCGCACGCCATCGCGGGCCGGGTGCAGGATCTGCCCGAACAGCGGCGAGCGATGGTCGATCGTCGGCATATCGCAGGCCTTGCGCAGGCGCTCGGGGATGTTGGTCGGGCCCGGAATGAAAACGGGGTTCTGAAAGCTCATGGCCACCTCCTCTGGTCGCTGGAAACGACCCTAACCGGGGGCGGCCCGCGGAGAATTTTTTTTGAAATCGTTTTTCAGAAATGAGCCAAGCAGGAAAACCATTCGTTGTCAGATGGTTGATTTTTTCATATGGTGAATTTCGCTTTCAAGGTAAATGAAAGAGATTTTATGGATTCTCCTAAAGATGCCGAAATCACCCCCCGCCGTGCCCGCGGCCGGCCGCGTGGATGGGAGGACAACAGTGCGCAGAACACCATCAAGTCGCTCGACCGAGCGATGGAGGTGCTGGACTACCTGAGTGCCCGCCCAGGCCTCACGTTGTCGGAACTGGCGAGCGATCTGCAGCAATCCCCGGCCACGGTTTACCGCATCCTCGTCACCCTCGAAGGCCGGCGGATGGTCGAGTTCGATCCCACCGAGCAGCTCTGGCACGTCGGCCCGCAATCCTTTGTCATCGGCGCACGCTTCCTGCGCCGGACCAGCCTCGTAGAGCGGGCGCGACCTATCCTGCGCACGTTGATGGAAGACACGGGTGAGACGGCCAACCTCGGCATCGTGCGCGAGGCGTCGGTGCTTTTCGTCAGCCAGGTCGAGACACATGAGAGCATCCGCGCGTTCTTTCCGCCGGGCACGCTGTCGCCGCTGCATGCCTCTGGCATTGGCAAGGCGCTGTTGGCGGAGATGGGTGGGGACAGGCTCGAGAAACTGTTGGCGCGGGACATGGAGCGCTTCACCGAGCACACGCTGGCCGAGCCGGAGGCACTGCGCGCCGATCTCGCGGCGATCCGGACGCGGGGCTATTCTATTGATGCAGAAGAAAAGAATCTGGGAATGCGCTGCATCGCGGCGGCGGTCTTCGATGCCTCGGGCGAGGCGGTGGCGGGCGTTTCGGTGTCCGGCCCGACGATCCGTATACGCGAGGAGAGCACAGACGAAACGAGCCGCGCGGTGATGCGCGCGGCCCGGGAGCTTACGGCGGCGATCGGCGGGGTCAGCCCGCCGGAGCGCTGACCTTGCGGTGCGCGGACATCGGCTGTGCCGCGCCCGACGGACGCAGCGCCATGTGCCGGTTGACGTCCTTGTAGAGCAGGTAGCGGAACCGGCCCGGACCGCCCGCGTAGCAGGCCTGCGGGCAGAAGGCGCGGAGCCACATGTAATCTCCGGCCTCGACCTCAACCCAGTCCTGGTTGAGCCGGTAGACCGCCTTGCCTTCGAGCACGTAGAGCCCGTGCTCCATCACGTGGGTCTCGGCAAAGGGGATCACCGCGCCGGGTTCGAAGGTCACAACCGTGACGTGCATATCGTGGCGCAGGTCTGACGGATCGACAAAGCGGGTGGTGGCCCATTTGCCGTCGGTGCCGGGCATCGGGGTGGGGGCGATGTCCTGCTCGTTGGCGATGATCACCTCGGGATGGGGCAGGCCGGGCACTGCCTCGTAGGCCTTGCGGATCCAGTGGAAGCGCAGGATGTCTTCACCCGTGTTGCGCAGGCTCCAAAGCGTCGCGGGCGGCAGGAAGGCGTAGCCGCCCTCGCGCAGAACATGCGCCTCGCCTTCGACGGTCAGCACAGCTTCGCCGCCGACGACAAAGAGCACCCCCTCGGCGCCAGCGTCGGTCTCGGGATGGTCCGAGCCGCCGCCCGGCTGCACTTCCATAATGTACTGCGAGAAGGTCTCGGCAAAACCGCTGAGCGGGCGCGACAGCACCCACAGACGCGTGTCCTCCCAGAACGGCAGGAAGCTGGTGACGATGTCGCGCATCGTGCCCTTGGGGATGACCGCGTAGGCATCGGTGAACACCGCGCGGTCGGTCAAGAGCTGGGTTTGCGGCGGGTGGCCGCCGGTGGGGGCGTAGTAGGAAGGGGTCTGGGTCATCTGGGGCTCCGATGGGAGGGGAACTGCCGGAAGTATGGGCGCTCCGGGCGGCGCGGGCGACAGGGCGCGGGGCGAAAAGTCCTTTTTGGAAAAAAGGATAATCGCGGCGCGCCTTTCGGACTTGCCGAAAGGCGCGCCCATGGATGTCTCATCTCGCCAGAGATGGCGGATGTGGCAGGGGCGGGTTCAGGCAGACTGCAGTTCGGGTCGCGGAGCGCGGACCGCTGCGTTTTTCTGCGGCACGCCCGCGACATAGGTCTCTGCCACGGCGCGGTCGTCGCCAAGCATCTGAAGCACGAAAAGCTCTTCGCTCAGAGTCCCGGCCCGCTGCATGCGCAAGGCCATCGGCTCGGTCGCCGAAGAGTCGAGCACCACGATATCCGCTTCGGTCCCCGGCTCCAGCGTGCCGATCTTGTCCTCGAGTCCCAGCGCAAGGGCATTGCCACGGGTGATCCAGTGGAAAGCACGCAGCGGGTGGAGTTTTTGGCCCTGAAGCTGCAGCACCTTGTAGGCCTCGTTCAGGGTCTGCAGCATCGAGTAGCTGGTGCCCGCGCCGACGTCGGTGGCGATGGCATTGCAAATGCCGCGCGCGCGCAACCCGGCGTCGTCGAAGAGCCCGCTGCCAAGAAAGAGGTTCGAGGTCGGACAGAAGACGGGCTTGGCGCCGATCTCGGCCAGCAGGTCGATCTCGCGGGGCTCGAGGTGGATCGAATGGCCGAGCAGCGTCTTGGGCCCAAGCAGGCCATACCGCTCGTAGACGCCAAGATAGTCCGGCGCTTCGGGGTAGAGGCTGAGCGTATAGGCGATCTCGTCGCGGTTCTCCGAGAGATGGGTCTGCAGGAAACACTCGGGGTGCTCGGCGACGAGCGCGCCGGCCATTTCCATCTGCTCGGGGCTTGAGGTGATGGCGAAGCGCGGGGTGATGGCATAGCTGGCGCGGCCGCGGCCATGCCAGCGGGCGATCAGCCGCTTGCTGGCGTCATAACCCGATTGCGGCGTGTCACGCAGCGCCTCGGGCGCGTTGCGGTCCATCATCACCTTGCCGCCGATCATCCGCATGTCGCGGCGCGCGGCAGCGGCAAAGAAGGCCTCGGCCGAGGCTTCGTGGACGGAAGCATAGGCCACAGCCGTGGTGGTGCCATGGGCGCAGAGCTGCGCGATCAGCCACTCGGCCATGGCCCCGGCATGGGCGGGATCGGCAAAGCGGGTCTCTTCGGGGAAGGTGTAGCTGTTGAGCCAGTCCAGCAGCTGCGCCCCCCAAGAGGCAATGACCTGCACCTGCGGGTAATGGATGTGGGTGTCGATGAAGCCGGGCATCAGCAGGTGCGGGCGGTGGTCCACCACCGGCACGCTCGGAGCCTGTCGGGCAAGCTGGTCGAAGGCGCCGCTGGCGCGGATCATCCCGCCCGCGATCAGGATCGCCCCGTCCTCGATGTAGCGGTAGGCGGCATGGTCGTCGGGGCCCTGCGGCTCGGCGTTGAAACTGAGGATGCGTCCGCGCAGGAGCACTTGGTCGGTTTTCATCGGATCACCTTTCGGGGAGTTGGCCGGGGATCTGGCCGGGGATCTGGCGGGGGAGGGCATAGGGACGCGGGCCGGGACGTGGCCCGCGCCGGTGGGGTGAGGATGGCTCTGCCCGGATCACTCCGCGGGCGCGGCAGGCGGCTCCTCGACCACCACGTTCTGGTTCTGCGTCGCGCCTTCGCGGTGGAAGAGCGGGTAGATGTAGAGGAAGGCGGCGGCCATCAGGTAGCCGGCGGACACCGGGCCGAGCGCGGGCCAGTGCAGGCTGGCGCCATGGATGATCCCCACCAGTGACATGAGCGCGGCGGCGAGCGCAAAGCCCCCGGCATTGCGGAACCGCCCGTCGATCACGCTCGCGACGATCGCGCCCCAGATGAGCCCGGTGAGGATCGCACCCTGGCTCAGCGACAGGTGCCCCGCGAAATGCGCGCCCTGCTGCAGCAGCGCGGCGGTCAGCGCCTCGTCACCCAGCTGCGGCAGGCCCTCCACGCCGGTGGCCTGCAGCGCGCCCATCAGCGCCCCCCATTTGATCATCAGGAAGGACGACACATGCGGCATCATCGCGATGGTGACGGCGGCCATATGCGCAGGTTTGACGCAATGGGCGGTGTTGGTGATCAGGCTCAGCGCCACGAAGACCAGTACCGGCGCGGCGGCGGCCTCGGGGATCAGGTTGTTGAGGAAGGCCAGCAACCCGAGGAAGGCGGCCAGCGGAATGACCAGACCCACACCGATGATGTAGCCCGCGTGCGCACCCATGCGCTTGTAGGCCGGGTGGCCGATATAGGCGGTGGTGGGGAAGGGCGAGCCGAAGACCGCGCCGATCATCGTGCCGAGCCCGTCGGTGATCTGGCACACGCCCACCGGGTAGTGATCGCCGGCGCTTTCCGCGCTCTCGACGTTGTTCATCGTCTCGATGAAGTTGTAGATCTGCACCGGCACCAGCACGAGGAAGAGCTCGGGGTTGGCAAAGAGATGGTTGATCCCCGCAATCAGGTCTCCGACATAGGGCAGCGGCGGATAGAAGCCGGTGCCCTCGAAGCTGATCCGCGCCTCGCCGATGCTGAACGCCACGGCGGTGCCGACAATGAGCGCCAGCAGGCCCGCAGGAATGTTGAATGGCAGGCGGAACCGCCCGACAAGCCCCCAGAGGATGATGATCATCGAGGCAAAGCCGATGTAGGGCTGCTCGAAGATGGTGGCCAAAGGCACGGTGCCGATGAACACCAGCGCGATGCCGCAGAGCGTGCCGAGCATGCCGGCGCGCGGCGTGACCCGCTTCAGCCAGGGCCCGACGATGGCACCGAGGGCAGCGACGATGCCGCCCATGAAGCCCGCGCCGATGCCGACCTGCCAGGCCAGCATCGGATCGTTGGTGGCCCAGTAGATCGGACCGATGACCCCGAAGAGATAGACGAACATCACCGGCGTCGAGATGCCGTAGGGCAGGGCCGTGACATCGCGCCCATGCCGTGCTGCGGCGCGCTTGGCCAGCACCACATAGGCCGCTACGCCCGACAGGATCGCCACCGCCGCGCCGGGCAGGATGCGGCCATAGACGATTTCGGCGGGCATCCCGAAGACGAACTGGCAGACGCCGGCCAGCACCATCAGGTTGATCAGATTGTCGGTGAACAGCGCCCAGAAAGCACTGAAATCGCTGCGTGAGAACAGCCTGTAGTGATAACTCCCTTCCCGCATGTGGGATCTCCTCGGGTTGCTTGCGGTTGTCCCGCGCCGCCCGCTCCTCTTCGGGCGGACGCGGGGGTTATTCTGCGGCGAAAGCCATGGGCCGCGCCGCGCCTTGCTGGAGGGTGAGGGCGGTGAGCACCTCGGCCACGACAAAGGCGGCGATCACCTCGGGGCGCTTGTCGCGGCTGCCCTGTGCGCCGATCGGGCAGGTGAGGGCCTCATCGGACAGGCCGTCGCACGCGTCCCGCGCGAAGCGGCGGAACTTCTCGCGTTTCGTGGCTGAGCCGATCAGCCCGACATAGCGCGCATCCTGCCGCTTTAGCGCCGCGGAGGCGCAGAGAAAGTCGAGCGCGTGGTCATGTGTCAGCACGATGAAGGCGCTGCCCGCCGGGGCCATGGCGATCTCCAGCTCGGGCAGGGCGCTGAGCACCGTGTCGACCTTCGCGGCGCAGAGCGCCAGCTCCTCGGCGCGCTCGTCCACCAGCAGGCAGCGGACGGGCAGGTGCTGCATGAGTTCGGCCAGCGCGCGGCCGACATGGCCCGCGCCGTGGATCTGCACCATCGGCAGCGCCGCGGCCTCCTCCGCCGCACGTGCCAGCGCAAGGCGCCGATCCTGCGCGCCCATCCGGGTGAGCGAGACCTCTACCCTGCCGCCGCAGCACTGCCCGATTTCGGGTCCAAGTGGTAGGTCGAGCGTCTCCGCGAGATCGCCCCGCGCCAGCATCCTCCGCGCGGCGGCGATGGCGCGGTGTTCGAGCTGGCCGCCGCCGATGGTTCCGTGACGCGCCGCCTCGGAGACATACATCTCGCAGCCGGCCTCGCGCGGCGAGGAGCCGCGCACCCGGCTCAGCCGCAGGCGGGCCATGGGGCCGGGCGCGGCGAGGAAGTTTTCCAGCGTGCTCATGACCGTCCCGCCAACCGCTCGACCGCCAGCAGCACGCGCTCGGGGGTCGCGGGGGCATCGAGGCGCGGGCATTCGCGGTAGTCGGCGACGCTCGCCACGGCCATCGACAGCGCTTCGAAGACCGAGATGCCCAGCATGAAGGGCGGCTCGCCCACGGCCTTGCTGCGCTTGATGGTGCGCTCGCGGTTCTGCGACCACTCGGCGAGGTTCACGTTGAAGACGCGCGGACGGTCCGAGGCGAGCGGGATCTTGTAGGTCGAGGGCGCATGGGTGCGCAGCGCGCCCTTGTCGTCCCACCAGAGCTCTTCAGTGGTCAGCCAGCCCATGCCCTGGACGAAGGCGCCCTCGATCTGGCCGCGGTCGAGTACCGGGTTCAGCGAACGGCCCACGTCGTGCAGGATGTCGGTGCGCTCGACGCGGTATTCACCGGTCAGCGTGTCGATGGTCACTTCCGAGCAGGACGCGCCATAGGCGTAGTAATAGAACGGGCGCCCCTTGCCTGCCGCGCGATCCCAGTGGATGTCGGGCGTCTTGTAAAAGCCAGCCGCAGAGAGGTGCACGCGCGCCATGTAGGCGGCCTTGATCACTTGCTCCCACGGCAGAAGCTGCGCGCCCACCTGCACATGGCCCGGCACGAAGCGCACCTCTGCCGGCGTCACGCCCCAGTGCCCCGCGGCGAACTCCACCAGCCGCGCCTTGATCTGCTCGGCGGCATCGAGCGCCGCCATGCCATTAAGGTCCGAGCCCGACGAGGCCGCGGTGGCAGACGTGTTGGGCACCTTCTCGGTGGTGGTGCGGGTGATCTTGATGCGCTCAAAATCCACCTGGAAGGCATCGGCCACCACCTGCGCCACCTTGGTGTTGAGCCCCTGGCCCATCTCGGTGCCGCCGTGGTTGAGATGGATCGAGCCGTCCGAGTAGACGTGGATCAGCGCGCCAGCCTGATTGTAATGGGTGGCGGTGAAGGAGATGCCGAACTTCACCGGCGTCAGCGCGATGCCCTTGCGCAGCACGCCCCCCTGCGCGTTGAAGCCAAGAATATCGTGGCGGCGCTGCTGGTAGGCGCAGCTTTCCTCCAACTCCAAGACGACCCGGCCGATGATGTTGTCGGTGACCTCCTGATGGTAGGGGGTCAGGTTCCGCCCGTCGTGAGCATCGCCGTAGAAGTTTGCCTTGCGCACCTCCAGCGGGTCCTTGCCGAGCGCATAGGCGATCTCCTCGATCATCCGCTCGGCAGCGACGACGCCCTGCGGCCCGCCGAAGCCGCGGAAGGCGGTGTTCGAGACGGTGTTGGTCTTCATCGGGCGGCTCTGCAGCCGGACATGCGGATAGAAATAGGCATTGTCGGCATGGAAGAGCGCGCGGTCGGTGACCGGGCCGGAAAGGTCCGAGGACCAGCCGCAGCGGGCCGCGAAGCTGCCGTCGACCGCGCGAATGCGGCCCGCGCCGTCGAAAGCCACGTCGTAGTCGATGACGAAGTCGTGCCGCTTGCCGGTGGCGGTCATGTCCTGATCGCGGTCGGGGCGAATTTTCACCGGTCGGTTCAGGCGCTTGGCGGCCAGGGCCGCGACCACGGCGAAGAGGTTCATCTGGCTTTCCTTGCCGCCGAAGCCGCCGCCCATGCGCCGTACGTTGACCACCACGGCGTTGCTTGGGACGCCGAGCACATGCGCCACCATGTGCTGCGCCTCGCTGGGATGCTGGGTCGAGCAATGCACCATCACGTCCTCGTCCTCGCCCGGCAGGGCAAAGGCGATCTGGCCCTCGAGGTACATGTGGTCCTGCCCGCCGACCGAGATCCGCCCCTGAAGGCGGTGCGGCGCGGCAGCCATCGCGCTCTCGACCTCGCCGCGCTCGAGCTTCAGTGGCTCGGTGACGAGCGGATAGCCCGCCGCCTGCGCCGCGATCGGGTCCAGAGCGTGGGGCAGCGGGTCTGCGGTGACCTTTGCCAAGGCGGCGGCGCGGCGGGCGGCATCGCGGGTTTCGGCGATCACTGCAAACAGCGGCTGACCGTGAAACTCGATCTGTTCCGTAGGGAACACTGGCTCGTCGCCGCGCCCGGTGGGGCTGATGTCGTTGTGGCCGGGGATGTCGGCGGCAGTGAGCACGTCGACGACGCCGGGGGCGGCGCGCACCTCCGAGAGGTCGAGACCCTTCAGCGTGGCATGGGCGACGGTGGACACGCCGAGATAGGCATGTAGCGTGCCCACCGGCTCGGCGATGTCGTCGGTGTACTCGGCAAGGCCCTGGACGTGCTTGATCGCGCTGTCGTGCTGGCGGTCCTCGTGGACCGCGCCGCGGATGTTGGGCTGATGTTTCATGATTTTCCTCCCTCAGGCGCTCAGGCGGACGGGCAAACCGTCCTGTTCGAGAAAAAACCGCCGCAGCAGGTTCTGCGCGACACGCATCCGGTAGTCTGCGCTGGCCCGCCAATCGCTGAGCGGGGCGAAATCCTCGGACATGGCGCGCGCGGCAGCGGCAAAGGTCGCCTCGCTCCACGGCTGGCCCTGCAACGCGGCCTCGGCGGTTGCGGCGCGTTTCGGCGTCGCGGCCATGCCGCCAAGCGCGATGCGGGCGTCGGTGATCATCCCGCCTTTCACCGTCACGCTGAGTCCCGCGGCGACGGCGGAGATGTCCTCGTCGCGGCGTTTCGAGATCTTGTAGGCGGCGCAGCGGGTGGCGGGGGACGGCAAGGGAATGCGGATGCTCTCGACAAACTCGCCAGGGCGGCGGTCCTGCTTGCCGTAGTCGATGAAGAACGCCTCCAGCGGCAGGTTCCGGCGCGCGGCGCCGCGGCGCAGCGTGACCTCGGCGCCAAGCGCGATCAGCACCGGGGGTGTGTCGCCAATGGGCGAGCCATTGGCGATATTGCCGCCGATCGTGCCCATGTTGCGCACCTGCCAGCCGGCGATGCGGTCCCAGTACGCGGAAAGATGCGGCAGGTGCTCGGCGATCAGTGGCTGCAGTTCGGAATAGCTGACACCAGATCCAAGGGTGATCGCCTCCGGGCTGACCTCGACAGATTTCAGCTCGGGCAGATGGGCGATGAAGATCGCCGGCGATATCGGGCGCAGGAACTTGGTGACCCAGAGACCGACATCGGTGGATCCGGCGATCACCGTCGCCTGCGGGTGCGCGGCATAGGCGGCGGCGAAATCATCAAGATCGGCGGGGAGGATGGCGCGGTTGTCGTCGGGGCCGGTCTCGACGCGGCGCCCGTCCTTCAGCGCTGTCAGCTCGGCGGTAACGCGGTCCCGCTCGAGCGTGAGGTGATCGGCCTCCGGCGTGCCGTACTGGCTTGCCGCCACGGCGGCGCGGATGATCGGTGCGTAGCCTGTGCATCGGCAGAGGTTGCCCTGAAGCGCGGTTTCCACCTGCGTTTCGGTCGGCTGCGGGGTCTGCATCCAGAGCGCGTAGAGCGACATGATGATGCCCGGAGTGCAGAAGCCGCATTGCGCGCCGTGATGCTCGACCATCGCCCGCTGCACCGGGTGCAGCGCACCGTCGCGGCCCGAGAGGTGTTCGACCGTCACCACATGGCAGCCGTCGAGCGAGGCGGTGAAGCGGATGCAGGCGTTGACCGCTTCGTAGCGAAGCGCGCCCTCGTGCAGGCGGCCGACCAGCACGGTGCAGGCGCCGCAGTCGCCCTCGGCGCAGCCTTCCTTGGTGCCCGTGAGGCGGCGCTCGATCCGCAGAAAGTCGAGCAGGGTCTGGCTGGCGGGAACCTGTTGCAGGCTCACAGCCCTCCCGTTGAGCAGAAAGCGGATCTCGCTTCGGTGCGTCATGCATCCCTCCGTGGCTGAGCATGTGGCTGGGTGATCGGAGGCGACGCTAGCGCAAGGCACTCTCTCTGAATACGCGTGGTTTCGCCAAGGACTTTATACAGATCGTTGATAATGATCTGTCGCGGCGCGTAGTATGCCGGGGCAGAGGAGCCGAACCATGCAATACATCGAGAGCCTGCGGGTGTTTGTCCGAGTGGTCGAACTGGGCAGCATCACATCGGGCGGACGCGATCTGCGGCTGACACCGGCGGTGGCGAGCAAGCGGATCAAGGAACTGGAAAGTCGGCTCGGCGTCCGGCTCTTCAACCGCACCACCCGGTCGATCACCCCGACCGAGGTTGGTCGCGTGTTCTACGATCAGGCGCGCACGGTGCTGGCCTCAGTGGACGAGGCCGAAGCGGTGGTGGCAAATTTCTCCGAGACGCCGCGCGGCGCGCTGCGGGTGACGGCGCCGCTGGGGATCGGGCGGCGCATCATCGCGCCGCTGGTGCCCGAGTTCACAGAAAGATATCCCGAAGTGCAGGTGCAGATGCGCCTGTCGGACCGGCTGGTAGACATGATGGGCGAGCGGCTTGACGTGGCCTTCTTCCTCGGGGTGCCGAAGGATTCAAACCTCAAGTTGCGGCACATTCATGATTGCCCGCGCGTGCTCTGCGCCGCGCCTGCCTATCTCGAAAAACGCGGCATCCCCGCCGCGCCCGAGGACCTGCTCGGGGGGCGGCACAATTGCCTGCTTCTGCGGTATCCCCGTTCGCCGGAGTATTTCTGGCAGCTAAGGACCGCCACGGGGTTGCGGCGGCTCGAGGTGGAGGGCCCCTTCGATGCTGACGACGGCGACGTGCTGACCCGCTGGGCGCTGGACGGCCATGGCATCGTCAACCGGCCGCGGCTCGAGGTCGCGCAGCATCTGCGCAGCGGCGCGCTGATCGAGGTGCTGCCCGACACGCCGCCGATGCCTTCGACTCTCGGTTGCCTCTTCCAGCACCGGAAATTGCAGGACCCGAAGATCAGACTCTTCGTCGATTACATGGCGGCCGCCGTGAAGACGTCGATCGCGGGGGGTGAGAGCGCGGAATAACCTGCCGAGGGCGGGGCGCGCACGATTGTCGCGGGTGTCTGCATCGCAGGCGCCGAGCACCGGCACCTTCTGAACCAGAGAGAGGGGCAGCGTCAGACCTCTCGATTGCGGCCTTTTCGTCGCCACGGAGAAGGAGCGGTTTCCCGGCGTCTCGTTGCGGCCTGCGCCGCCCGATGCCGCCGGACGGCAGTCCGCCCTGCGTCGGCAGCGCCGCGCACATCAAGCTGTTTCACAGCCGTGCCTTCCGCGTCCGAGCCTATTTGCTGCAGCCGAAGCAGAGGCATGGCGGGATGAAGGCTGAAAGATCAGGCGGGCGGCCACATGCGGCTGAACACCCCGTCGCGCTTTACCAGCCCGTGTAGCGCGGCGGCGCCCATGTGCAGGGCGATCAGCACGATCAGCACGCTCTTGGCCAGCTCATGAAAGCCGCTGGCGGATTTTGCCAGCGCCTCGTCCTTGCCAACCATTCCGCCGAGCAGCGGGTCCCAGAGTTCCATCGGGAACCCGCCGGCCTGCACCCGGACGATGCCGGAGATCACCATCGCCACCAGCACGATGTAGAGCAGCCAGTGCACCCCCTTCGCCGCCAGCGCCTGCAGCGCCGGTACTGTGGCGGGAAGCGGGGGCGGTGGAAAGATCAGCCGCAGCGCGAGCCGCAAAGCGACAAGCAACAGGATGATCGGGCCGATGTTCTTGTGAAAGAGAAAGAGCGCGTCTTGCTGCGCCCGGGGCAGCCCTTCCTGCACCATGATCAGCCCCGCGGGGATGGTGGTGAAGACGAGCAGTACCGTCAGCCAGTGCAGCACCCGAGCCGCACGTGAATAGCGAGGGGAATGCCCTGTCTGGGACAGGCTTGCCATGCGCCGACCTCCCGGTTCTGAGCTGTCACAGCGTAGTGAGTATCTGCCCCAACGTAAAGGGCGGTGCTTGACAGGCTCTGACATGGCAGCACTTCATTCGAAATGGATCTGCCGCCGCCCCACCTGCAGCGCGCCCCGGCTCTGAGCGGCGCAAGGACGCCTTTCGCGTCCCTGGTGCTGCTGGCCACTGGCTTTGCGATCGCGCTCTTTGCGCTGTCGTGGTGGCTGGTCGGATCGGCGATGCTGCTGCCAGTGCTGGGCTTTGGGTTGGGGGCGTGCATCTCGGGGCACTTCCTGCTGCGGCACTGGACCGCGCCGCGGCTCGGCTGTGCCAATGCGCTCACCCTCGGCAGGCTGGCGCTGGCGGCGCTCATGCTTGTGCCCTTGGCGCGCCCCGGGCTGACCGAGGGCGCGTCGGGCTGGGGTTTCTTCTGCCTCGCCTTGCTCACTTTGGCGCTCGATGGGGTCGACGGCCCGCTGGCCCGGCGAAGCGGACTGGATGGACCATGGGGCGCGCGGTTCGACATGGAGGTCGACAGCGTCTTTGCCCTGTTGCTCGCGGCGGTCGCATGGCGCAGCGGCGCGGCGGGAGGCTGGGTGCTGCTTCTGGGCAGCTTGCGTTACCTTTTCGTGACCGCGAGCATGCTCTGGCCGTGGCTGAACGCTCCATTGCCTCAGAGGGTCCGCCGCAAGTTGGTTTGCGTGGTGCAGATCGCGGTGCTGGCGACGCTGCTCGCGCCGGTGGCCGTGCCGCCGTGGTCCGAGGTCGCGGCGCTGCTGGCACTGGCGCTGCTGGTGTGGTCCTTCGCGCGCGACGTTCTCTGGCTGGCGAGGCGGCGGTGACCGGGCCCGGCACGGCAGCGACGCTCCGCCTCTGGCTGGCGCTTTTCCTCTCGGCGGTGCTTGTCGATCTTGTCCTGGTCCTGCCGAACCACCCGGATGCCTTGCACTGGCCCGCGTTGGCGATGGTGCCGCTGGAATTGCCGGTGCTGCTGCTGGGCATGCTGGCGCTTGGCGGGCACGCCCGGCCGCTGGCAATCGCAGCCACCGCGGCGCTCACCCTGATCACGATGCTCAAATTGGCCGATCTTTCCGCCTATGCCGCCTTCGGTCGGGGCTTCGATCCGCTGGCGGACATGCATCTTGTGCCGGCCGCGGCGCATTTGCTGCGCGGCAGCGCGGGACTGGCGGGCACTCTGGCGATTGGCGCAGCGCTGGCGCTGCTGCTGGGCGGCGCGATGATCCTTCTCTACCGTGCGCTGCGGTTGTGGGCCCGCAGCGGCAGTCGGCTCCTGGGCGGCCTGCGGCTCTTGGCGGGCGGGGTCGCGCTGGTGTTCGCGCTGCTCTGCGCCGCCGAGATCCGCACGGCGCTCAATGGCTGGCAGGGCTGGCGCCCGCCCGGCAGCGCGTTCACCGCGCGGCTGGCGGCCGAGCATATCCGGGGCTTCGCGCGCGCGCGCGCCGCATTGGCCGAGTTCGAGCGCGCCGCCGCCGAGGATCCCTGGGCCCGCCGCGGCAATCTTCTGTCGAAACTCGCGGGGCGCCCGGTGGTGATCGTCTATGCCGAAAGCTACGGACGCGCGGCCTTTGACAACCCGCTCTATGCGCCGCGCCATCTCGCCACGCTGCACGCCGGAGAGGCGGCGCTGGCGCAGGCCGGGCTGGCGGCGCGCTCCGGCTGGCTGGCCTCGCCGGTGCAGGGCGGCCAGAGCTGGCTGGCCCATGCGACGCTCGCGGCGGGCGTGCAGGTCAGCGACCAGCGGCGCTATCGCGCCTTTCTGGCGAGCGCGCGGCAGACCCTGTTCACCCTCGCGGCGCGCTCGGGCTACCGGACGATGGCGGTGGCCCCGGCGATCGTGATGGACTGGCCCGAGGGGCCGGCCATGGGGTTTCAGGAGATCCGCGCCGCCGCCGACCTCGGCTATCGCGGGCTGCCCTTCAACTGGGTGACCATGCCCGACCAGTACACGCTGGCGGCTTTCGACCGGGCGACCCTCGATCATGAAGAGCCGCTGATGACCGAGATCGCCCTGATCTCCAGCCATGCGCCCTGGACGCCGGTGCCGCACATGGTGCCCTGGGAAAAGGTTGGCGATGGCAGTGTGTTCGACGCCGAGGCCACTCTCGGACCCAGCCCAAAGCAGGTCTGGGCCGATCCGGACCGCATCCGCGATCACTATGGCCGCTCGCTCGATTATACGCTGCGCACGGTGCTTTCTTGGGCAACGCTGCCACGCGGCCTACCGCCGCTTCTTATCCTGCTCGGCGACCATCAGCCCGCCGAATTCGTTGCGCAGGCGGGCGGCAAGGATGTGCCCATCCATCTCATCGGCCCGGCGGATACGCTACGCCTCTTCGATGAATGGGGCTGGGCAGAGGGGTTGCAGCCCGCTGCCGCGCAGGGGGTTTGGCCGATGGCCGCGTTCCGAGACCGGTTCTTGCGCGCGACCAGCAAAGCGGGCGCCGAGATGCGGGCAGACGGATCATGAGTGCGCTGCGTCTTTGTCTGCCGCTCGCGCTGATCGGGCTCTGTCTCTGGCTTGCCGAAGGGCGCGAAGCTCTGCAGAGGCTCTTGGACCTCGCGCCAGGTTGGGGGCTGGCCACGCTGGGGCTGCTCAACGCGGTCACGCTGTTGTCGGCGCTGCGCTGGCAGCGGACCGCCAAGGCCCTGGGGCTTGAGCTGCCGCGGAGCGAGGCGGTGCGAGAGTATTACATGGCGCAATTTGTCAACCAGACCCTGCCCGGAGGCGTGCTTGGCGACGCGGCGCGGGCCGCGCGCAGCCGCCGGAGCGGCCCGCTGAGCCGCGCCGCGCAGGCAGTGGTGCTGGAACGCGCGGCGGGGCAGGCGGGCATGGCGATGGTCGCTCTCTCGGGCGCTGTTCTATTGCTCGCGGGGTCAGAACGTCCGGCGCAGGTCGCGGGGCTCTCGGCCAGCCTTTGGCTGCCCGCCGCGGCATTGGCCATGCTGCCGGGCGCGCTTGCCCTGCTGCTTGCCAGCCGCAGGGGTCGGGCGCATGGCTGGCGCAGGGCCGCGCACACGGCACTCCTGGACGACTGGCCCGCGCAGGCAGCGCTGTCGCTCGTGATCGCCGTGCTGACCGTGGCCGCCTTCGTCACCGCCACGCTCGCCAGCTGCAGCCAACTGCCCATAGGCAAGGCCGCGCTCATCGTGCCGCTGATCCTGGCCGCGATGCTTTTGCCGGCCTCTGTCGCCGGCTGGGGTTGGCGCGAGGGCGCGGCGGCGGCGCTCTTTCCGATTGCCGGCTTGGACGCCGGGGCGGGGTTGGCGGCCAGTATCACCTTCGGCCTCATCAGCCTGTGTGCGGCGCTGCCCGGGGCCTTTTTCCTGCGCCGCGCGCCGCAGACGGCACCACGGACCTCTGTCGGCATTGCCTCAACCCCTGATTAAGCTAGTCTCTTTTCCAACCGGGAGGGTCCCATGCATTTTCTGACACCCACACGCCGCCTTTTTCTTGGGGGAGCGCTGTCCGCGGCCGGAGCCACGCTGCTGGCGCCGCGGCGCGCGAGCGCGCAGGACCCCGTCGCCCTGCAACTGTCTTGGCTGCACTCGGTGCAGTTCGGCGGCAGCTATATCGCCCTCAAGAACGGCTACTGGAGCGAGGCGGGACTCGACGTTTCGCTGCTGCCCGGCGGACCAAACGCGCCGGTTGAGCCGCCGGTGGTCGCGGGCACAGCGCTGATCGGCATCTCGGCGGCGGATTACACGGCTGCGGCGGTGAACCAGGGTGCGCCATTCAAGATCATTGGCGTGGCCATGCAGAAGAACCCTTTCGCCATTGCCTCGCTGCCGGACAACCCGGTTAACAGCCCTGCCGACCTGGTCGGCAAGAAGATCGGCATGGCGCTGGCCAATACCCCGGTGCTGGAAGCGCTCTGCGAGATCAACGGCGTGAAGATCGACGAGATCGAGGTGGTGCCGACCCAATACGACGCCGCGCCGCTGGTGCAGGGGCAAGTGGACTGCCTGCTGTGCTGGGCCACCGACCTGCCCGTGGCGATGGAGATGCAGGGCGTGGAGTGCGTCACCATGCTGCTCGCCGATCACGGCTACGCGGTGCATTCGCAGACCTACATCGCCACCGAGGACAACCTCGCCAACCGCCGTGACCAGCTTGTCGCGCTAATGAAGGGCGATGTCATGGGCTGGCAGGACTACCAGGCCGATCCCGAAGCCGCCGCCGCGCTCACCGTCGAGATGTTCCCCGAAGCAGGTCTCGATCTCGCGACGCAGAAGCTGCAGGCCGAGCGGCAGGTGCCGCTGATGTTCTCGGAGCTGACTGAGGCGGAGGGGTTCGGCTGGTTCACGGACGAGACCGTCGCCGCCAACGTCGAGACGCTGGCGCTTTTGGGCAAACCCGTCTCGCCCGATCTTTGGGACCGCTCCATTCTGGAGGAGGTGCATGGATAGGACGCGTCACGCGACCGCGCGGGTCGCTGTGGGCCAATGAGCCAGTCTCCCGAGGGCTTCCCCGATATCCATCTTGTCGGGGTGGCCAAGAGCTTTGCGGGGGCGGGCCGACCGGTCGAGGCGGTGGCGCAGGTCGATCTCGTTCTCGACGGCGGGCAAATGACCGCGCTGGTGGGGCCCTCGGGGTGCGGGAAGTCGACGTTGCTGCGGCTGATCGCGGGGCTCGAGCGGCCATCCGAGGGACGGATCACCATCGGTGCAGAGAGCCCCGACGAGCTGCGCCAACGTGCCGGTCTGGCCGTCGCCTTTCAGGATGCGGCGCTCCTGCCATGGCGCACGGTCGAGAGCAATATTGCGTTGGGGCGGGCGTTGGCGCGCAAACCGCGCGACCCCGAGATGATCGCCGAGCTCATCACGCTGGTCGGGCTGTCTGGCTTCGAGCGCCGCCGCCCGGCGGAACTGTCTGGCGGCATGCGCCAGCGCGCCGCCATCGCCCGCGCCCTGGCCGGAGAACCCGAGCTCCTGCTGCTCGACGAGCCTTTCGCGGCGGTGGATGCGCTGACCCGCGACCGGCTCAACGCCGAGTTGCCGCCGCTCTGGGAAGCGCGTGGTGCGACGTCGGTCCTGGTGACCCATTCGGTGGCCGAGGCGGTGCGCCTGTCGGACCGGGTGATCGTGCTGACCCCGCGCCCGGCGCGCGTCGCCGCAGACATCCCGGTGCGCCTGCCGCGGCCGCGCGGTCCAGAAGCACTGGCCTCGGGAGAGTTTCGCGCGCTCTGTACGCAGGTGACGGATGCGCTGCGCGACCACCAATACCCCGAAAGTGTCGCGGCGCAATGAGCGCAGGCCGAGGAGCCCTGCGCGGCGGCCGCACCGCTCTGCGCCGGGCGCGTCCGCTGCCGCGCGGGCTCGGTCTGCTGCTGGTCCTGCTGATCTGGGAGGGCGCCGCCCGCGCAACCGCGGGCAGTTTCATCATCGCGGCACCGAGTCAGATCGTCGCCTATGCGGCCAACAACGCCGGGCTGCTCTGGCGGGCACTGGGCACCACGTTGGCCTCGGCGGCGCTTGGGTTCTTCTGGGGCAATCTTGCCGGGGTGCTGCTGGCGCTGCTGGCGGTGCTGCTGCCGCGCGGCGAACGGCTTCTTTCGACGTTGGCGCTGCTGGTCTTTTGCCTGCCGCTCGTGGCCACGGGGCCGATCCTGCGCGTGCTCTACGGGCCGGGCAGCGGCCCGCAGGTAACGCTGGCGGCCCTGGCAGTCTATTACACCACCTTTCTGCCTGTCCTCGTGGGGCTGCGCGCCGCCCCGCAGGGCTGGTTCGACCTGCTGCGCAGCTACGGACGCGGACGAATGATCGCGCTGCGCGAAGTCCGGCTGCCCGCGGCGCTGCCTTACCTCGTTGCCGGTCTGCAGATCGCCGCCCCGGCGGCCTTTCTCGGGGCGATGGTCGGCGAGTTCACCGGCGCCGAGCGCGGGCTTGGCGTGCTGACAGTGCGGGCGCTGCGGGCGCTCGACCTGCCTGCGACATGGGCCATCGCGGTGATCGCGGCCGGTGTTTCCATGCTGGCCTTCGCGGCGGTCGGCGCGCTTGGCCGACGTCTCGACCTTGCTCCGCCCGAGGTGCTCATGGCACCGCCCGTCGCGCGCGGCCGGCGAGTCTGGGACGCACCCGCGCAGGCGCTGCTGGCGCTTGGCGTGACGCTGCTGATCTGGAAAGGCAGCATGGAGCTTTTCGGCGTGCCGCGCTTCTTTGCAAAACGCCCCGAGGATGTCTGGAGCTACCTGGTCACTGGTGCCGGTGCCGGGGCGCAGCGCGCGCGCCTCTTCGGGGCGCTCGGAGAGACACTGGCGCTGGCCGGGCCGGGCTATCTGGCGGGACTGGGGCTGGGCGCGGGGCTGGCCCTGCTGCTGACGCTTCTGCCGCGCCTCGCGCGGGTGGTGCTTCCGCTGTCGATCGCGCTGCGCTCAATCCCGATCATCGCCACGGGGCCGCTGATCGTCTGGGCGTTCGGGCGCGGCACGGCGGGCACCATCACCGTGGTCGCGGTGATGATCTTCTTTCCCACGCTGATCGCCTGCCAGCACGGTCTCGCCCGAACGCCCCGCGCGGTGCTCGACCTTTTCGACGTCTATGCCGCCAGCCCGCTGCGCCGGCTGCTTGGCGCGCAGCTTCCCGCCATGCTGCCAGCCTTCTTTGCCTCGGCGCGCATGGCCATCCCCGCCGCCATCCTCGCCGTCACCACCGCCGAGTGGCTGGCCACGGGGCGCGGCATTGGCGCGCTCATGGCGACGGTGGCCTCGACCTCGGATTACGGCATGCTCTGGAGCGCCATCGCCCTCGTCGGGCTGGCCGCGGTGCTGGCCCATGCGCTGGTGGCCGCACTAGAGCGCGCGGTTCTGGCCCGCACCAGCGCCGAGCAGCTTGTCCGATGAGACCCTGCGCCTTTGCAATCCCCGGCGATCACCGCCAGAAGACCGGCGGCTTCATCTACGAGCGCCGCCTGTTGGAAGAACTGCAGGCGGTGGGCCGGCAAGTGACACACATCGCGCTGCCCGCAGGGGCGGCGGCGGCGGAACAGAGCGCGGCGCTGCGCCGCGAGGTGTCGAAAGTGCTGGAGGCCCTGCCGCCGGATCAGCCTCTCATCCTCGACGGGTTGGTCTTCGCGGCGATGCCCCCCGAGGCGCTGGCCCGTCTGACCTGCCCCGTGGTGGCCATGCTGCATCATCCCATGGGGATGGAGCAGGGGCTGCCTGCGGATATTGCGCAGCATCTTCTGGCGCAGGAAAGAACGAACCTCTCGCTTGCGGCCGAGATCGTCGTCACCAGCCCGCACACGCGACAGACATACATCGGTCTTGGCGCTGACCCCGCGCGGATCACCGTGGCGCTCCCCGGACATGACGGGCCGCGCGATCTGACGCGCGTCGAGGCGGGCCCGCGCATTCTTTCGGTCGGCCTGCTGGCGCGGCGCAAGGGGCATGACGTACTGATCCGCGCACTTGCGCGCGTCGCCGATCTGGAGTGGACGGCCTCGATCGTTGGCAAAATACATGATGCGGCGGTCGCCGACGAGCTGGCCCTTCTGATCGCCGAGCACGGGCTCGGGACGCGGGTCGCGCTGACCGGAGAACTGCCCGACGCGGCGCTGGCTGAGGCCTACCGCAAAGCGCGCATCTTCGCCCTCGCGACGCGTTACGAGGGATATGGCATGGCGCTTGCCGAAGCGCTCTGTCACGGGTTGCCGATCGTGAGCTGCGATACCGGCGCAGTGCCCGGCACCGTCGGGCAGGCGGCGCTTCTGGCCGCTCCGGATGATCCCGCGGCCTTCGCCGGACACCTGCGGACCCTGCTGCTGTCCCAAGCGGCGCGGGACGAACTTGCCCGTCGTTCCCGCGTGCTGGGCCAGAAGCTGCCGCGGTGGAAAGACACCGCGGCGGTTATGGGGCTCGTCTTGGACGGGCTCCGCTGCTGAAACCGGGACTGGGCCGTGTGAACCGCTCCGAGTATGCCGAAGGCTGATGTCGTCTTGTTGCGCTGCGATGCCTTCAGATTCCAGAGTGGCGTGGAAATCTGCCTCTGCTCACGCTGGCGGGACGTTCCCGCTCAACTCCAGCAGGTGGCGGTTGTTGAGTCAGTCCACCCATTCAAGCACGGCATATTTGCCGGCCTCGGTGCGCGAACAGAAGTCCGCACCCCTGAGGCCCGCTGCACGACCGCACCTGATCACATGCCCAAAGGTGCCAAGGGTCCATTGCCTCAAAGGGGGCCACAATTCACGGCTGCCCGGCTTAGGGAGGGTATCTCAGCTTCAGCAAGTCGAGCACTGGTCAAGCAGGTACCTTCCATGATCAGACGGCGCCAGCCATCGCGCGTTGCCGTTTCTGAGAGGGCGGCGAGAGCGATGCGCTCATCAGAGGTCTGGCTGGAGGTCGCATTTTCTAGAAGCGCTTGCGAAAGTTCGTCCACGGCGCCCGGCCGAACCAGCGTGACCCCGGGGCCAGCGTGGTCGCGCAATCCATCGATGCTCGTGGCGACCAGGGGGCGTCCGGCAACACGCGCTTCGAGCGCGGCGATGCCATAGGCCTCCCAGCGGGAGGGCATCGCCACCACGTCGACCTCGGCCATGGCCAGAGCCGGAACCGCGACATGGCCAGGGAATTCGATCCGCGCATCCCCGGCCGCGAGCGATTTCAGCATGGCGAGATCGGCGCCGGCGCCATAGAGGCGCAGGGTCTTGTCGTGCCCGGGGATTTTGCGAAAGGCCAAGATCAGCGTGTCGAGACCTTTCTGACGGTCGAGGCGCCCGAAGGCACCGATCACGCGCGGCCGCGTGCGGGGTGCTGGCAGAGAGGCAAAGTCCGAGAGGTCGACAGCCGGGCGAATGATCTCGAGCCTGTCCCATGGCACGATGCCGCGCGCGCGCAGCCATTCGCCCTGCGCGGCACTCACCGCCACCACTTTGTCGAAAAGAGCGTAGGCGCTTCGCAGGAGCGTGAAGAAACGCCCCCGGCTGGGCACATTCAACGCGGTGAAAGCCGCGGTGTAGCTGTGTTCGACATGGATCATCCGTGCCGAGGCGTGGCGGGCGCGCAGCGCAATGAGGCTGGGCAAGGCCCGCCAGTTCACCGAGAGGTGCGAGACGATGACCTCGGCGTCCAGCGACAGCCGACCGATCTCGCCGCGACTGACCGGGCGCAGGATATGCTCTGCCGCCTCGGCGAGCGCAGCATCGTTTTTCAGGAAATCGAGATACCGCATGACGCCGCCGGGCGTGGTGTCGTCGACGAGGTGGATCACGCGCTTCCGATCAAGGGACGCGCTCGGGGCAGGGGGTCTGAAAAAGCTCATCGGGCTCGCTCCTTGGTATTTTCGTGGGGACCTGGCGCCAAGGGCATCAGGCCGCGGCGGGCCGCGTGGCCACCCGGTGCAGGGCGCGGCCCAGCGGTCGGTCGACCAAAGTCGCCGCGACGAGGGTGACACACGAGCGGATCGGTTCCTCGATCAACGGCCGGGGCGAACTTGCGAGCGCGCGGCGCAGCAGCCTCCGCGCCTCGGCACCGCGTCCGTCGCTGACCGCCCGCCGGGCGAGGTAGCGAAGCTGGTAGGCGCGCGCGGCGGGTGCATGGCGGCCAAAAAACTGCGGATCGAGCGGTGTCAGCTTCTCGACCATACGCTCCCAGGCCGCGAACTGGCGATCGGTCGCCGCGCTCAGACCGCCCGAAGTGATCCGGTAGCGTGTCAGAAGGCCGGGGATGCCCTCTATCTCCCAGTCGGTGCTCAGCGCGAGGCGCAGCCAGCATTCGATATCTTCGGACTGCCGGAAGGTCTCGTCAAAGACCCAGTCGCGCTGCTGCTGCTCACCCTCGGGGCGCCAGGCGATATCCTCGAGCGCGGTGCGACGAAACACGGGCACGGAGCCGTTGCCGATTGGATTGCGCTTGAACACATGCGCCGCGCCAATGCCTGTCAGCCGCGGCTTCTGAGCACGCCGCATGAGCGCGCCGGTCTCGTCCATGAGCTGCGATCCGCTGAACGAAAGGCCGACGAGCGGGTTCGCCTCCAGATGCGCGACATGCGCGGCGAGCTTGCCGGGGGCCCATTGGTCATCGGCATCGCAAAAGCCGATATAGCCTGCGCGGGCTGCGGCAATGCCGCTGTTGCGCGCTCCGGCGAGGCCTCGGTTCGCCTGGCTCACGATCCGCACGCGCGGGTCCTGCCGGCGGACAGCCTCGGCGATCATCGGCGTGTCGTCGGTCGAGCCATCGTCCACCACGATGATCTCGAGCCCTTGGCAGGTCTGCAGCCTGAGGCTTGCGAGCGTCTGCTCCAGCGTCGCCGCGGCGTTGAAGGCGGGCACGACGACAGAGGCGATCGGGGCGAGCGGGGCGTGGCGAACATGGGACATGGAACGGCTCCTCGGAGTATGTCTCAGCGTGAAAACAGGGCGCGGCGCATCGGCGCGGGCAGGGCGGGCGCGATCAAGGCACCGGCGAGCGTGCCGCAGCCGCGGTGCATCGGGGTCAGGAAGCGGGCCGGGGCAAGCGCGAGGCCCCGCAGCGCGAGGCCGAGCGCGGTGGTGCCACCAAGACCGACGCGCAGCGCCCGGCGCGCGAGGTAGCGCAGATGCACCGCCTCGGCCTGCGCGTCCGGCTGGAAGCCGAAGCGTGCCGCGCTTTCCAGCGCTATGGCCCGGCCCGCGCGCATGCGCTCGATGTCGGCAGAGAGCCCGCTTCGCGAGACCCGATAGTGCACGAGGACCCTGTCGATGGGGTCAATCCGCGCGCCGATGCCCACGAGACGGATCAGCCAGTCGAGATCCTCGTTGTGGACCATCTCGCGGCGCAGTCCCCCGCTCTGGGCAAACACCCTTGCCCGAAGCGCGATGTTGGACATCGTGCAGACCGGGTTCTCGCCCAGGAGCATCGGGATGCTCAGCGGCGCGGAGGGAACGCTGGAGACGGAGCGCGCATCCTCCGCCCGGCGCTCGAAGAAGGAGACCCTGCCGAAGGCGCCATCGCAGGCCGGGTCGGCAAAGGCGGCCTCCAGCGCGGCCAGCTTGTCCGCTGCCCAGAGGTCGTCGGCGTCGCAGAAGGCGAGGAGTTCGCCGGATGCCTGTGCGGCCCCATGGTTGCGGGCGTCCGACGGGCCCTTGCCCGGGTTCTCCAACACGCGGATACGCGGGTCAGCCACGGCGGCGGTGCGCAGCAGCGCGTAGGTCGCATCGGTGGAACCATCGTCGACGCAGAGCGCCTCCCAGTCGGTCACCGTCTGCGCGCGCAGGCTTGCGAGCGTGTCGGCAATGGTCTTGGCGGCCTGATAGCAGGGCACGATGATCGAGAAGCGGGGCATGGGTCAGCTCCTTTGAGGGCGCGGGCCGAAGCCGGCAATGAGGGCGGGAAGGGACGCCGCACCCATGGTGAGGCAGGCAGTGGCGAGATAGCCCCAGGCCAGCGCGGTCAGGCCGAAAGGCGACATGACGACCGTGTTCAGAAGCAGCACGCCGGTGAGCAGCATGGTCGCGCGCAGCTCCTCGCCGGTGCGCCCCTCGGCGCGCAGCCAGCCGGCGGCGCCCGACCAGAGGCTCATCGGGATGGCCGCAAGGCACAGGATGCTCACCACTTCGGCGATGCCCTCCCATCCGGCTCCAAAGAGCAGCGGCACGTAGACGGGGGCCAGCGCGGCCTGCAGCGCCACGGCCGGGGCGATCACCGCAAGGCTCAGCAGGATGCCCTGCCGCAGCGCCTCGGCCCGGTCCGTGGCGCGGCAGAGATGCGGGAAGATCACCACCGAAAGCGCCACCGAGAAAGACGAGGCAAGGCCGAGCCCGGCATTGAAGGCGAGGAAGTAGAGGCCGAGCATCTCGGGCCCCATGAGAAGGCCGATGAGCAGCTTGTCGGCCTGCATGCGCAGGGCCTTGACGATCTCGATGCCCAGAACTGCGGCTCCGAAGCGGCTGAACTCGGAGACTGGCGCGCCCATGGTGCTGTGCGCCGGTCTCCAGGGCCGAAGGCGGCGCATGCAGACCAGCCAGATCGGCGCGGCGAGGATGCGCGGCAGCACCAGCGCCAGCGCGCCGGGCCAGAGCAGCGCCAGCAGCGCCGCCATGAGGTTTGCTCCCACCACCTGTCCGCCGGCGATGGCGGCGGTCTGCCGCATCTTGCCCTCGCGCATGGCCAGGGCCGCCTGCACGAGCCCGGCGGGCATGAAGAGGTACTCGAGCGCCAGCAGCGCGATCAGGCCACCGACAAAGACGCTGCCGCCAAGCGCAACGACCAGACCGGCGACCAGCAGCTGCAGCCCGAAGAGCCCGGTGCACCAGAGCGTGAAAATCCTCCGCGCGGTCTCGCAGGTGGCTTCAAGTCGGTGGTCGGGCGCGGCGATGATGCGCTGCCCCACGCCGTTCTCGGTCAGCGCCTTGAGGATATCCGCCGCCGCGAGCGCCGCCGCTGCGAGGCCGATGGCCTCGGCCTCCATGGTGCGCGACACGGCGATGACGACCAGCAGGCGCGAGGCCTTCGCCGCAACTTCCGACGCGCCGTAGGACAGCAGGTTCCGCACGAGCGGAACACCGGTGAGCGCGAGAAGGGCATGGGGCAAGGGCATTGGCGGAACCTTTGGTATCTGGTTCCACGAACTTGCCGCATGGCGTGCCGCTACGTCGCCTGCGCGGGCGGACAGTTGCATGCTGCCCACGGACAGCCGTCAATCCGATGGGATATGGCGTCAACCCTAGCGGGAACGTGGATCCGCCCGACGAGATTGCCTAACACTGGATTTGGACCTTACCGGCCCCTTAGTTCCGACGGAGAGTTTGCGTGTTCCAGCCAAGTCTAAAGGCAGCCTCGATACTCGCGCTCATGGCGGCAAGTGGCTGCGCCAGCTACGACAGGCCCGACAATCTTGGATTGGTGGCAGAGGGCCGCGATTACCAGGCGCAGTGGCGCGAGCCCGAGGTCAGTCGCGCTAACGCCCAGTTCCTCCGCTCCCCGGCGATCAATGCCCAGTCGTGCCGCGCCCCGCTCGGCGGCGGCGACGGCAAGGGCAGCGGCCTCGCCGCGGCCTCGCTGCGTGGCGAGCGGCTCACGCGGGGCGATCTTCTCGACATTAGGGTCGAGCAGGACGAGACCTTCAACGGCTCCTACGAGGTGTCGCGCGACGGCACGATCCGGCTGCCCTTCCTCGACGCGATCCCGGCGCAGGGTCGCACCGTCGACGAAATCGAGGACCATCTCGCCGCCGCCCTCATCGCCGAGGAATTCTACGGTGACAGGCCGCGCATCTCTGTCAGGGTTCTCGATCTCGCCCCGGTCAGCGTCGGCGTTTCTGGCGCGGTGTTCGAGCCGCACCGGATCGAGATCGGCGCACTCGGGGCGGACCAACGCGACGGCGTGCGGATCAGTGCCATGGGTGCCTCGACCGAGGCGCGCAACCTCTCCGCCGCGCTGCGCGCCGCCGGTGGCGTGCGGCCCGATGCCGATATCTCGGCGATTGAACTGCGGCGCGGCGGGCAGCTCTACAAGCTCGACATGCGCGGTGTCTTCGAGGGCGAGAACGTGGTCGACGTGATGCTCGTCACCGGGGACGAAATCCGCGTGCCGAGCCGCCAGTGCTTCCAGGAAGACCTCATGCGGCCCTCGCCGATCAGCCCGCCGGGCGTGTCGCTCTACCTGTCGAACCTCACCCAGCCGGCCAGCAGCAATGCGCAATCCGCCGTCGGGCGAGAGGTGCGCGAGGTGCCGTGGGGCACGCGCTACATGCAGGCGGTGGTCGATACCAACTGCGTCGGCGGGCCGCGCGCCACCAGCGCCGATCGCTCGGCGGTGCTGTTCAGCCGCAACCCGGTGACGGGGGTCTCGGCTGTGATCGAGCGCAACATCGAGGACTTGCTGCGCCGCGCCGACCGCGACGACTACGACCCTTACCTGCTGCCCGGCGATTCCATCGCCTGCTACGACAGCACCGTCACCAACCTCACCGAGGTGGCGAAGCTTCTCGGCATCGTCGGGGTGGTCTCGTTCCTGCGCTGATCGTGGTCGGCGCTGAGCGCCCGTCCTTCTTCAACGGCCAGACTCGAAAAGACCCGGCGCGGGGGGCGGCGCCGGGTCTTTCTTCCGTTCGCGTGTCCGCTGGGGTGCGGCGGGGCGGATCCTAAAGGATCAGTAAGCCCCGCGGCCGGACAGCACGGTGCGGAAGGTCAGGAAGATGATCATCAGGTCAAGCAGGGTGGAGCGGCTCGCGCCGTAGGCGAGATCCATGTCGATCATCTTGTCGAAGGAAATGTCGGCGCGGCCCGAGATCTGCCAGAGACCGGTTATGCCGGGCTTCACCTTGAGGCGCCCAAGTGCCTGTGCGGGATAGACGGCGACCTCCTGGGGAAGCGCGGGGCGGGGGCCGACGAGCGACATTTCTCCCCGCAGGACGTTGAAAATCTGCGGCAATTCGTCGAGCGAGCTGCGCCGCAGGAAGCGGCCGACGCGGGTCACCCGGGGATCGTTCCTGGATTTGAAGCAGATCCCCGCGCGGTCCGATTGCGCCAGAAGCGCGGCGCGCCGCTCCTCGGCATCCGTGTGCATGGAGCGGAATTTCAGCACCGAGAAGGGCACGCCGTCCTTGCCGACGCGGGTCTGCCGGTAGAGCGCGGAGCCGGGGCTGTCGAGCCGGATCGCCAGCACGACCAGCAGCAGCAGCGGCGAAAGCGCGACCGCGGCCAGACCGGCGAGGGTCAGATCAAGCAGGCGCTTGCGCAGAGCGATCGGCTCGACCGATCCGAGCGCATGCAGCGCGGCGCGGGCCAGGAAGGTGGCGTTGCCGACCAGGTAGCGACCGGCCATGCGGCGCGGCTCGATGGCCAGCCGCCAGACCCACTCGCAGCGCGCCTGCCGGATCGCGACAGGGGCGCGACGGACGTTGCCTGCAAGAAAATCCAGCAGGGCGCCGACACCCAGCCGGATGCGCGGGGCGAGCCGTTCCGCGTTTCGCGCGAGCCAGACATCCTGCCGCGGCACGCCCATGGCGACAATGAGGATGTCGGCGCCGGAGGCGTTGATGGCGTCAATTGCGGCTGTCTCGTCGGCGGCGCCGCTGAAGCCGTCCCGCGTGCCGACCACGCGCAGGCCGGGCAGATCGCGGCAAAGACGGTCCGCCGCGCGCTCGGCGGTGCCGGGGGTGCCCCCGAAAAGGAAGACCGAAAGACCGCGCTGTCGGGCCGTGCGCAGCAGGGCCGGCACGAAATCAGTTCCATTGAGATTCGCCGTGAGTCGCTGGCCAGTCATGCGCGCCGCCAGATCGACGCCGATGCCATCGGGCAGGATCATGTCCGCCTGGCGCAGCGCGTCGGCGTAGGAGGTGTTGCGCGCCATGACGTTCGCGCAATGCGCATTGAGAAAGGCGACGGTCCTCCGCCCGGGCGCCAGCATGGCCTCGATCGTGGCTTGAGCGGTGGCGTCGACAAGCGGCAGGCGGATCACTTCGCGCGTCGGCAGGGCACAGTCATCTAGTTGAATTTTCTGCGTATTCAGTGCGTGGAATTCGGTGTCGGCGGCGTGTTTCACGGGCGTTCTCCCAGGGGTCAATCGTTGTTGACCCAAAGGTTGACGACGCAGCGACTCGGTTCAACGGAGCGTCGGGAGAACCCATCGAGCCTGACAGGTGAAAGCCTCGCTGCGGGTATCGAAAATCTGTCCCACCGGGTAGGTCGTCTGTTCTGGCGGATCAAAAATGCATTTTTTCGCAACTCCTGCGTGTCTACGCGCTATCTTAAGGCGCGGAGGAGAGACCATTGCCGAGGTTAGGGAGTTTTCATGCGCCTATTGATTGCCGACGATCATGACCTTCTGAGGGACACGCTCGTCATATTTCTAGAGTCTGCCAGCGACATCGCGGTCGTCACTGCTGCGAGTTTCGGCGAGGCGGAAAGGTTGATCGAAAAGGACGGACCGTTCGATCTCGTCCTGTTGGATTTCAACATGCCGCAGATGGCCGGCCTTTCGGGCCTCGAGCGCCTGCTTGCCCGCCCGGAGCAGCCCCGGGTGGCGCTGATTTCTGGTGAGGCCCGGCGCGAGGTGGCGGAGAAGGCGCTGGCAATGGGGGCCTGTGGCTTCATCCCCAAGACGCTGACCGCGCGACGGCTGGTGAACGCGGTGCGATTCATGGCGATGGGCGAGGTCTACGCGCCCCTCGAGTTCATGAGCGGTCCCGAAACGCGGGAACTCCACCCGCTGGCCGAGAAGCTGTCGCGCCGCGAGCAGCAGGTCGCCAAAGGTCTGACCGAAGGCAAGTCGAACAAGGAGATCGCCCGAGATCTCGATCTGCAGGAGCCGACCATCAAGCTCCACGTGAAGACGCTCTATCGCAAGATCGGCGCGTCGAACCGCACCCAGGCCGCGCTGATCGCGCGGGAGGTCGGTCTCGCCTGAGGGGTCCTGCGTCGCGATCCCTTCGGATAGCGGGGCGATGCCATCAGCCAGGCGGCCTCGCCCTCACGGTGCTCTGCTACCCGGCGGCGCAGGGGACCCCGGGGGGATGGCGCGATAGACTGTCGGATGAAGGAGAGCCTCCATGTCCGACATCACCGCCAGCGGGTCCGCCCGCCGACACGCCCCCATCCCCGGCCTGCTGCGCACGCCACCACGCGAGCTCTCGCTGGGGCGGATCTTCGGCGGCGGACGACCGAGCGACCTCGTCCGCCTGCCGCGCTACCTGATCCTCGCGTCGCTGGGGGCGGTGGCGATCTGGGGCCCGATCACAACCTACCTCAGGAAGGCGCCGCTCAGCTTCAGCTCCGAGATGTCGTTGATCCTGCCCGGCTCCGGCGCGGCGGCGTCGCTGAACCTCGCCGACATCGGGCAGGCGTCTTCCTACGCCAATTCGGCATTCTCCTCGAACGCGATCAGCCCGACCGAAACCTACAAGCGCCTGCTCAGCGCCGACCGCATCGTCGATGCCGCGGCGACCACGCTGGGAGAAGAGCCGCGGGCCATCGGACGGCCAAAGGTCGAACTTGTGGACCAAACCGGGCTCATCCGGGTGCAGATGAAGGGTCCCACCCCCGAAGACGCGCGTGACCGCACCGAGGCGCTGCGCCAAGCGTTCTTCACCGAGGTTGACGCGCTGCGCGTTGACGAGCTGTCGGTGCGCGAGGCCGGGGCGCTGTCGGCCATCGAGGACTATCGCGGCTCGGTCGCCGACACACGGCAGACCATCGCCGCGCTCCAGGCTGAAACCGGCTTGGTGTCCTCGGCGCAATACGATCGGCTCGTCGCGGCGGCGGATGATCTGCGTTCAGATCTGGCCGGGCTCGCCTCGGACGTCGCGCAGAAGACCGAGGCTGTTGCCGCGCTCTCACGCAGCCTGGGCATCGCGCCCGAGCAAGCAGCGGTCAGCATCAAGCTCTACGCCGATGCCGACTACACGGCTCTGCTGGACGAAATCGCATTGCACACCGCGGCGCTGGCGCAGGCCGGGGCTCGATATGGCCTGCGCCACCCCGAGGTGACCGCCGCGCGCGCGGCGCTCGACGCGGCGCGGACCATGGCCCGCACCCGCGCCATGGCCCTGACCGGCCTCTCGGCTGACGCGGTGGCGGCGCTCGATCTCGCGCAGCCCGGAGCGCGGGCCGAGCTGCTCGCGGAGCTTGTCCGCGAAGAGGCCGCGCGCGAGGGTCTGCTCTCCGAACGCGATACGGTGGCGCGCCGCCTCGATGCCGAGACCGCGCGTCTGAACAAGCTGGCGCCCGTCGCGGCGCGGCTCGAGGACATGCAGCGGGACTTCTCGGTGGCCGAAGCGGTTTTCGCCTCGGCCATCGCGCGCAGCCAATCCAGCAAGGCCGACATTTACGCCTCCTACCCGCTGGTGCAGGTCCTGGAGAACCCCTCGTTGCCAGACCGGCCGACCTCGCCCAACCGCAAGTTGGCGCTCGCGGCCGGGGGGGCGGCGACTATGATGCTGGTCTTGGGGTTGTTTCTCGCCTGGATCCGCCGTCCGCTGATCGGGCGCATCCTCGCCCGTCCCCTTGGTGCGCCGTGACCGGGCGGGGCCGGCCCGACGCCATGTCCCCGCCCGAGGCCCTGGCCTGGCGCGTCATGGTGATGACATGGGTGTTCTACGGGATGGGCGCGCTCTACGTGGTCGGTCCGGTGCTGGGCTGGACCTTCGCGGGCATGGCGGTGCTGGCGCTCTACCTGGGACCGGCGATCCGCGCCGATCTGCGCGCAACGGGGCCGGTTCCGGCTTTGGTCTGGCTCTGGCTCGCGGGCATGCTGGTCATGCTGGTCGCGCTCTGGGGCGGGCACCTGGGCTGGGGGCTGGGTCTCAAGCAGACCATCAAGTCCTCGATCGGCTGGGCCAAGGGCTGGGCGCTGGTTGCGCTCTTCATCCTGGCGGGCGCCGTGCTGCCGATCCGCCGCGAAGTCTTGATCCGCGGACAATGCGCCATCGGTTTCTGGACGCTCGTGCTCGCGCCCGTGCTGCTCGCCGCGCCTTACATTGGCATGCCCGAACGCATCTTCACCTCACCGCTGAAAGCCATCGGAGGGCCGGGGCCGGAGTATTTTTCGGTCTATTTCTTCACCTATGATCCCGCCTCATGGACACCGCGCTGGCAGTTCTATCTCCCTTGGTCTCCCTTCGCGGCACTGCTTGGCGTGGTCATGGTGCTCTTTGCGCTCGAGGAAAGGCATCGTGGCTGGATGGCGGCGGGGGTCGGGGCCGGCCTGCTCATGATCCTCGCCTCGAAATCGCGGATGGGTCTCGTCGGGCTGGTGGCCTGCACGATCGGGCCCCGAATGCTGCCGCTGGTTCTGCGCAGTGCGGCCTGGCTGGCACTCTCTGGCGCCACTGCATCTCTTGCGGTGTTGGGCACATGGCTCCTCACGAGCGCCCAGGCGAGCGTCGCGGCCTTCAAGGGCGCCCGCGCCGACAGCACACGGGTGCGCGAGGCGCTGCAACGCATCGCCTTCGAGCGGTGGCGGGAAGAGGCGCCATGGTTTGGGCACGGGACCGTGCAGCCGGGCCCGCATCTCGTCGAATACATGCCCATCGGCAGCCATCACACCTGGTTCGGTTTGCTCTTCGTGAAGGGGCTGGTGGGTTTCGGCGCGCTTTTCGTGCCGCTGGTGGCACATCTCGTGGTCGTCCTCGCTGACGCAACCCGCCATCCGCGCGGTCGCCTCCCGCTGGGTATTCTGATGACGCTGATCCTGCTCTCTTTTGGAGAGAACCTCGAGATCGAGGCCTATATGTTCTGGCCGGCGCTCTTGATGCTTGGCGTGCATCTTCG
This sequence comes from Alloyangia pacifica, assembly GCF_003111685.1. Classification (NCBI taxonomy): domain Bacteria; kingdom Pseudomonadati; phylum Pseudomonadota; class Alphaproteobacteria; order Rhodobacterales; family Roseobacteraceae; genus Alloyangia; species Alloyangia pacifica. The sequence continues at coordinate 159,212 of NZ_CP022191.1, read as the reverse complement.
CGAGATGGCGGATGCGCGCGCGCCTTGAAGGGCATGTGTGGATGCCCTTTCGTTGGCAAGCTTAATCTTCGATGCGTCGGCGGGGTCTTCGATCGGATGAGGGTGTCCCCGAAAACCGGACACCCTGCTAAGCTTGCCGCCAACGATGGCGAGGTAGAACCGCGTGGCTGGCAAACGAACGACTTACGGCGCCGAGTTCAAGGCGAAGGGGGCGCTTGGGGCGATCCGTGGCGAGCTGACGGACGCCGAACTGGTGGCAAACCACGGCGTGCATCAGACCCTGATCAACACCTGGAAGCGGCAGGCGCTCGAGGGCATGTCCGGGAACTTCTCCGGCAAGGCGGAGGCGGAGGCGGCCGCGAAGGAAGGCGAGATCGAGCGCCCCAACCAAGTCTGGTGCGCAGACATTACGCGGCGCGGGCTCCTCTAGCTCCTGGCGATCATGGAATGGGCGACGCGCCCGGTGCTGTCCTGGCGGCTCTCAAACACGATGGACACCGAATTCTGCATCGAGGCGCTGGACGATGCCTTTCGGCTTCACGGATGGCCCGAGATTTTCAACACGGATAGTCATACGATTGATGCCAGTTCACCAGCCCCCGCTTCACGCAGCCCTTGATGGACGCAACGGTGAAGGTCTCCATGCCTTCGAAACCGGGTCAGCGGCCCGGGCAGGCATCGGCAAATGGATGACCTTCTACAACACCGAGCGCCCACATTCGGCACTCGGGGGAAGAACACCGGTTGAGGCCCATCAGGGCCCCGGCCCCAAGGCGGCAGCATGAGCACCACCCAAGCTTGGCAGCGCCGAAACCTGTCCGGGAAATGGGGTCCACCTCAGTGCATCGTCAAGAATGATGGAAGAATTCAAGCTTCGAGTTGTCTCCTGCGTCATCGTCACCCCGCTCGGAACGCCTGACCCACCGATCAGGTCGGTGCGGGTTACGATACCAATGACGCGCCCGCAGGCTGCGCGCAGAGGCGCCAAAACGCGCTTGCCCGATCACAGCCAACCAAGTGCATTGGCCGCCTGGATAGCTTCGCTTCGTTTCTTCGCTCCGAGCTTCGCGTAGAGCCGGGACAGGTGAAACTTCACTGTCGGTTGCGCGATATTCAACGCTTGCGAGATGCGCTTGTTGGGGTAGCCCCCGGCAATCAGCTGCAAGAGTTGGGCCTCGCGTTCGGTCAGCCCCCCGGCGCGCGCCTTGGCCTTGGGCGTCGAGATGGACGCGGCGTATTTCGACAGGGTTGCCCGTATGTCCGGTGCGGTTTCGAGATGCTGGCGAATGCGCGCCTCGCGCAGCAGCGGCGCAAGGAAGATCCGCTGCTCGGAAAGCACGCCGAAACAGCCCAGCCGCGAGGCCGACAGAAGCGCGGCCTGCAGCTGGCTCCGAGCGCCGGCGGTGTCGCGGCGCTTGTGCGCAAGGTGGGCACGCCAGATCTTCAGCGCGACGGTTTCCCGCAAGGTCGCTTTCGGGTTGCTCTCGAGTGCAGCGAGTTGACGGTCGATGTCGGGTCCAGGCGCGGGGTCCTCGACGAGGCAGCGCAGGCGGGCCATGGCCAGCGCGATGGCGTTGCGGTCGTTGAGCTGCGCCAGCCAAGCCGGGGTCATCTCCTCGGTCGGGACACTCTGCGTGGCGCGCAGGCTCTGCAGCGTGGTGACCGCTTCGCCGATGCGGCCCTCGTTCTGATAGGCGGCGGCGGTGCGGATCTGGACGGCCTGCAGCAGGTCCATCCGCTCGGCAAGGTGCAGCCACAGACCGTCGAGGAAGCCGGGCCGGATGCTGGCGGGGTAGTGGTCCATCACCGCCTGCGACGCATAATGGATCGCGAAGTGGAACAGGCTCGGCCAGATCTCGGCACGCGCGAAGACGTCGAACTCCTGCTCGACAAAGGTCACAAGTTTCTGAGGCTGGCCGTCCTCATAGGCCAGCGCCGCCTCGGCAAGATGCAGCATCCGGAATTCCTGTTCGACCGGATGCGTGACGGATTGCAACTTATCTCGCGCGATGCGCGCGGCGGGGCGGGCCAGCCGGACGTCGCCGTTCGTCAGGTGCAGCACGGTCAGGTGCAGATGGATGAAGAACTCGAGCAGCGGATGGCCCCCGATCTTGCGGAAGTAGATCAGCGCACGGGCGGCGGCGGCCTCGGCCTCGCGGAAGTTCCGGCGCCGGATCTCGAATTCCAGCAGCGCGTTGTAGAAAGCCGCCCATTTCTGATCGTCGCCCACCGGGTAGTCGGCCATGAACTCGCCGAGCCGTTGCAGCATCGCGTCGGAGGGCGTCATGTCCTCGCTGATCATCATGTTCAGGCGAAAGCGGCGCGCCGCGAAGGAGAACCGCGTCCCGCGCGACAGCACCTTGAGCGGGTCGAGATAATCCGAGCCCAGGTGCTTGGCGACGAGCTGCCGGACGCGCTGGAACTCGCCCTGTTTCATCAAGGTTCGGGTGATCGCGAAGAGCACCGTCTCGTTGGTCGCAACGACTTCGGGAGAGAAGCGCAGGACGATCCGGCTGAACTCGTCGAGGTTTGACTCGTAGATCAGCTCGAGCCCGCGGGAATGCGCAAGGATCTGCGCCGCATGGGCCTCGTGCCCGTGGTCGAGCAGCAGCGCCATAGCGGCGAGCGGGCGGTTGGCGGCCTCGAGGGCGGTGGCGACCTCGGCGACCGAGCCGGAGTTGGAGAAGGTTTCGATCCGCGCGGCCACGGCCGTGCGCAGGGCCTCGGTCAGGTCGGATTGGGCGTCGGGTACGCTGAGAAGGAAGGGCGGCAACGCGTCGCACCAGTCGCCGTCGGGGCCCGGGGTTGGGTCTTCGAGCCAGATCGACAACCGGGTCGTGGGCGCAGGAGAGAGCTGCGCTAGGAAGGTCTCGCCGATGTAGGCGGCGGCCAGGTCCGGGTCAGGCGTTGCCGCAAGCGGCAGAAACGCCGGCCAGCCGGCGTAGCTTTCCAGCAGCCGCCGCGTCAGGGCCGCGGGCAGGCGGGTGCCAATCTCTGCGGCGCTGAAACTCAGCGCGCGCGCATCGAGCGTCTGTGTGCCGCCGTGCAGGAGCCGCCGAGCAAGGCCGGTGATCTTCTGGCTGGGACGGTGCGCGATCACCAGATGCTCGACGCTCTCCGCCACCTGAGCCGGCAAGCGCGCGGTGCGCGCCGAGCTCGGCACATCCCAGAACAGCCAGCCGTTCTGCACATCGCTTTCGCGCGGGGTATGCAGCGCGCAGACCGACGCCCCCATCTGTTCCGCTGCGTCGCGCATCAACGCCGATTTCCCGGCGCCGGCGGGCGCGCGCAGGAAAATCGTGCCGGTCTGATCGCTCAGGACGCGCTCGATCAGCGCTTTGCGCAAGATTCTTGCGGGCGGGGAGGGATGGAGAAACATTCATAAACCTATACCAATTTTATCAAAACCCATACCAGCCCCAAATTGTCGAACCCTCGACGCTGCAGAATAGTCCGCCGAAAGAGACCAACCGGGAGGTTTCCGGCTGATGCAGCAAAACCCGTTCTTAGCGATCCTGACCCGACTCGGCACTTTCGTGCTGGTGATGGTCGTGCTCTCGATCATGATTTTCGTTCTGGCCCGGGTGGTGCCGGGCGACCCTGCCCGCATGGCACTGGGCCCCACCGCCACGCCGGAACAGGTCAGCGCCCTGCGCACCGAGATGGGGCTCGATGACTCCCTGCCGGTGCAATACGTCTCCTACATAGCGCGCGCGCTGCAGGGCGATCTGGGCATGTCGCTGCTGTCGCAGCGGCCGGTGACGGTGGACCTTGGCCAGACGGTTCCGGCGACGGTCGAGCTGGTTTTGGTGGCGGTGATCATCATGTTCGCCGTGGCCATTCCGCTCGGCGTCATGACCGCCCATTTCCGCGATCGCTGGGTCGACCACGTCGGGCGGCTGTTCTCGCTCGTCGGCGTGACCATTCCGAGCTTTCTCTTCGCCATTTCGCTCCAGCTTCTGGTCGCGCGCTACTTCGGGGACTGGCCGATCATCGGGCGGATGGATCACAGCCTCGGCTTTGCCGGCGGGCCGACCGGGCTGATGCTGGTGGACGCGTTGCTCGCCGGGCGGATGGACGTCTTCGTCTCGGCGCTGCAGCATCTCGCGCTGCCCGCCGTCGCCCTGTCGATGGCCGGGATCGGTCAGATCACCCGCATCACCCGCTCGGCGATGCTCGAGAACCGCCGCAAGGATCACGTGCTCACGCTGCAGAGCTTCGGCGTGCCGGAACGGGTGATCATTTTCCGCTACCTGCTGAAGCTCTCGTCGATCGCGCCGCTGACCATCATGGGGCTCGAGTTCGCCTCGCTGATCGGCAACGCCTTCGTCATCGAGATGGTCTTCTCCTGGGGCGGCTTCGCCTCCTACGGGCTCAACGCGATCCTCCAGAAGGACCTGAACGCGGTCACGGCAGTCGTGCTGGTGTCAGGCCTATTCTTCATCGTCGCCAACCTGATCGTCGATGTGCTGATCGCCATCATCGATCCCCGCATGCGCCGAAAGGAGGCCCGCTGATGGCCGAGGTTAAGATGGCTCTGGACGGAGCGAACAAGGACCTGAGCGCAAGCTACATGATGTGGTACCGCTTCAGCCGCAATCCCGCGGCGGTAATCGGCAGCCTGATCGTGCTCTCGGCGGTGATCTTCGCGATCCTCGCGCCCTATATCACCCCGAAGCCAGAGGACGTGGGCGCCGTGGTGAACTTCCGCGCGCGCCACCTGCCGCCGGATGCGACGCACTGGTTCGGTACCGACAAGGTCGGGCGTGACATCTTCTCGCGCGCCGTCTTCGGTCTGCGCATCTCGCTCTTGCTGGTCATCGGCGTGCTCGGGATCTCGGTGCCGATCGGCACGGTGCTCGGCCTCGCTGCGGGCTACTTCGGCGGCTGGACCGAGCGGATCATCACCGGGCTGACCAACGTCATGCTGGCAATGCCGCCGCTGGTGATGGCGCTGGCCGTGTCGAACCTGCTCGAGCCCACGCTGATGAACGCGATGATCGCCATCACCCTGCTGTGGTGGACCTGGCATGCACGGCTGATCTACGCGGTGTCGAAATCGGTGGCGTCCGAGGACTTCATCGAGGCCGCACGCATCGCAGGGGCCGGCCGGATGCACATCCTCTTCCGCGAGATCCTGCCCAACTGCGTGTCGGTGATCTCGGTCAAGACGACGCTGGACGCGGCCTTCGTGATCCTCTTCGGCGCGACGCTGAGCTTCCTCGGTTTCGGCGTGAAACCCCCGACTCCCGACCTCGGCTCGATGGTCGCCGACGGACGGCAGTTCATGCCCGACTTCTGGTGGGAGGTACTTTGCCCGGGGGCGGTCATTCTCTACGTCACGCTCGGCTTCAATCTTCTGGGCGACGGTCTGCGCGACATGTTCGATATGGAGGGCTGAGATGAGCGACCCACTTCTGAAAGTCGAGGGCCTCGACGTCCTGTTCACCTCCTACGGCCAGACCCGTCAGGTGCTCCGCGATATCTCCCTCACCGTCGGCGCGGGCGAGCGCGTTGCGCTGATCGGCGAGACAGGCTCGGGCAAGTCGGTCACCGCCAAGGCGATCCTCGGCACGCTGCCGCGCAATGCGACGGTGAGCGCCGGCCGCATCGAGGTCGAGGGGCGCAACGTGCTCGAGCTGCCGCGCGGAGAGCGCGATGCCCTGAAAGGGTCGGCCTTCTCGCTGATCATGCAGGACCCGCTGTCGTCGTTCAATCCGGTGTTCAAGATCGGCACCCACCTCGACGACGTGCTGCGCTTCGCCGACAGCCGCGAGGGGGTGAAATCGAGCCGCGCCGACCGGCGGGCCCGCATCGCCGCCGTGCTGCGCCGCGTCCAGCTGGCCGATCCGGACCGGGTGATGAACGCCTATCCGTCGGAACTCTCGGGCGGCATGCGGCAGCGCGTGCTCATCGGCCTGGCGCTGCTGCACCAGCCGAAGCTGCTGATCGCCGACGAGCCGGGCACCGCGCTTGACGTCACCACGCAGGACGAGATCCTCAACCTGATCAACACGCTGGTGGCCGAAGAGGGCATGGCGCTGCTGATGATCACCCACAACCTCGGGGTGGTCCGCAAGGTGGCCGACCGCGTGGTGGTCATGCGGCATGGCGATATCGTCGAAGCCGGGCCCTGCGCGAAGATCCTCTCGTCGCCCGAACACCCCTACACCATCGGGCTGCTCGACGCCGTGCCGCCGCTCTATGGCCCTCGGGTGCAGACCCAGCAGATCAGCGCGCAGGCGCCCATCGTCAGCGCCACCGGGCTCGGCAAGCAGTTCGGCCGCCAGAGCAAGCGCTTCACCGCGGTGAAGGACGTGACGATCACCCTGCGCGAGGGCGAGATCTTCGGCCTCGCAGGGGAGTCGGGCTCGGGCAAGACCACCGTGGCGCGGATGATGATGGGGCTGTCGCGCCCCACCTTCGGCAGCGTCTCCGTGGATGGCACGCCGAACCCCGGCCGCCCGCTGGCGCAGATCGTCTACCAAAACCCGGGCACTTCGCTGAACCCCAAGCGGACGGTGAAGCAGAGCCTCGGGCTTCCGCTGAAATACGCCGGTCTGACCGGCGCGGCGCGCGCCGCGCGCATGGCCGAGCTGATGGAGTTGGTGCGCCTGCCGGTGTCCTATCTCGCGAAGTATCCGCACGAGCTGTCGGGCGGGCAGAAACAGCGCGTTGCCATCGCCCGTGCGCTGGCCGCCGAGCCCAAGGTGCTGATCCTCGATGAGCCGACGGCGGCGCTCGACGTGTCGGTGCAGAAGACCGTCATCGAGCTGTTGCTGCAATTGCGCGAAGAGCTGGGTCTGACCTACTTCATGATCTCGCACGACCTGTCGCTGATGCGCAATTTCTGCTCGCGCCTCGCGATCATGCTGCGCGGCGAAATCGTCGAGGAAGGCACGACGCCCGAGGTCTTCGCCGACCCGAAACATCCCTATACCCGCGCGCTGATCGCGGCGATCCCGGTCGTTACCGACGATGAGGAACGCCAAAAGCCCGCGGTGAGCCCGGAAGAGCGCGCAGCCTTTCTGGTCAAAACCACTGATTGATGAAGGAGCCTTTGGTGTATCGCGTAGGAATTGACGTAGGCGGCACGAATACCGATGCCGTCGTGCTGAAGGGCAATGAGGTCCTTGCAGGGATCAAGGCTTCGACCACCGAGGACGTGACCTCGGGCGTGTTCGAGGCGCTGGAGCAGGTGATCGCGGCCTCGGGCATCGACCGTGCCCGTATCGGCGCGGTGATGATCGGCACCACTCATTTCACCAATGCGGTGATCGAGCGCCGGCATCTCGACCCGGTGGCCGCCATCCGTCTCGGCCTGCCTTCGGGCGCGGGTCTGCCGCCGATGGTCGACTGGCCCGAAGACATCCGCGAGATGGTCGGCAATCACGGCTACCAGGTGAAGGGCGGCTATGAGTTCGACGGCCGTGTCCTGTCGCCACTCGATGAGGACGAGATCCGCAGGATCGCCGGTGAAATCCGCGCGAAGGGCATCCGGGCGGCCTCGGTCACCGGGGTCTTCTCCGGCGTGAACGACACGATGGAGCTGCGCACCCGCGACATCCTGCTGGAAGAATGCCCCGGCCTCAGCGTCGTGCTGTCACGCGACATCGGTCGCCACGGGCTGCTGGCGCGTGAAAGCGCGGCGATCATGAACGCCTCGCTGCTGCGGCTCGCGGACAAGACCGTGCAGGCCTTCGGCCACGCGCTGGAGCAGGCGGGCGTGAAGGCGCCCTTCTTCATCACCCAGAACGACGGCACGCTGATGGCCGCCGACACGGTCCGCGCCTTCCCGGTGCTGACCTTCGCCTCGGGCCCCACCAATTCGATGCGCGGCGCGGCCTTCCTGACCGGCCTCAAGGAGGCGATCGTGGTCGACGTCGGCGGCACCACCTCGGACGTCGGCGCGCTGTCGCACGGCTTCCCCCGGCAGGCCTCTACCTCGGTGGACATCGGCGGGGTCCGCACGAACTTCCGCATGCCCGACGTCTTCTCCATCGGTCTCGGTGGCGGCTCGCTGGTGAAGGGCACGACCGAGAGCGTGGTGATCGGCCCGCAGTCCGTCGGCTACCGTGTCCGCCAGGAGGCGCTGGTCTTCGGCGGCCAGACCCTGACCGCGACCGACATCGCTGTGGCCACCGGCAAGGCCGAGATCGGCGATGCTGCACTGCTGGAAAGCCTCGATCCGAAGCTGGTCGCAGCGGCGGCGGACCGCATGACCGAGATGTTCGAAACCTGCGTCGAGCGGGCGCGCATCTCGGCCGAGCCGGTGCCGGTGATCGCGGTCGGCGGCGGCTCGGTGCTGATGCCCGACCAGATCGGCGATCTGAAGGTGATCCGTCCCGAGAACTTCGCCGTGGCCAACGCGGTGGGCGCGGCGATCGCGCAGATCTCGGGCGAGACCGACCGGATCTTCAGCCTGACCGATGGCGTCACCCGCGACAGCGCTCTGGCCGAAGCCGAGGCGGAAGCCCGGGCTCAGGCCATCGCCGCCGGGGCCGTCGCCGAGACAATCGAGGTGATCGAGCGCGAGGACATGCCCCTCGCCTACCTGCCCGGCAATGCCACCCGCATCCACGTAAAGGTCGTGGGTGAGATGGGTGCCCTCGCAGAAATGGAAGTCGAAAATGCCTGATACCCGTGAGCTGACCTACGATCCCGCCGACCTGTGGGAGCTGACACTCGACGATCTCGAGGCGCTGGAAGTCGGCGCCGGGATCCTCGGCACCGGTGGCGGCGGCAACCCCTACCAGGGCAAGCTGCTGACCCGCGAGGCGATGAAGGCGGGTTACAAGATGACCATCCTCGCCACGGAAAAGATCGCCGATGACGCGCTGTGCATGTCCATCGGCGGCATCGGCGCACCGGTGGTGGGCACCGAGCGGATCCGCGAAGGCCGCGAGGGGCTGCGCTGCCTGCAGGGCATGGAAGAGCTCACCGGTCGCAAGATGGACGCCATCGTCTGCGAGGAGATCGGCGGCGCCAACTCGATGAACCCGCTGGTCACGGCGGCCCTCGGCGGCCTGCCGGTGCTGGATTGCGACGGTATGGGCCGGGCCTTCCCCGAGATGCAGATGACCACCTTCTCGATCTACGGCCACAGCTCGACCCCCTCGGTGATGTGCGACCTGCACGGCAACCGCGTGGTCTTCCAGCACGCGGTCTCCGAGGTGTTCCACGAGCGCATGGCACGGGCCTGCGTGGTGGCGCAGGGCGGGGCGGCAATGTTGGCCACGGCCCCGATGCCGGCGAGCTTCGTGCGCCAGAATGCCATCCCCCAGAGCTACACCAAGGCGATCCGCCTCGGGCGGGCGGTGCTGGACGCGCGCCGCAACGGCGACGATCCGGTCGCGACGGTCTGCGCGCTGGAAGGCGGGCGGCACGTCTTCACCGGCAAGATCACCGACCTGAAGCGCCACCTGCGCGGCGGCTTCGCCGTGGGCGATCTTGAGCTTGGCGGCTTCGACGACTTCCAGGGCCAGACCGCCAGCATCGCGATCCAGAACGAGTTCCTGATCTTCCGCCGCGAGGGCGAGGTCGAGGTGACCGTGCCCGACCTCATCATCGTGCTGGACGTGGACACCGGCTACCCGATCACCACCGAGATGCTGCGCTACGGCCAGCGCATCGCCGTGCTCGCCGTGCCCTGCCACGACCTGCTGCGCTCCGCGCGGGCGCTCGATGTCGTCGGCCCCGCCGCCTTTGGCTACCCCGAGATCCCCTTCGCGCCGCTTGCCCCGCTGGGACAGGCCGCCTGAGACAAAGAAGAAAACCCAACAGGAGTACAACAATGTCTATTCTGGCAAAGAAACGCGGGCTGTCGGCCCTCGCTCTGGCAGCCGTGCTCGGCCTCGGTGCCGCACCCGCCGCCATGGCGCAGGAAAAGGTGTCGACCGTGGTCAACACCATGCAGATCTTCAGCTCGCTCGATCCGGCGAAGGTCACCGACTACACCGGCTACATGGCGGTGGTGAACATGTACGACGGTCTGACCACCGTCGCCCCCTCGGGCGAGATCGTGCCGCATCTGGCGACATCCTGGGACATCTCCGAGGACGGGCTGACCTACACCTTCCACCTGCGTGACGACGTGACCTTCCAGGACGGCTCGGCGCTGAGCGCCTCCGATGCGGTCTGGTCGATCCAGCGCCTGCTGAAGATCAACAAGGGGCCGTCGAACCTGCTCGTCGATCTGATCGCGCCGGAGAACGTCTCCGCGCCCGACGCGACGACGGTCGAGATCAAGCTGAACCGCCCGTTCTCGCCTTTCCTTGCCTCCACACCGATCCTGCTGGTGCTGAACCAGAAGCTGGTCGAGGCAAATGCGACGGCGGATGACGCGCTCGGCGAAGCCTACGTCGGGGACAACTCGGTGGGTTCGGGCCCGTATTCGCTGGTCAGCTACAACCGCTCGGCGGACATGGTGATCGCGCGCAACCCCGACTACTTCCTCGGCTGGGACAAGGGCACACCGATCGACGAAGTGCGCTTCGTGCAGACCTCGGACGACGCCACGGTGCGCGCGCTGGCGGAAAAGGGCGAGCTGGGCCTGTCGTCGCACGGGCTGGGCAACGACACGTTTGAGTCCATCGGCAACATGCCGGGCTACAAGCTGCTGCAGACCCGCACCGCCGGCGGCTTCCAGATCAAGCTGAACACCAAGGTCTACCCGACCGACGACGTGCACGTGCGCCGCGCCATCGCCTATGCGACCGATTACGAGACCATCCAGGAGATCATCTACCCGGGCGTGCCGATGCACGGCCCGCTCTCGGACACCTTCGAGGCCGCGTTCAACACCGAGATCCCGACCGGCGTCTACGACCTGGAGAAGGCCAAGGAAGAGCTGGCGAAATCCAAATACGCGGGCGAGGACATCACGCTGGTCAACAGCTACGTCGCCTCGCTGGCCTTCGAACAGGAAGTGGCGCTGCTGATGCAGGCCAACCTCGCGCAGATCGGCATCACGCTCGACATCCGGCCCGAGCCGTGGAACCGCATCGTCGAACTGGCATCGAACCCCGACACCACCCCGGCCTCGACGCAGGTGAACGTGAGCCCGAGCTACCCGTCGCCGGATTCGATGTTCTTCAACCAGTACCACTCCAAGGCCTCGGGCACTTGGTGGTCGATGGCATGGCTGCAAGACCCGGAAATCGACGCGTTGATCGACCAGTCGCGCGCGCAGACCGACCCGGCCGAGATCAACGCGACCTACAAGGAGTTGCAGCAGTCGATCTACGACCTGCAGACCTCGGTCTGGGCCGTGGCCCCGATGCGCCGCTACGCGGCCAATGCCTGCCTGCAAGGCTACGAGTTCCGTCCCATGCAGAGCTGGGACCTGAACTTCTGGCACTTCACCTGGGAATGCCCGTCGAACTGATCGGTCGCGATCCCTTTGAAACAGCCCGGTCCCGCAGCGCGCGGGGCCGGCACAAGCAAGGCCCAAGGTGGACAGATGCTCCAGGAATTTCCGGAAGAGAATATTGAATCCCTCGCGACCGGCGCGTGGATTCTGGGTACGGGCGGCGGCGGCAACCCCTATCTTTCAACGCTGAACCTCCGCCGCCTCTACGCCGAGGGCGCACGGGTCCAGGTCCTGCAGCCGGACGAGCTGGCGGATGATGACATGGTCGCGGTGGTCTCTGGCATGGGGGCTCCGCTGGTCGGCCAGGAACGGCTGAAGGATCCGCGGCACATGGCCCGGGCGGTCGAGCTGATGGAAGACTACCTCGGCCGTCCGTTCCGGGCGATCATGGCGCTGGAGATCGGCGGCGCCAACGCGCTGTCGCCATTCCTTGCCGCCGCGCTGCTGGGCCGTCCCGTGGTCAACGCCGACTGCATGGGACGCGCCTACCCCGAGGCGCAGATGACCTCCTTCGCGATCGGCGGGCTGTCGATGTTCCCGCTGTCGCTGGTGGACGTGCGCGACAACGAGGTGATCGTCACCCGCGCCGAAAGCTGGAAATGGATGGAGAAGGTCTCGCGCGCGGTCTGCACCGCCGTGGGCTCGACCGCCGCGACCTGCAAGGCACCCCGCACCGGCCGCGAGGTCAAGGACTGGGGCATCCACCACACCATTACCCAGGCGACCGAGCTTGGCCGTGTGGTGCTCGAGGCCCGCGCCCGCCACGACGATCCGGTGGCCGCAGTGCTGGACCATGCCAAGGGCAAGCAGATCTTCCGCGGCAAGATCGTCGACGTGGACCGCACCACCACCGGCGGCTTCCTGCGCGGCAAGACCGTGATCGAGGGCATCGACACGGATCGCGGCGCGACGCTCGAGCTGGCGTTCCAGAACGAATGGGCGGTGGCCTTCCGCAATGGCGCGCCCGTCGCCATGACGCCGGACCTGCTGTGCCTGCTCGACAGCGTGTCGGGAAGCGCCATCGGCACCGAATCCGTGCGCTACGGCCAGCGTGTGAACGTGGTGGCGCTTCCGGCACCCGAGATCCTCACGACGCCCGCGGGCGTGGCGGCGGTCGGTCCGCGCGCTTTCGGCTATGACATTGACTTCAAATCGGTATTCAAATGAAGCGTATTGGCATTGACGTCGGCGGCACCAATACGGATGCCGTGCTGATCGACGGCGACAAGATCACCGCCTCGATCAAGGTTCCCACCACGCAGGACGTGATGTCGGGCGTGAAAGCCGCGCTCGCGCATGTCGCTGCGCATATCGGCGACACGCCGCGTCCGCTTGACGCGGTGATGATCGGCACGACCCATTTCACCAATGCCGTGGTGGAGCGCGCTCGGCTCGAGCGCGTGGCGGCGATCCGCATCGCCCTGCCCACCGGCGCGTCGCTGCCGCCGATGTGCGACTGGCCCGAGGATCTGTATCGCGCGGTCGATCCGATGATCTTCATGGTGCATGGCGGGCACGAATACGATGGCAGCCCGCTGGTGCCGCTGCGCGAGGACGAGATCCGCGAGGCCGCGATGAAGATCCGCGACGCAGGCGTGACCTCGGTGGCGATCTCCGCCACCTTCTCGCCGCTGACCACCGAATGCGAGGACCGCGCGGCCGAGATCGTGCGCTTGATCATCCCCGAGGCGCGGATCACCCTGTCGAACAGCCTTGGCCGGATCGGTCTTCTGGAACGCGAGAACGTCGCGCTGCTGAACGCGGCGCTGCAATCGCTCGGCAAGACCACGGTGCAGGCCTTCAAGACGGCGCTCGCCGAGATCGGGCTCGATGCGCCCTTCTTCCTGACCCAGAACGACGGCACCGTGGCTCTGGCCGATGTGGCGGCGGCGAACCCGGTGTTCAGCTTCGCCTCGGGCCCGACCAACTCAATGCGCGGCGCAGCCTTCCTGACCGGGCTCAGCGATGCCATGGTGGTCGACGTCGGCGGCACGACCTCGGACATCGGCTGCCTGATCGGGGGCTTCCCGCGCGAGGCCAACAACATCGTGCATATCGGCGGCGTGCGGACCTTGTTCCGGATGCCCGACCTGCTGCCCATCGCGCTTGGCGGCGGCACGGTCGTCGATGCCGAGACCGGCGCCATCGGCCCGCGCTCGGTGGGCTATCGCATCCTGCGCGAAGCCCGGGTCTTCGGGGGCCAGACGCTGACCACCTCGGACATCGCGGTGGCCGCCGGGATGATCGAGATGGGCGACCCGTCGTTGGTCAGCGACCTCGATCCGACCTTCGTGCAGGAAACGCTTGCCCGGATGCGCGCCATGGTGGCCGAGAACTTCGACCAGATGAAGACCTCGGCCGAGGACGTGCCGTTGATCGCGGTCGGTGGTGGTGCCTTCCTGATCCCCGATGAGGTGCCCGGCGCCTCCGAGGTGCTGCGGGTCGAAAATGCCGGCGTGGCCAATGCGCTTGGCGCGGCCATGGCGCAGGTGTCGGGCGAGGTCGACCAGGTGTTCTCGGATATGACCCGCGAGCAGGCGCTGGCGGCGGCGGAGACCGAGGCTCGGGCCGCGGCGGTCGCCGCCGGTGCCGATGCCGCGAGCCTGCAGGTTCTCGAGATCGAGGACATCCCCGTCGCCTACCTGCCCGGCGGCGCGCGGCGCGTGCGGGTGCGGGTGATCGGTGATATCTCCTTTGGCTGACGCCCAGGTTGAGGCTTGAGCCGCCCCCGCGCTGATGCCCGGGCGGCTCTGCATGAAGACAGGAAGATGACTATGACGACGATTGCACTGGCCATTCACGGGGGCTGCGGCGTGCTGCCCCTCGACGGCATGAGCCCAGAGGACTGGGCCGAGGCCCGGCGGGATCTGGCGCGCGCGCTCGCCGCGGGCTGGGCGGAACTGACGCAAGGCGGCTCTGCGGTCGCTGCGGTGGAAGCCGCCGTCGTCGTCATGGAAGACAGCCCGCATTTCAACGCCGGACACGGCGCGGCGCTGAACGAGGACGGCATCCACGAGCTTGACGCCTCGATCATGGACGGGGCCACGCTGGAGGCAGGCGCAGTCAGCGCGGCACGTGGCATCCGCAACCCGGTGCGCGCGGCGCGCGCGCTGATGCAGGACGGTCGGGCAGTCTTCCTGACCGGTATTGCGGCTGACAATTTTGCCGCCGGCTCGGGCCTTGAAGTCATGCCGCAGGACTATTTCACCACCGACAAGCGCGTCGAGGCGCTGGCGGCGATGAAGGCGCATGCCGCCGCCGGGACCGAGGCGACCGAGAACGAGAAGCACGGCACGGTCGGCGCGGTGGCGCTCGATGGGGCAGGGCACCTCGCGGCGGCCACCTCGACCGGGGGCTACACCAACAAGCCCGCCGGCCGCGTCGGCGACAGCCCGGTGATCGGCGCCGGCACCTACGCCCGCGACGGGGTCTGCGCCGTCTCCGGCACCGGCAAGGGCGAGTTCTTCATCCGGCATGTGGTCGGGCACGAGATCGCGGCGCGCATGGCTTATCTGCGCGAAGACGTCCGCACGGCGGCCGAGCACGTGGTGCACGTGGACCTCTCGGCCTCGTCGCAGACCACCGGGATCGTCGGCGCGGGGCTGGTGGCGCTGGACGCCTCGGGTCAGGTCAGCACGCCGTTCAACACCGCTGGCATGTTCCGCGGTTGGGTCACCCCCGAGGGCAGGGCCTTCGTGGCGACCCACCAGGACGTCCACGAGGTGCAGCTGTGAGCGAGATGATCCCCGTCTTCGACGGCCACAACGACGCGCTTTCGAAACTGCTGCGCGCCCGTGACGGAGCCGAGGCCCGCTTCCTGACCGGCGCGCCGGGCATGCAGATCGACCTGCCCCGGGCGCAGGCCTCGAAGTTCGCGGGCGGGCTCTGCGCGGTCTGGGTGAGCACCGACGATCAGACGCCGGACGAAAACGGCGACCTGCCACGCGTGCCGCAGGCGTCGGCGCTGCAGCAGACCCTCGCTCAGGCCGCGCTGCTTCATCGCATCGTGCGCCAGTCGGACGGCGCCGTCACGCTCTGCCGCAGCGCTGCCGATATTCGGAGCGCCATGGCCGAGGGCAGCTTTGCTGCCGTGTTCCACATCGAGGGCATCGAGGCCGCGACCGAAGATCTCGACCTGCTGCATGTTCTGCATGCCGCTGGCTTGCGCACGCTTGGCCCGGTCTGGAGCCGCCCCAACATCTTCGCCCATGGCGTGCCCTTCGTGATGGGGCACGAGCCCGACATTGGTGGCGGGCTCACCCCTGCGGGGAAGGATCTTGTCCGGGTCTGCAACGAGCTGGGGATCCTCGTCGACCTGTCGCACCTCAACGACGCCGGGTTCTGGGATGTCGCGCGGATTTCCGATGCGCCGCTGGTCGCCTCGCATTCGAACGCCTTCGCGCTCTGCCCGCACAGCCGCAATGCAACGGACAAGCAACTGGATGCGATCCGCGAGACCGGCGGGCTGATCGGGCTGAATTTCGGGGTGCGCTTCCTTCATCCCGAAGGCGTCCGCGATCCCGAGATGGGCTTTGATGTCATGGTGCGGCACATCGACTACCTCGTCGAGCGTGTCGGCATCGACCACGTGGGCCTCGGCTCGGATTTCGACGGCACCTTCATGTCGCGGCACATCGGGGATGTGGCAGGGGTGCAGCGCCTGCTGGAGGCTCTGCGCGCGGCAGGCTATGGCGAAGAGGAGCTCGCGAAGATCGCCCACCGCAACTGGATCGCGACGCTGGAGCGTACCTGGGGGCAGTGATCCCGGATCGCGCCCCGAAATCCACCGTGGGACCGGCGCCGGAGACGTGTCGGGCGTGCCGCGAGCCCTTTTTGTCGCAGCGCAATTGCTGCAAGACATGCGAGCGGGACCGGGATTGGCAGGCAGGCTCTCCTCCACGCCGCCGTGCGCGCGATCTATGAACGCAAAAAGCCGAAAGACCCTGCAATGAAAGCCGTCTTTTTCGAGAAATTCCGGGAAGCCCCGAAACTGGTCACCGTGGCCGATCCTACGCCGCAAGCGCACGGTGTCGTGCTCAGGGTCATGGCCACCGGGGTTTGCCGCAGTGACTGGCATGGCTGGATGGGCCACGACAGCGACATCGAGCTGCCGCATGTTCCCGGGCACGAGTTGGCGGGCGTGGTCGAGGCCGTGGGCAAGGATGTCGTCACCTGGAAGGTGGGCGACAAGGTGACCGTGCCGTTCATCTGTGGCTGCGGCAGCTGTTCGGAGTGCCACGCGGGGCAGCAGCAGGTGTGCCTGCACCAGGAGCAACCGGGATTCACCCACTGGGGGTCCTTCGCCGAATATGTTGGCATTCACCAAGCGGACCTGAACCTCGTGGCGCTGCCCGAGACCATGGATTTTGCGACCGCGGCGAGCCTCGGCTGTCGCTTCGCGACCTCCTTCCGGGCCGTGATCGACCAGGGCAAGGTCAGCGCCGGGCAATGGGTGGCCGTGCACGGCTGCGGCGGGGTCGGCCTCTCGGCGGTGATGATCGCAGCGGCGGTGGGTGCAAACGTCATCGGCGTCGATCTCGACCCGGCCAAGCTGGCGCTGGCCAAGGATCTTGGTGCCGTGGCCGTCATCGACGGTGCCGAGGCAGATGTGCCCGGGGCAATCCGCGAGATCACGCGCGGTGGCGCGCATGTTTCGCTCGATGCGCTCGGTCACCCGGTGACCATGACCAATTCGATCCTCTGCCTGCGCCCGCGCGGCAAGCACGTGCAGGTTGGGCTGATGCTCGGCGAGCACGCGGCGCCCGCGGTGCCCATGCCCAAGATCGTCGGCCAGGAGATCGAATTGCTCGGCTCTCACGGGATGCAGGCGCATCGCTATGGGGCGATGCTGGACATGGTCGCCAGCGGCAAACTGGACCCGGCGCGGCTGGTGGGGGAGCAGATCAGCCTTGCCGATGCCCCCGAGGCGCTGATGACCATGGACAAGTTCCGATCCGTCGGGGCGACGGTCATCACGCGGTTCTGACGCGGAGCGCGTGCGTTGGGCGAGACACGTGCGCGCAGTGCAACTGGCAAGCCGCGTCGACGACCTTACCACAGGACAGGCGCGGCAACGAAGTGGCGCTTGTGCACCTCCAGCGAAGGGCAGGGGATCGCCCGAGCATCAATCCGAGGCGGCGTCCAGGCCATGCATGGTCCAGGAGATCGGAGAGTTAGCCTCGGGAGCTGGTTGTCCGTGGTGGGAGGGCATCGTCGTTGGAAGAGCCCGTGTTCCGTCCAACCTCGTCAGTGGTCCCAGCGTCATTATAGTTGCCGGGATCGAAGTCCTCAGGGTCAAACCCCTCATCCTCCTCGCCGATCCCTGTGACGTAGGAGGTGCCCGTCTCTTCATCAAACACGAGGCCATAGGTCGCGCGGCCCTCCGATTTGTATCGCAAGTACTCGTGGACGCCCGCGTAGACGAACGCGAGCACGAAGGGCGTCAGGATCAGGGCGGCCAGCAGATGAGCGTCTATGGTGGTCCTCCATTCAGAATTATTTGCAAGACAGAACACGCCAGTCGGCGCGCCAATGTGAACATAGCATCATTTGGAACCGAATTCGAACTCCGGTCGATGGGGCCTGCCCGACGGGGCGGCTTGGGCGCGGCGATCATATCGCTCTCTGTTCGGACGTCTTGAAGGCCCGATGCTTTGCGCGCTTGGCCTAGAGCGTTGGCGATACGACGCGCGTCCGGGATCAGGTCCGGCTCGGAAGGGCCTGAAACTTGCGGCGGGAAAAACTTCGTCCTTTCGGTCTGACTTGCAGCATCTCGCGGCGGCGGTGGCCATCATTTTCGTTTTCCTTGACATTAGGCCGCTTTGGCATGCGTTCTGGCCCAAGATGAGGGGGACCCATGACCGAGGAACCGCTGGCTGACGTCCTCTTGCGCATGGCGCAGGGGGAGCGGGCCGCGCTGCGCAACCTCTATTCCGAAGCCGGCCCGAAACTTTTCGGGGTCTGTCTTCGTATGCTCAAGGACAGGGCCGAAGCGGAAGACGCGTTGCAGGAGATCATGGTCAAGCTGTGGAGCAAGGCGCATCAGTTCGATCCCATGCGCGGCCAGCCGATGTCTTGGATTGTGACCGTCGCGCGCAACCATTGCCTCGATCGCCTGCGGTCGCGCAAGGCCGCGCTGCGACGCGAAGCCGCCCGTTCCAACGATACGGCCATGTTGGAGGTTGCCGACGCCGGGCCGGGGCCGGAAACCCTCGTCGAGATGAAGGACGAGGCGCGGCGCATCGCCGATTGCCTCGCAACGCTCGACACGGATCGTGCCACCGCCATTCGGAGTGCCTATCTTGACGGGCGCAGCTACGACGACATTGCGAGCACCTTCGGGATCCCGCTGAACACCCTGCGCAGCTGGCTGCATCGCGGCCTGCGCAAGCTCAAGGAGTGCATGGACGCATGACCGAAGACGAGACCCCCGATCTCGCGGCGGACTACGTGCTGGGGCTTGCCTCGGCCGAGGATCGCGCGCGGGCCGAGGACCGGATCATCCGCGATCCGGCCTTCGCGCGGGAGGTCGAGATGTGGCAGGCGCGCTTCTCGGAATTGAACGTCGAGTTCGCAGCCATTGAGCCACCTTCCGCCGTGCTGGACCGGGCCGAACACAGGCTTTTCGGGGCGCCCCCGCCGCAGCGCGGCGGCGTGTTCGGCTGGCTGCGTCGGGCAGCCACAGGCCGGGAGGACGGGTCCGGGGTCGCCGCGCAGAGACGTGGAGTTTCAGTTCTTCTCGGGCTGGCCGTGGCGGCGGTTGTGGCGCTCGTAGCGATCTGGGGCGTGCCCCTGTACCGACCCGGCACCCATCTGGCAGAGCTCGCCGCGCCGGACCTGCAGATCGCTGTCCGCGGCGACAGCCAAAGGCTGGTCTTTCGCCGCCTGTCCGATGCACCCGACCCCGAGGGGCGGTCCTATCAGCTGTGGCTGATCCGCGATGGGCAGGTCGCCTCCCTCGGACTGCTCGCCCCGCGCACGACCGAGGTGAGCGCAGAGGTGCGCGCCGGCGATGTGCTGGCGGTCAGCCTGGAGCCGGCGGGGGGATCGCCCGTGGCGGGCCCGAGCGGACCGGTGCTGGCAACAGCGCAGATCCCGAGCCTCTAGCGCCGCGGAACTTTTTCCACGTCTTGGTGCAACGCGGTCAATCGCGCCTTCGTATCCTCTGCAGCCCCGGACGGAACCGGCGCATTCTGGAGGAAACACCATGACCAACATCAACTGCACCGCCGCACTCGCCCTCGGCCTCGTCGCGACCCTTGGCTTTACGGCCCCGACCTTTGCCGCAAACCCGATGGTCGGCGGCGCGCCGATGTACGAATCCAAGAACATCGTCGAGAATGCGGTAAACTCCGCCGATCACACGACCTTGGTCGCCGCGGTTCAGGCCGCCGGCCTGGTCGAGACTCTTCAGGGCCCTGGCCCGTTCACGGTGTTCGCGCCGACAAACGCCGCCTTCGAGATGCTTCCGGCCGGAACGGTGGAGACACTGCTCAAGCCCGAAAACAAGGCGATGCTGACCAAGGTTCTGACGGCGCATGTGCTCGCCGGCGACTGGACCGCCGCGAAGATCGTGCAGAAGGCACGGGCGAGCTCTGACGGGCTGGCGAACTTCACGACCGTTTCGGGCGACGCGTTGTCCGCACGCATGAAGGACGGGATGCTCTATATCTATGATGAAAGCGGCACGGTTGCCCGGGTGACGATCGCCGATGTCGATCAGTCGAATGGTGTGATCCACGTGGTCGACCACGTGCTGGTGCCCAAGTAAGCGCGCCTAGGACAATGGCGCCCGCGGCCTCATGCGTGCCGCGGGCGC
Organism: Alloyangia pacifica; assembly: GCF_003111685.1. Lineage (NCBI taxonomy): Bacteria > Pseudomonadati > Pseudomonadota > Alphaproteobacteria > Rhodobacterales > Roseobacteraceae > Alloyangia > Alloyangia pacifica. The sequence continues at coordinate 139,023 of NZ_CP022191.1, read as the reverse complement.
ATGCCACCCTGCCTCTTGGCCAAACGGACAGGCGCGCGGCGCTCTTTTTTTCGTCGCTGGCGGGCGAACGACCGCAGACCAACCGTGGCAAACGCTGTTGGACCCCGCCCGCACCCTACGCGGCTTTCAGAAATGCTCTTGGAGCCGGGCATGGAATGGATGCTGCTGGGCTCCGCGCAGCCGTACGCCGGCACCTGGCCGACAAAAGCACTCCAAAATAAAATTTGTCCCAGATGCATCCAAACGGGCCCGGGCCCGAGTCCTAGGGGTATCGAGCCCGCGGACTGGCCGCGCTCGCGACCTGAGGAGACCAACGATGCACAAGACATTTTCCGCCCTGACCCTGCTGCTGACCACCTCTGCCGCCACCGGCGCGCTGGCCGATGATCATGGCGCGATGACCGCGATCGGGCTCAGCGGAGACAAGATGCTGCACGTGATCGACACGAGCTCTGCCAAGGTGACGGAGTCCATGGAAGTCACCGGCGTCGACCGGCTTCTGGGCATCGACCTGCGCCCCTCGAACGGGCAGCTGATCGGCGTCACCGACACCTTCGAGATCGTGGAGATCGACCCCGAGACCGGGGCCGCCACCGTGATCTCGACCATGGACAAGGAGCTGCCGATCGAAGGCGATGCGCCTGTGATCGTCGACTTCAACCCGATGGCCGACAAGCTGCGCTTCATGTCGGGCACCACCAACCACCGCGTCGACATCGAAAGCGGTGCCGTGACGGTGGACGGCTCGCTGGCCTTCGAGGAGGCCGACATGCATGCGGGCGAGGGCCCGGCCATCGTCGCCGCGGCCTATATCAACAGTTTCGGCAAGCCCGAGAGTACCGCGATGTATGACATCGACAGCACCATCGTCGCGCTGATCCAACAGACTTCACCCAATGACGGCACGCTGGCGGCGGTCGGCAAGCTGGGCATCGACGGCGCGGATCACTATGCCTTCGATATCGCCACCGATGCCGAGGGCACCAACACCGCCTGGCTCGTGGCCGCGGGTCAGTTGCACACCGTCTCGCTCGAGGATGGCTCCGTGCAGGAAAGCTGGGATATCGAGGGCGCTGACGGCGCGATGCTGCGCGACATCACCTTCATGACCGCGGAGATGTGAGGCGTCTCGAGACGTCCATGTCGGGCGCAGGCTGCATGCCTGCGCCCGACTCGAAGGGGTCACGCAAATCGGCAACGTCTCATCGCGCATCCCGCCCTGCCATCTTGTGCAAATTGACAGGCCCGCAAACGGTCTCTAGCCGTAGGTCCATCGCCGCAACGCAAGAGGGCGGCACAGGGAGAGCAGGTAGTCACGTGACGGATCATGCAGCCTTGATCAGGGCCTGCGCCGGGGGCGACAAATCCGCCCTGCGCGGGATCATGACGGCGGAGGGTGGGCGCATGCTCGGTGTCGCGCGTCGCATGCTGGGCCGGATCGACCTTGCCGAGGACGCGGTGCAGGAGGCTCTCGTGCTGGTCTGGCGCCGGGCGCATCAGTTCGACGAGAGCCGGGGCAGCGCCAAGGGCTGGCTCTACACCATCCTGCGCAACCGCTGCCTGACCATGCTGCGCAGCGAGGACCGTGAAATGCCGACCGAACCGCAGGCCATCGACCGGGCCTCCGAGGGCGCCCTGGTCGATGCGGCCTTCGACCGGCTGCCCACGACGGCCGATCTGCGCGGCTGTCTGGAGGGGCTTGATGAGGCGACACGGCGTGCAATCCTGTCCTCCTACGTGCTTGGGCACAGCCACGGCGAGATCGCCGGGCGGCTGGCAACGCCGCTGGGCACGGTGAAGGCACGTATCCGCCGCGGCCTTCTCAAGCTGAGGGAGTGTCTGTCATGACGGAGCGTTCTCTTGACCTGCTGATCGACGAGGTCGTGCTCGGGCTCGCCTCGGAGGCGGATACCGCGCGGCTGGAGGAACTTGCCGCGCGCGATCCCGAGGTGGCGGCGCGGCTTGCACGGGCGCGTGACCGCTTCGCCCCGCTCGACGAGACCGCCGAGGAGCATCCGCTGCCGGACGGTTTCTGGGAGCGTCTCGCGCCCCGGCTGGATCTCCCCGATGAAACGTCGCCCCGCCCGGAGCCTGGAACGGCTGGCGCCGAGGTGATCGAGCTTGCGCCGCTGCGCGCGCGCCTGAACCGCTGGCGCAGCGCGGCCGTGACCGGGATAGCCGCCAGCCTGCTGCTGGCCGGACTGCTCGGCTGGTCGCTGCTTTCGCCCTCTGACCCCTTGGTCGTGGCGGTGCTGCTGGATGACCGCGGCGAAGCCATCGCGCTTGTCGAAAGCGGCCCGGACAACACCACCCGCGTGACCCTGCTCGAGCGGCCCGACGTGCCCACCGGCCAGGTGATGCAGGTCTGGACCAAGCCCGAAGAAGATGGCCCGCCCGTTTCGCTGGGTCTGCTCTCCACTGGCCTGTCACGCGTGTTGAGCATAGAAGGCCTGCCCGAGCCGCATCCGGCGCAGCTCTACGAGATCACCTTCGAGCCCGCTGGCGGCTCGCCGACCAACCTTCCGACCGGACCCATCCTCGGCAAGGGGCTGGCCAAGGCACCGGTGACCTAAGAAGGCGGGATCGGTGCCTGCGTGGCCGTTCGGCTTGGGAAGCACCGCAAGGAGATTTTCGGGGAACGTCGTGGTCCTTGCGCCCGGGCAGGTGTCCTCCATGGCCTCGGGATCGAAGCGGAATGCGGTCGCCGGGAAAGCTCCCCTGACCTGTGACGAACTCACAGGAGGCCAACCTGAGCTCCGGGCACCAGGCTCTCCGCACCTATCCGTGCCCGCGCCGCCTCACTCCGAAACCGGCGGTCCGCGCGACTCAATCCCGCGGGTGGCCCGCTGCGAGTTCGACAATTTCCTCGGTGATCTCTTCCTGCCGCAGCCGCCTTGCGGTGCCGACGAGGGCATCCAGCGTCTCCGAGACGTTGTCCTGCGCCGAGATCATCGCCCGCATGCGGGCGACATTCTCGGCGACGAAGGCCAGCATCACCGCCTCGAGAAGTTCGGCGACGATATATTCCTCCACCAGCCGGGCGAGCAGCCGGTCCGCGGGCAAGGTGATCCTCGGCGAGACCTGCGCGGCGGGTGGCGGGAACCGGGCGTAGTCGAAGGGCAGCACGCGCCGGGTCACGATCTCGATGCTTCCGGTGCCGACCGGAATGGCGTGGACGACCGTGACATGGGTGATCTCGGCCGAGGCCAGCATGCCAAGAAGCGCGTCGGCGAGGCGCGAGACCAATGGCCCCGCCTGCGCCGGGTGGGCGATCATCGCATCGCTCCAATGCGGCGGGTGATGCCGCTCGCCGGCGATCAGCACGCCTCGGTCGCCGACGAGAAAAAGGACGTGCGGCGCGTTCAGCAGGGATGCGGCCGCGTCGAAGACCTGCTCGTTGTAAGTGCCTGCGAACCCCTGCTCGGCGGCCATGAGGATGACCGCGTGGCGCTGGCTCGCCTGCACATGCGCCCCCGCGCTCGCGGCAGAGGGCAGGAGGACCAGCGCCTCGGCGATGGCGTCTCCGATGGTCTCGGCATAGGCGCGGATCGCGGCGACGTGTTGCGTGGCGTCCTGCACCCGCGCACTGGCGATGCCGCGCATCGCGCCGATGACCGCGCCCAGCTTGCGGACCGAGCCGATCCGCCCTTTGACTTCGGCGAGCCGGCCGGTCACTGCACCTCTCCGCCGCGGGCCATGTCCTTGACGAGTGCCGCCACGGCCGCGACAAGCGCGGCCCTCGGCGCCGCGTCCAACCGGCCCGAGGCGCGCACGGATGACACCTCATCCCCGGCGGTGCCCTCGAGCCAGCCTGGCAGGCGGCGGCGCAGTTCGGGGATCCGCGCTGGCGAGACACCGTCCAGCACGCCGCCCGCCAGCGCGGCGAGGATCGCCACTTGCCCGACCATCGATAGCCCCGAGAAGCGCGGCTGGGTCAGCAGCGCGCGGATGCGCTTGCCGCGCTCGATCCGGCCCTGCACGCGCGCGTTGGGGACGCCGCCGAAACGGGTGAACATCTCGAGTTCCTGAAATTGCGCGTAGTCGAGCCGTACCCGCCCCGAGACCTGCCGCAGCGAGGGCCATTGCGCCTTGCCCCCGACGCGGCTGACCGAGAGGCCGACGTCGACCGCCGGGCGGTGGCTGGCAGCGAAGAGGGTGGTGTCGAGAACGATCTGACCATCGGTGATCGAGATCAGGTTGGTCGGGATATAGGCCGAGAGATTGCCGGCGTCGGTCTCGGCGATTGGCAGCGCGGTCAGTGATCCGCCGCCGAGCTCGGGCGAGAGCTTGGCGGCGCGTTCGAGCAGCCGCGCGTGCAGATAGAAGATGTCTCCCGGATAGGCCTCGCGGCCCGGCGGCTCACGGGTCAGCAGCGCCAGTTCGCGGTGTGTCGCGGCGTGGCGCGTGAGATCGTCGAGAACGATCAGCGCGTGTTGGCCGCGGTCGCGGAAATACTCAGCGATGGTCATGCCGGCGAAGGGGGCGATCCATTGCAGGCCCGGGCTGGTTGCGGCGCCGCCCACGACGTAGACGCAGCGCTCGGGCGCGCCGTGGCGGTGCACCGCTTCGATCACCCGCTGCACCGCCGCGGCGGGCTGGCCGATGGCGACGTAGACGCAGATCACGTCGCTTTCGCGCTGGTTGATGATCGCATCGACGGCGAGCGAGGTCTTCCCCGTGGCTCGGTCGCCGACAATGAGCTCGCGCTGGCCGCGGCCGATCGAGAACAGGCTGTCGACGACCAGCACGCCGGTTTCGAGCGGCTCGGTCACCTCGCTGCGGTCGATGATAGCCGGGGCCGGACGTTCGATCGGCAGCGTCGGCCAGCTTGGCAGGGGTGCCCCGTCGTCGAGCGGGCGGCCCAGCGGGTCGATCACCCGGCCCAGCAGGGCCTCGCCCACCGGAACCTCGAGCACGCCGCCCGTGTCGATCACCCGCTGCCCGGCCTCGATCGCGCTGGCGTCGTCGCAGATCACCACGTCGATCTCGCTGATCCCGAGGCTGTGGGCAAACCCGAGCTGTCCGCCCTCGAACCGGACCAGCGCGCCGAGCGCGATGTCGGGCAGGCCCGACACCTGCGCGATGCCGTCCGCCACGCGCTCAACCCGGCCGACGGCAAGCGACTCGGGGGCCAGTGGCGTGGCAGCGACGGCGGCGCGGCTCCGCGCCAGCCAGTCGGCGGCGGCATCGCGGTCAGCCATCTCGCGCGACCTCCTGCGCGATCCGTTCAAGGTCGGCACGGATCGAGTTGCGGACGATGGCGTGCGGCGTGTCGAGTTCCAGCCCGGCAATCAGGGTCGCGTCGGTCTCGAAGCGCAGCGCGACCGGGCGACCGAGAACCGCGGCGAGACGCTCCGACACCAACGCCTGCTCGTCACCGCCGAGCGGCCCGGCGGCATGCAGCACAGCGGGGCCGTCGCGGCCGATCCTGTCGCGCGTCATCTGTGGCAGCTTCGCCACCGCCACCGCCAGTCCCTCGACAAAATCCCCCGTCCGCGCTCCGCCCGGCAGCCGCCCGAGCAACCGCTCGGTCATGTCGACGGCCAGCGCGGCGGCCTCGGCCTGCCAGTGCTGCGCCTCGGTCTCACGCAGGCGCGACAGCTCGGCCTCGGTCTCGGCGCGCGCCTTTTCAGCGCTCTTCCGGGCCTCTGCCAGCATCGCGCTCTCCTGCTTCGCCGCCTCCTCCTGGGCGGCGGCAATCATATCCGCGCGCGCTGCGGCGACTGCGTCGCGCTCCGTCTGCGCTTGAGCCAGCGCCGCCTCGGCCTCTTTGCGCGCCGCCTCCGCCTCGTCGAGCGCGGCATGGGCCGTCGCCTGCCGCTCGGTGATGATCCGGCTCACCGGACGGAACAGGAAGCGGGCCAGCAGCCACACGAGCACCAGCGCGTTCACGGTCTGCAACATGAAGGTCCACCAGTCGAAGTTCACGGGCGATCCTGTCAGACGAAGGGATTGGCGAAGAGGACCAGCAGCGCGATCACCAGCGTGTAGATCGCCATGGTCTCGATCATCGCGAGACCGACGAAGAGCGTCCGGCTGAGCGTGCCGGCCGCCTCGGGCTGGCGCGCGATCGCGTCCATCGCCGCGGCCACCGCCCGGCCCTCGGCCAGCGCCGGGCCGATCGCTCCGAAGCTGACGGCCAGCGCTGCCGCGAGAATCGAGACGATTTCGATCAGGTTCCCTGTCATTGCGGAATTTCCTCTTTTTCTGAAGGTGCTGCGGGGCGGTCCTCGCCAACAGCGGCCCCGATGAAGACGGTGGCGAGCACCGCGAAGATGTAGGCCTGCACGGCGCCGGTGAGCAAATCGAGCGCCATGAGCGGGATCGGCACGAAGAGCCCGGCGAGCGAGAGCACGATGCCCACGACGAAGACCCCGCTCATCACGTTGCCGAAGAGCCGGACGACGAGCGAGAAGCTGCGGGTGATCTGCTCGACCACATTGAGCGGGATCATCACCCATGAGGGCTCGGCGAAGGTGGCGAGGTAGCCCTTCGCGCCGCGGATGCGGATGCCGAAATAGACAGTGGCGACCAGCACGATGGCGGCCAGCGCGGCATCGGTCTCGAGATGCGCGGTGGGCGGCTCGACCCCCGGGATCAGCGCGCTCCAGTTCGCGACCAGCACGAAGAGGAAGATCGTCCCGATCAGCGGGCGGAAGGCGACGGGATCGCGCTGCATCGTATCGCGCAGCTGGTCATCGATCACCCCGACGAAAAGCTCGAGCACCGTCTGGGTCTTGCCCGGAAGCAGGCTCAGCCTGCGGGTTGCGAGGATGGCGAAAAGCGTGAGCCCCGCCATGATCGCCCAGGTCACCACCACAGGTTTGCTGATCCCGACAGGGCCGATCTGGAACAGCGTGTCGAGTTGCAGCGGGTTCTCCATCACCCGGACTCCCGGCTGCACCGCAGCACCACCGCGCGGCCGATCAGAAGCCCCAACGCACCCGCGAGCAGCGGCGTCGCCCCGGCCCGGGCCAGCAGCACGAAGAGCCCGATCAGAAACGCGAAGCGCGCCAGCTGCAGCGTCAGCGCGCGCCAGACCGGCCCGCCCGAGAGATAGAGCGCCGACACCCGCCGCAGGCTGGAAAAGTGGAAGAGCCCCAACGCCAAGCCCGCCAGCAACGCGGCAAGGCCGAACGGGAGCGGATGTACCTCGATCAGGCTGGTCATTGGCGGTGCATCCATTTCCAGGCGGCGTGCAGGCCGATGGCCGCGCCGATGAAGATTGCCGGGGCGGAAAAGAAGATCCCGGTGCCGAAGTGCCGGTCGGCCAGTCGGCCCAGCACAATCCCCAGCAGGATCGGCGTGACGATGGCCCAACCAAGGATGCCGATCTGCCCCATGCGGCTGCCGAAGGAGGGTTCGGGGGTCTCGCGGGCCAGCTTCTCACGGTGAGCAGAGCGGCGCGCGGCATCGGCAGTGTGATCGGTCTCTTCGTCCCTGTCCGCCGCCATCACGAGACCTCCCCGTCGCGGCCCGACAGGTGCGGGGGATGGTCGAAGGCGCCCGGCCGGTCGGGGCGCAGGTAGCGAATGATCTGGCGCACGGCGCGGGAATGCAGCCGGGTCTGCTCGATTCGCGCGCTGCGCTCGGACTCGCTGTCGCGCTCCCGCAGCTCGGCCACCCGCGCGACCAGCCCCGCGAGATCGTCGCCGAGCACCCCCTCGCGGCAAGAAATGGCAATCTCGGTTCCGCCCGAGACCGTCAGGACCCCCGCCCTGAGCGCGCAGAACCGCAGCCTGTCCTGCGTGTCGCGCCAGCGCACCACCGAGGCGGGAAGGACGGTGAGATAGTCGACATGTCCCGGCAGAATGCCGAAGCCGCCGCTCTCGTCCTCGGCTCGGAGTCCGCGGACGTCCGGCGCGTCGACCAGCGCCTCGAGCGGTGTGGTGATCCTCAGATGCAGCCCCCGGGTCATGCCGCCTGCCCCTTGCGCGCGGCCTCTTCCTTCGCCCGAGCCTCCTCGAAGGTGCCGACCATGTAGAGCGAGCCCTCGTCCCAGTCGTCGGCCTCGCCCGCGAGGATCGCCCTGCAGCCCGCCAGCGTGTCTGCGATCGCCACCGAGCGCCCCTCGATGCCGGTGAAGGCCTCGGTCACGGCGAAGGGTTGGGTGAGGAAGCGCTCCAAGCGCCGCGCGCGCTCGACCGCTTGGCGCTGCTCGCGGCCCAGTTCCTCGACCCCGAGCAGCGAGATCACGTCCTGCAGCTCGCGGTAGTGCTCGATGGTCCGGCGCACCTGGTTGGCGATGCCGACATGCTCCTCGCCGAGCGCCAGCGGATCGAGCAGGATCGAGGTCGAGGCGATCGGGTCGACCGCCGGGTACATGCCATCGGCCGCCATGGCCCGGCTCAGCACCACAGTGCTGTCGACATGCGAGGCGATGGTGGTCACCGCCGGATCGGTGAAATCGTCGGCGGGCACGTACACCGCCTCGATCGCAGTGATCGCGGCGCTGCCGCGCCCGGCGATACGCTCCTGCAGCTCGGCGACCTCCGTGGCAAGAGTCGGCTGATAGCCCACGCGGCTGGCCATACGGCCAAGCAGCCCCGAGACCTCGGAGCCCGCCTGCACGAAGCGAAAGACATTGTCCATGAGAAGCAGGACGTTGCGGTGCTGCTCGTCGCGGAAATGCTCGGCGATGGCAAGCGCGGACATAGGAACGCGCCAGCGTGCCCCGGGCGGCTCGTTCATCTGGCCGTAGACCAGTACGGTGCGCCCCAGCACCCCGGCGGCGGTCATGTCCGAGAGCATCTCGTGCCCCTCGCGCGAGCGCTCGCCGACCCCGCAGAAAACCGAGATGCCCTCGTAGCGCGCCACCATGGCGTGAATGAGTTCCATCACCAACACCGTCTTGCCGACCCCCGCCCCGCCGAACATCGCCGCCTTGCCGCCCTGCGAGAGCGGCGCCAGCAGGTCGACGACCTTGATCCCAGTGCGGAAGATATCGTGGTTGCCCGATTGCGCGACCAAGGGTGGCGGCGCGTTGTGGATCGGCCGCCGCGGCGTGTCCGCGGGCAGCGGGCCGCCGCGGTCGCCGATGCTGCCGGTGATGTCGAGCAAGCGGCCGAGCACCGCATCGCCCACCGGCACCGAAACCGCCCCTCCCAGAGCCCGCACCAGAGCCCCGCGGCGCAGCCCGGTGGTCGGACGCAGCGCGATGGCCCGGGCCGTGCAGCTGTCGAGATGCGCCTGTACCTCGGCGACGAAGGGCGGCCCGTCACCCGCCGCGATCTCGACCGCGTCGGTGATCGCCGGCAGCGTGCCAGCCGGAAACAGTATGTCGAGCACCGCCCCGCGGATCGCGACGACTCGAGCACCGTCTTTCGCTGTCGGTTCCACTCACCCGCTCTCCCTCTGCGAGCCCCTGACGGCACGAGACTACTCGCTTCCGCGCGGCGCCACAGGATCCAGATCAAATTGCGGTTGTTCCCCCGACAACGCGCGCGCGGGGGCCTGTGCGGGCAAGCGGCGCCTGGTCGTCTTGCAGGTCGAGTAGTCGCTCGGCACGAGCCCGAGACAGGCCATCAGCTTCACAGGTGTCTCGAACCGCCGCACATCGCCGAGCTTGGCCATGAAGGTGACGGCGCTGATCAGAGCGACGCCCCGCAGCGCCTCAAGCGCTTTCACTGCCGGGGCGAGAGTCCAGTCCGGCACCAGGGGCCTCGATGTGCCCGGAAAGACATGCGGTCTTACGTAATTTCACGCGTCACAGGGGGACATGTTGAAGCCCTGAGCGCGGCGAGGGATCTCATACTTCAGGTGATGGTCATGGCCGCCAGCCTCTGCGGCTGCAGATACAGGCGAGGAACCCCGCTTTGATGCTATCTCTGCATGCCGCGGCGGTGTCCTTTTTTGAATAGATTGGCCGTTCTGCCGACAGAATAGAGTTGTGCCTTGCCTAAACGTGAATGGCATGACCCGCAGTCTCAGGGCAAAAACCAGGCGATGCGGCTCTTTTGGGTGTCCGCCGACCGAGGCACTCCGGGTCTCGGTTCGGGCCTGCGCGGTGTGCGCCGGATACCCGGTCTGCTCGGGTCAAGCAGCGCTGCCCAAGTAGTTGATCACGGTCAGAAGGACTGCAGCGCCAGCAAAGAGTTCGAAAGCCTGTGCACGGAACCAACGACGGCTCTTCTGCTGTGCGGCGCGCTCGATTTCGATCTTGCTCATGGTGTTTCCCCTCCGCCCTGCATCGTTGGGCTTGCGATACTGGTTACAATCGAGCCTCACGCTGTTGTCGTCCGGCTCTGGAACCTGAGTACCCTGCCGAGATCGCGGCGGGCAGTCCCGCGGCGGGCTAGCCACAGACGAAAAGGGACGCCCGGGATAGCGAGTTGGGCTCGGAACACGCCCGGAGGGAGTTCGATGCTATCCCAAAGGAGGGGGTGGCAGTTCGCCCGGCCTCGACGGATGGCAGAACCTGGAGGGATCATGTATGTGTGAGCGGCGGGCTTCATGCATGCCGACCTGCCTCGCAGGGCGGAGTCATCTGTCCCTGTGGGGTCAAGGATCAGGAACCAGGACGTGTCTTTATTTTCCGTGTGTGGGGTCGCCGTAACTCCTGTGCCACTCCGTAAGCTTTGCGTGGCAGGCAGCCTCGTTCTGACGCTCGCCAGCTGTGGCGGGGGCGGCTCGGGCGGCGGGAGCGGAAGCGCTCCCGCGGGCAACGCGCCGGAAACCGGGACAGAGATCGACACCCCGGCTTTCGAGGCCTATTCGACCGACCACAACGGCTACAGCCGCGTGCGCCTGCAAGCCGGAGACAGGCCCGGGGACGCCGCGATCCTTGCCAAGTTCGACGACGCGGACCCGGCTGACCCGAGCGGCTATCGCAATCTGATCGCCCAGACAGAGGCCCGTTACCTGGACACCATGACGATCGAGGTGATCGCGGAGGTTTCGGGCACGGGCGCAGAGGAGCGGGTCAAACGCATCCTGCGTCTGACCGCGGATCAGGCGCCCTTCAACAACGTCGACGGCGATGGCAACCTGATCGCGTCAGGGCAATATTATTTCCGCGGCGGTGCGGAGGTCTACGCCAGCGTCGACGGCGGCAGCCTGCAGCGCGGTATCGGTGATCTCGAGAATATGGTGGTCGACTTTGACAGCGAGACGGTGACGATCGACCTGCGCACCCCTTATGATCCCGGCGCCGGGTCGGAGATCGAGACCGCCATCCAGGCTTCGGACCTCTCGCTGAACGTGCTGACTGGTGCCTTTGGCGGGACGGTCGCGATGACCACGCGCTCGGCCGACACCGGCGAGATCCTCTCGTCGACGGGGCAGCTCCGGGGCAATCTCAACGGTGATGAAGAAGGGCTTTCCCGGCTCGTCGAGAATATGACGACCTCGGGCCTATTCACCGTGGGGGGCGACAGCGATCGCTTCCAGGCGGACGGCGTCTTCTGGGGCAGCCAGCTCAACTATGAGGATTAAGCGCCGGTTCGCGGCGCTACTTCTGGGCGTTCTCGCTCTTGCACCGCAGACGGCTGGGGCACAAGCGACGAACCCCTCGCTCCGCGATCTGACGCAGTTGGTGACCTCCGAGAGGTTGCGGACCTATGCTTTGGCGCGCGGGCTCGCCGCGGGCGGACCCGACCTCGGGACCGCGCTCGACCTCAAACAGCTGCTGCGACGGCAGGGCTTCTACATGGATGAGGCCGGCTGGCAACGGCTCGCCGCCGACCAGGCGCTTTATCCGCAGCTCAGCTACGTGCCGAACATGAATGGCGGCTCACCTCAGGAGAGTCTGGAATTCCGCGGGCTGACCTTTGATTTGCGCGACGATCTGGTGGCGCGGGGCGGGCTGGCGGTCGGCGCCACCTACGACGGGCTCCTGCGCTATGGCTGGGACAGCGGGCGGTACCTGCAGCTACAGGCGCAACTCGGCGGTCTCTACGCGCCGGGCCCCGACCTGGACAGGACCCGCGCGAGACTCGCTCTTTGCTCGCGCAACCATCTAACCGACTGGCAGTTCGTCGATCTGTGCCTGAGTCATTACGAGGATCACCGCGATCTGCAGGACATCACGCGGGATGAGGCAACCGTCAGCGTCAGCACACTTTTCGAGCGCAGCGCGAGCCGCCATGAGGTCGGGCTGTCGCTGTCCCGGCGAAGCGACGAAGATCGGCTGCGCAGCCTCGCGGAGGTTGGGCTCGAGTCGGTCTGGGCCGGGTCGGCGACGCGGCTCTCGTTCGAGTATGGCGCGCCGACCGGGGACGAGACCGGCGCGCTGCTGACCGCGGCAGGCGAGATACGCTGGCCGGCGGCGGGTCAGGTGGTCGGGCTTGGCCTGTCGCTCTCGCGCTCGCCGAAGACGCTATTCCTGGGCGAGGATCGACGCGATGACAGCCTCGGCGTGACGGGGTTGCTCGCCATCGATGGCAGGCTCGTCCTGACGGCGGCCTATGGCCGGACCTGGTCGACAGTGAACTTCTTCGAGGATGAGGTGATCAGCTTCGGTGTGTCCTACAGCCTTCCCTGACGGGGCGGGACCCGGCCATGTCTTGGAGCGGGCAACAGGACAGGGCGCCGCTCCTGCGAGGGATCGAGACCTAGGCGGCGACGTAGTTGACGACACACAGCAGGATCACGGCGCCGATGATCAGCTCGAATGCCTGGGCGCGGAGCCAGCGGCGGGTTTTCTTCTGGGACTCGTGCTCGATTTCGAATTTGCTCATGTCACGCGTCCCTCTCAACCAATTCTCAACTCACGCTGCAAATTTGCAGTCTTTAATCTTGGGTTAACTAGATAGCCGCGGTTGCGGAGGAACGGCAGTCCCACGGCAGGTTAGGTCTTGGCGCGTTGGGGGGCGGGGGTAGTCCGAACGGCGTGTCCCGGCCTATCCGATCGGATAGGTCCGCCAAGCTGAGGGTACGTCTCGGCCTGTGGATCAGCGCAACGCGTCGGAGAGCGCACGGCGCGAGGCGGGCGTGGCCATTTGGTCGTGGAGCCTCTGGAATTCGATCCGGGCCTGCGCTTTCTGCCCGGAGTTCAGGTAGGCATAGCCCCGCAGAAGCGCGAGATCGCGGCGCACCACGCCCGTGACGCGTTCGAGCTCGTCAAAATAGGCGATGGCACGCCTGAAGTCCCGGCGGTTGTAGGCGGCGACCCCGCGCTTATCGAGGATCTGGCTTTCGATCTCGAGCCGTTGCTCGGCGGTGAAATGCGTGCCGGCGGCGACGGCCGCGGCCTCATCCACCATGTTGAGCCGCAGCATGACGAGCGCCTGACCATAGCTGGCATCGCGGCGGGTCTGGGGGCTCCGCGCGCTGCTGGCGGCAGCCTTGAAATCCGCGAGCGCCTGCATGGGACGGTCCGCATTGAGGGCGCACCATCCGCGCTGCGCGACGGTCTCCGCGTCACGCGCGCTGGCGGACTCGGCGAGGCAGCTTGCCCAGTCGCCGCGTTGCGCGGCGCTTCGAGCGCCCGAGAGCGACGCGGGAGCCGTGGTGGCCGGGGCGCTGCTTGCCGGTCTTTGCAGGCTGGCCGCGCGCTGAGGCCGGCCGACAGGGCGCAGGCTGACTGCAGGTGAGGAGCCTGTCGCAGGGCCGATTTCCACGGTGCTCAGGGGATCAAGGGGAGACGTCGCGGGCGCGATCTGTCCCTGCGCCAGCATTCCGGCACGAAGCCGGTCTTCGACCGAGGTCAGCCGGTCCGCCGTGGCCGGAGACTGGCTGCGCGCAAGATCGGCTAGTCGTGCAAGCTGGTCGAGTGTGGCGACATCCGCCGATTTCTCGAGTGTGGCCACCAGGGCGTCGGGATCGGTGCAGCTGCGCGCGATCCCGGTGTACACCCCGAGCGCGGCGGTCACGTCGCCAATCGACTGGTATTGCTCGGCCAGCAGCCAGGCGTTGTTGACCCGCTCGCAGCGCAAGAGGGCGGGATTGGCGCGCGCAACGCGGATCGCGACGTCGGCATTGTTCCCCGACACGGCTTCTTCAAAGCTGGCCTGTGCCTCGGAGAGCGCGAGGGTCTCTAGCAGGTCCGCGGAGGGCGACCAATTGGGATATTCGCGGCTGATCTCGGCGATCGTGCCGCGGGCGCCTTCGAACTGCCCGGCGTCGACCTGGCGATAGATGCGGTCGATCATCTCGCCGGGCACGCTGCGTTCGATCTGGCCAAGATCGTCCGGCACGACCCAATCGGGGTATTGCAACTGCAGCCGCCGGATCTCTGAATTGACCGCCTGCTGGTTGCTCTCGGACATGTAGAAACGCAGCGCCTGGAGGTCCGCGTCGGTCGGCGTTTGCGCCAGGGCGGCTCCGCCGACAAGGCAACACGCAACCGCGAGCGGGAGTCCCATGTGTCTAAGCAGGGTCATATCGGGATACACATCGGCGAGGCTTCGATCTGGGCGATCATCGTAAAGAGCTGCAGCGTGCCCGGATAGTAGGGCGAACTGCTCGAGAAGGGCGGGATCTGCGAGCCCACGCTCTGGCGCACCGTGCAGGCGGCGAGCGCGGAGATCGCCCTGTAGCCGGGGTCGTTGCTGGTGGAAAGCGCGCGGCCGGTCTCTCGGTCGATGACCGTTGCGACAACGCCCGCGGCGAGCCGCTCCTGTGCCTCGGCGTAGCGCAGCACCGCCGGGTGGTCTTTCAGCCCGGACCAGATCAGGTAGAGCGGCAGACGCATGGCTTCGTAGCCGGCCTCGAACGAAAAGCCCTCGGCGGCGCGGACCCCGCTTGGGGTCACCTCTACCCAGTCTGGAACGACACCGTCCTGCGCGAGCGTCCTTGCCAATTCGACGGACCCGCGGGCGGCCTGCGCGAGGATCGGCGCATCGAACTCGGTGGCCAGCTCGGTCATCGCGAGCGGCATCGCGTAGCAGGGATTGTAGATGAACCCCGCATCGGTCCTGAAGCCTTCTGCGCCGGGGATGAGCAGCGGATCATGGTCGTCACCGCCGGGGTGCCGCGCGATGCAGGAGGCGACGATGTCCGAGACGATGAGCTTGGCGCTTTGGCGGTAGTCGGGGATGTTGAAGCGCCGCGCCGCGCGCAGGAGCGCCCAGGCCCGGAAGAGATCCCCGTCGCTGGCGTTGTTGAGATCCGGCACCTTGACCGGCTCGTCCGGGAACCATCGCCAGGCCATCAGGTTGTCGGAACGGATGGCAAGGTTCAGACGCGTCCAGGTTTCCATGCGTTCGAAGGCGCGCTGGTCGCCCAGTGTCGCGGCAAGCAGCAGGCCGTAGCCCTGTCCTTCGGAGTGGCTGGAATTGCGCTGGAATTGGTCGATAACACGTCCGGTTGCATCGAGATTTGCAGTGCGCCAGGCGAGCCAGACGTCCTGCAGGTTGGCTTCCAGCCCGAGCGTCTGGGCCGAGGTTGCCGCGCCGGTGCCAATCAGGCCAGCCAGAGCCGCCATTCCCGAAAGCAAACTGCGCCGGTTCATTTCTTTCTCCGTCGGCTCGCGACCAGGAGCCCCATCGCGGACAGTGCGCATCCTATGGCGAGCAGGAAAAGGGGGGCAATGTACCTTCCCGGCGAAAGTGTTACATAGTTGCCGACAACTGCGCGTGCGTTCGAGATGGTGAGAGGTTCCTGCAGGCTGAGCGGGCGGCTTGCCGATCTCCAGACCTGCCAGGTGCCGTCGAATCCGAACAGCGAGACCTGTCCCTTGGGGCCTTCGGACTTTTGGTGCATGTCGACAAGCGAGGCAACGAGGCGCTCGTAATCGGTGTTGGGACGGACAATCAACCAGAGGTCCTCGGGTGTCTCCATGCTGGGCTGAACGAGCATGGCCTCGGCGGAGCGGCCGAGCAGCCAGCTGTCGAGATCGGACTCCGGGCCGCGCCAGAGCGAGATGATCTTGCCCCGCAATTCCCGCAGGCTGTCGGTGGCCTTGTGCCGGTCGAGAAAGAGCGTCCACCAGCCGCGCGAGTCAACCTTCGCCCAGGGATCGACGACCTGTCCCGTGGTGGTGGGCGGCGACAGCAGGACCTCTTCGAGTTCCGCCACGTTCTTGCTGACGATGTCGCCGGGGATCACCGAAAGATCGGCAGGGATGCCGATCTTGATCGAACCGGTGCGTGGGGGTTGACCCTGCGGGACGGCGGCGGCTGTCTCATCCGAGACGTAGATCGACGAAATTTGGGCGAGCATCCCGAGCGGCAGCGTCCGCTGCGCCGCTTCGCTCATCGAGATGCGGGATACATCGAGCGAGGCGAGGCTCCGGTCGATGCGCGGCAGCACCATGCGCGGGCTCTCCGGGACCGTCAGGCTGGTCGTGTCGAAGATCTGGAAGACAGGGGCGGGCTGCGGCGCGCAGGCGGCATCCGCCGGCTCACCCGGGACGAGCGCCTCGAAGGACACCTCGTTCACGCCCGGCTGCAGCTGGTTTGCCGCGAAGGGGATCAGCAGCGGATCGAGGCGGCGCCCGGCCTGATTCACATCGTCCAGTGGCAGCAGTCGGATGGTCTCGTCGTTGATCTTCACCAGCAGCAGCGCGCCTTTCGGCAAATCCCTGACGAACGCGTAGTCAAGGCGCAGTTGCGCGCGCTGCGACGCCAGAACCAGCCAGTCCCACGGCAGGCGGAACGGGACCGCCTGGCGGATGTAGTGCCCGCGACCCTCGAGCGTGCTCACCCCGAGTTCGGACAGCGGCTGTCTTTTTCCGGGGACGACCTCCGGCACCGATGTGCCGGCTGGCATCGGGCCGAGCGCGCGTGCCAGCAGCGCCTCGGACGCTTGCGCCTGCCCATTGTTGGTGAGCAGGACGATGGCGCCGTCTCCGCCGCGCTGAAACCGCGGCAGGTCGGGAACGGGGTATTGCTCGGGAAGCGCGGTGACACGGGCGAGTTGAGGGCTTTGCTCCGTGACCCTGTAGTAATCGTCGACCGTGATCTCGGGCGGCAGGCCTTCGAAAAGGCTTTCGATGCGCGCGACGTGGGGTGATGCGTTCATCACCTGTGCGTAGCTGTCACTTGCGAGCGAGAAGGTCTTTCCCTGCGCGAGTTGTGCGGAAGTGGCGGCGATGAAGCTCAGCGGATCGAGACCGAGCTCCGTGCGCGGCACCGTGATCCCGCTCTGATACGCGATGATGTCGGTCCAGAGCCCAAATGAGGCGTCCGGGCCGCAGAACACGCGGTGAATCTGCTCGAGGCGGACTTCCACCAGGTTGCGGCCCGCGGTCAACAGCCCATCCGGCACCGGAAGCAACATGGTGCCGGCTGCGGAGAAATTCTCGAGCACGACGCTACCGATCTCGGTGCCGTTGACGAGGACCGTGGCATGCGAGCGATCCGGAAGAAGGTTGATCGAGCTCAGCGTGGTGATCGCGAGAGAGGCCCCGTCGATCGCGCGGGGCAGAAAGAGCCAGAAATCTTCTTCGGGATATTCGCCCTGCAGGCGGTGGCCGGCGGTCTCTCCCCCCTGCGGGCTGCGCGGGCGCAGCGGCAAGAGCACGTCGCTCTCCTGCGCCCCCTCTGACGAGGGCTGTACGTCGGGCACGGACCATTGCCGCTCCGAGGGCAGGACCCGCGTTTCGGGCTTGGGCTCGGCCGGCGCGACGCGCGGTTCCGAGGCCGGCGGAAAATCCTCGATTTCGATTTGTTGCGCGGCGCTCCACGAGGTCTGCAGTGCGAGCGCGGGGAGGAGCGCCAGGATCAGGGGTCTTATCGTGTGCATGGGCTCAATCCTCGATCCTGAGGTAGCCGTCGGCCTGCGGGATACTGGCCTGGGGGACATTTGTCTCGGCAACCAGGACAGGATTTGGCTGGGTCCCCTTCGTGGCGCCGGTGAAGGCATCCTCGAACAGGGTGTCATCCGCCTCTGGCCGGCCGCTGCGCAGGGTCAGCTCGCGGGCAAAGTCGAAGATGGACTGCGGAATCGAGATCGCGCTCTTGGCCAGAACGTAGAGCAGCCCCGCAACCAGCGTGCTGCTCTGCGAATGGAACTTGCGGAAGAACTGCCACCTGCGGCTATCACCGTAAACGACATGCGCGGTCAGCTGCGCGGCCTGAACCATGTGCTCGGGCGCGACGCTGAGCTCGATCACGGTGCCCTCCACTCCCGAGCGCACCTCGGAGATGGTCATCGGCAGAGCGGTTTCGAGGTCGGGGGCCTTGGGCAGGGTGGGGACAAGCGCGACTGTCGCTCCGGGATGTTCGGCGGTCCAGGCTTCTTGCGTGCCGTCCTTGAGCTGCAACTGGAACTTCTCGGGGCTGGCGGACAGGATCGTGACGTCCTGCGCCTCGCGGTCGGCCTCGGAGGTCGGCGCGAGCAGGGTGATCTGCCCGGGGGTCGACACCGCGGTGCGCGGGCGGATCAGGCGCCGCGGGCGCTCGAAGACGGCGCGCAGGGCATAGGCCGCCAGCACGAAATTGTAGAGCGCCCAAGCGCCGACGATCTGCACGACCGACCGGTCCCCGGGGAAGGCGTACCAGCGGTAGGCCCCGGCGGCGAGGCCCGCGAGCAGCAGTGCGACGAGCAGCGTGAGCGGCCGGTAGATGGGCGACAGGAAGGCGTGTTCGAGACTGCCGTCCTTTGCGGTCACCTTGAACGAGGCGCCACGCGGACGCAGCACGGTTTCGACCAGCGCCTTGAGGATATAGGGGGTCTGCGCGATCTCGTAGACCTCCGAGATCTGCGGCCAGCGTACCTCGGAGAAAAGCGCGTTCTGCACCATGAAGCCGATCAGGAGGTAGGGCAGGATGTAGACGAAGACCTCCTCGGGATCGACGACGAAGATCTCGAGGCCAAAGAAGAGATAGAGCAGGGGGCTGAGCAGGAAGATCGTGCGGATCAGCGGAAACAGCCAGAAGCTCATCGAGTTGAGATAGCAAAGCCGCTGCGCCATGGTGAGGCCGCTGCGGAAAATGGGGTTCTTGAGGATCAGCATCTGCAGCATGCCTGTCGCCCAACGGCCGCGCTGCTGGATGAAAGAGGCAAAGGTCTCGGGCTGCAGCCCGGCGATCATGGCGTGGTCGAGGTACAGGCTCTCCCAGCCGCGCGCATGGATGTCGAGCGCGGTTTCCGCGTCTTCGGTGATGGTCTCGCCCGAGATACCGCCGACCTCGTCGAGCGCCTTGCGGCGCAGCAGCGCCGCCGATCCGCAGAAGAACGCCCCGCCCAGCCGGTCGAGCCCGCGGTGGATCTCGGAATAGAACATCTCGTTTTCGGACGGGCAGTTCTCGGGCAGCGCGAGGTTGCGCTCGATCGGGTCGCGGTTGGTGAAGAAGTGCGGGGTCTGCACCAGGAAAAGCCGTGGCCGTTCGGCGAAATATCCCACGGTCCGGGCCAGGAAGTCCGGCGTGGGCACGTGGTCGGCATCGAGGATGAGAACCAGCTCCCCGCTGACCTTCCGCAAGGCCGCGTTGAGATTGCCGGCTTTTGCGTGCTCGTTGCGGGCGCGCGTGGTGTAGACCACGCCAAGCTCATCGCAGAGCGCCTGAAGCCTCGCCCGGCGCGCCAGCGCCCGCTCGGAAATGGCAGGGTCGGAATGGGTGCAGCGCTGGTCGGTGCCGCCATCGTCGCAGAGCACGACGGTCTTCCTGTCTTCGGGGTAGTTCACCCGCTTGGCCGCCGCCAGCGTGACGGCCAGAAGCTCGGGGCTCTCGTCGTAGCTCGGCACGAGGATGTCGACGGTCGGAACATCGCTCAGCCTGATCGGCTCCGGCCGCGGATGGGTGACCGGGTCGGCAGTGATCAGCGCGGTGAGAAAGAACAGGCCGACGGTGAAGGTTTCGGCCCCGAAGAGCACCAGCGCGGCGATCAGCGAGACCGGGTCATCGAGCGATGGCAGCGTCTCGAAGGCACGCCACAGCCAGTAGCGCAGCACGAAGACCCCGGCGATCGACATCACGACGAAGCGGACCGAAATCCGTGTTCCCACGAACGGCTTGAGGCCATAGATGAGCACACAGGCCACCAATGCCAAAAGGCCCTGCGTGCTGACGGAGATCGGCACCGACGCGAGGAAGAGGAGAGGGACGGCGAGGACCGTCCAGACCCCGAACAGCAAGAGCGAGGTGGCGGATTGTGCGCTTGATGACGATTTCATGGGAGGGGACCCGCCAGAGGTGAGAGCATTTGAGGGGCGGCGGCGGGCTCGGTGGTGATCGCGGCAAAGCCGACGGCCTCCGGCCCGATCGGTGCCAGTGCCGTGTCTTCGCTGCCGTGGATGCAATTGCGCAGCATCATGTCCATTGCCGCGGTGCCCGACAACAGGGTGCGCGCGGTCGCATCAAGGCGGCGGAAGGCGAGGACGCAGTTGAGCCCCGCATGGTTGCTCCAGCTCGCCCAGCTCATGATGCCAAGAGCATCGGTGGTGGTTTTAAACTCCAGGTCCTCGAACCGTTCGAACGGGTAGGGCGTGCCTTCGGCAGAGGCCAGCAATTCGGTCGGACGGAACCTTCCTCCGACGGAGAGCGGCGACGCTTCCGAGTGAAGAAGGATGAAATTCTCGCCCCGCAGGGCCGTGCGGTTGGGCAGCAGGATGCGCTGCTCGGTAACCGAACGAAATCTGCGTTCCAGAACGAGTTGGGCCTCGGGAACCCGGATCCATGCGCTCGACAGCGGCTGCTGCACATAAGGCGCCTCGTCAAGGCGCGCCTGGAACTCTGTGTAGGTTAGAGGAAAGCCCCCGCAGGCGGCAAGCATGATCGCCAGTAGGCCCGGCACCAAAACGCGCGCAAGCCGAATGGGCAAACGTGCCGCCTTCCTGCTCCAATGCTCGGCCACTGTAACACCGCACCTTGCCTCAAACTGAGGCCATACCTGACCGAAGTGGAGCCCAAAAGCCATAGGCGAAGACTTGCCGAGGTCTTGAGTGTTGATTTCGACCCATCACGGCACCGGGGGGCGCCGGGGAGGGACGACCTTACATTGTGCCGCGCGGCGCATGTTTGGGTCAGGATATGCGTCCCCCCCTCGTTTTCGCGCTGCTGCGGCCGCGTTGCCCCCGAAATGGAGACAGCCGTTTCGTGTTTCGAGCATATGGCTGCGAAGCGTCAGCCGGTCGAGGAGCGCGTTGGTCCTCTTGGCGTCACCGAACGCGCTGGCTCGCACACTGAGGCTGAGGTTCGCTGTGTGTTCGCTGTGCACTCACGCCGAAGCGCAAAGTCTGATTTCCTATTTTTCGTCAATCGGTTCCGGATATCCACGAGCTTGGCTTCGAAGACTTCGGCAGGCGTTCTGCAGCCTACCGCTGAGTGACCTGTGGAAGTTCGTTGCTATCGCATTTTTCTTTGGGGGGACGGCTGGGATGACGCTTATCACCCAGGCCTTCCGAATGGCACCCGCGGTTGTCGTTGCGCCTCTCGCCTATACGGCTCTGGTCTGGGCAACATTCGCAGGATGGCTCGTTTGGAACGAAATCCCGGAAATGCCCGTACAGGCGCGCCGGACCCTCGACATCCATTCGCTCCATCCTACCGAACGCGCCGTTCCTCAATCGGCGGTAGGAACCAAACGGCAAGTCCCGCCAGCGGCAGGAAGGCACAAAGCCGATAGACCGCCTCGACCCCGTAGCTGTCCGCCAGGATGCCGAGCAGCGCTGCCGCGATTCCTCCGAGGCCGAAGTTCAGGCCGTAGAAGAGTCCTCCGATCAGCCCGATGCGGTTCGGCAGCAGGTCCATTGCGTAGATCAGGATCGAGGCAAAGGCGCTGGCCATGATCAGGTTGATGGCGATCGTCAGCACTCCGGTCCAAAACAGGTCGGCGTAAGGCAGGATCAGGGTCAGAGGCAGCGGCCCCAGCACCGAGATCCAGATGATCTGTCGCCGTCCGATTGCATCGCCGACGATGCCGCCGATCAGCACGCCCACGGCTGCGGCCATGAGGAAGAGGAACAACATCATCTGCGAGGCGGGAATCGACAGGCCGAACTTCTCGATGAGGTAGAACGTGTAGAAGGACCGGAAGCTCTCGCCATAAGTGTTCTTGGTGAACATCAGGAAGGTGAGGACGATCAATCCCAAAGCAACCGTCGCGGCACTCCGCTTCGATGCGGGGGCTTCGGCCAGCCTGCGGGCCGAGCGGTGGGTGAACTCTGCCCGGATCCGGTGCTGCTGGCTGCCGATCCAGGTCAGGATCAGCATCGCGAGCAGCGCGAGCACCGCAAACCAAGCGAGGCTCGGCTGCCCCCAGGGCACGATGATCAGCGCGGCAAGGACCGGCCCGAGCGCGCCGCCCGCCTGACCTCCAACCTGAAAGATTCCCTGCGCCAGCCCCTGCCGGTCACCCGCGGCATAGCGCGCCGTCCGGGTCGCCTCCGGGTGAAAGATCGAGGAGCCGATGCCGATCAGCGCGACCGCTACAAGGATACCGCCGTAGCTTCCCGCGAAAGCGAGGCAGATCAGCCCCGAAAGGGTGAAGGCCATGCCGACGACCGGCGAATAAGGCGCGGGATACCGGTCCGTCACCATCCCCATGACCGGCTGAAGCAATGATCCGGCGATCTGAAAGGTCATCGTAATCAGCCCGATCTGCACGAAGTCGAGGCCGTAAGCCTCTTTCAGGATCGGATAGGCCGCCGGGATCAGCGACTGCATCAGGTCGTTCAGAAGATGCGTCGCGCCGAGCGCGGTCAGGACGACGAGGTAGGTGCGGGCGGGCGTGGTGGTGGTCAAGGCATCCGCCCTTCCTGTGGGTCCTAGTAGGCCCCATGAACTACGCCTCGATGAGGATGGCAACAGGTGAA
Organism: Alloyangia pacifica; assembly: GCF_003111685.1. Lineage (NCBI taxonomy): Bacteria > Pseudomonadati > Pseudomonadota > Alphaproteobacteria > Rhodobacterales > Roseobacteraceae > Alloyangia > Alloyangia pacifica. Next base: position 116,384 of record NZ_CP022191.1, on the reverse strand, counting down.
GGCCCGCTACACGCGAATTCACGGATTACCAGCGCGGTGCCCACTCCCAAGGTGAAGACTCGCGTCCGCGTGACCCTGGAGCGCACCGAGCCGTCGAAGCTATTCCCAGTCCAGGAGGACACGCGCGCTGACATCTGTTGCAACCATGCTGTCAGTTCATATGAACTTTACTATAGGTTCATATGGACTATATTCGAACCAAAGGAGATCGAGATGCACATCATCGCCAAGACCCGGGAACCCGCGCAGATCAACGCCGTCGCCCTCAAGGCCTACGCGCGCATCGCCGATGCCTGGGCGCTGAGCGTGAAGGAGGCGGCGGGCCTTGCGGACATGTCGGAAAGCACTTGGAAGCGCGCCCGGAAACCCGATTTCGCAGGCGAGCTGACCAAGGACCAGCTGCTGCGGCTCAGCGCGGTGATCGGCATCTACAAGTCCCTCGAGCTCTATTTCTCGGATCCGCTCGCGCGGAGCTGGTTCACCCGGCCGAACGCCGGCCCGCTCTTTGGCGGCAGCCGGCCGATCGATGCCGCTGTCGAGGGCGGCTTGCCGCAGATCCTCGCGATCCGCACCTACCTCGACGCGCTGCGGGGTGGCGCGTGAAACAGACCGAGATCTCGGATCGCGGCCTCGTTCGCCTCCTGCCCGCCACCTACCACAAGCCGCCCGCGCTGCGCGGCCTCGTGGACAGCGATGACGAACTCGAGATCCTCGCCGAGATTGAGGGGCTGACCAGCGGCCGCCTTCAGGCCGAGCGGGGCAGGAACCCGCATATCGACCCGCGCGAACTCGCCTGGCGCCGCCGCAGCCACGACCTGCGCATCTATGGCGAGACCCATGTCAACGCGGCCTTCACCTATACGCGGGCGGGTGGCAATCGCTTCAACTCCGAGGAGCGCGGGGCCTGGTACTGCGCTTGGGACGTCATGGTCTCGGTCAGCGAGGTCGCGTGGCACCGGACGCGGGAACTCGGCTACATCGGCTGTTTCGAGGACAGCGCCCGTTACGTCGAGATCCTGGCGGATTTCATCGGCACCTTCGATGACATCACCGACGATCCGGTCCATCCTGCGCTGCGCCCCGAACCGGAGATCGGATACCCCGAGGGCCAGAGCCTCGCCCAGCACCTGCGGCGCGAAGGCTCGCGGGGGCTGATCTACCCCTCGGTTCGCGCGCCCGTGCCGGGGGGCAATTGCCTCGTGTGCTTCGAGCCCCGCGCCATACAGAACGTCCGCCCGGGGGCGTCCTGGGACCTCGTCTGGGAGGGCTCGCCCGACTATTCGGTCGTCGCGGTGACCTGACCTCCCATCGGGGCTGATCCCGTTACTTGCCCGATCCCGAATTCCAAGTTTGGGTGTGAGAAAGAGGATTTTGCTCATGCGCTGCGCAATCTGCTGGAGAATGCCGTGAAATACGGGGGCAGCGCGGAGGTCAATTTCCGCAAGACGCGAGACATGGTCGACGTCATCATCCGCGACCACGGCCCCGGCATCCCGGACCATCTGCTCGAGGAGGTATTCCGCCCCTTCTACCGCATCGATGCGGCACGCGGTGCCGCGCAGGGCAGCGTTGGTCTGGGACTGTCCATCACCCGCGCCGACGCCCATGAACGCAGCCAAGGCCAGACGCGGTCAGCCTTGGTTTGCCATGTTGTTCAGCCGTCTTGATCGATCCGCTTCCGGTAGTGTGCCAACGGGTATCTTTCGATGAGGCCTTGCGCCGCTTCAAACCCGCCTTGGACGTTGCTGCGATTAAGTGTGCGGCAGACGGAGAATGCAGGGCACTTTCGTCACGTCGATCGGCGCATTGGGGAGCTCACCCATCCGCGCCACCAATGCCGCGATGAGGCTCGGAACATCCCGCCAGCCGAAGCAGAAGCCAACTTCTACGCAGCTCGGGAAACTGAAAACACGGCCGCGTATCTAACGACAATCAGCCTCCGGCAAACCCGGGGCGCTCAGAGTTCGCGACGTCCATAAGTAAGAAATGACGTTATATCGAGAGTCTATTTGTCACATAATTCAGCGTTATCCGCCCCTGAGCTTGCAAGTGCGCCATCGATCTGCCTCGCTATGCATGTTCATTCGCGGAAACTAGTCCCAGTTTCTCGGGCGGGTGCGGTCCAGCTCTTCGGTGATCGGGATGAACTCCTGCTCGTCGCCGGGCGGCAGGCGGAAGGGACCGTTCGCCCAGTCGGCGGCCTTCCAGTCCTCCTTGGCCTGTTCGATGCGGTCCTTTGACGACGAGACGAAATTCCACCAGATATACCTTGGTCCGTTCATGGTCGCGCCGCCGAGCGCCATGAGGCGGGCGCCCTGGGGACCGGCCTTGGCCGAAATCCGGTCGCCGGGGCGGAACACCATCATGCGACCGGCCTCGAAGATGTCGCCTGCGACCTCGATCGCGCCTTCGGTGACGTAGATGCCGCGGTCTTCCTGATCCTCGGGCAAGGGGAACCCGGCGCCCGGCTGCAGCACGACGTCGAGGTAGAAGGTTTCGGACGGCATGGTCACAGGGCTTTTCTCGCCATAGGCGGCGCCGAGGATGAGCCGGGCTTCGCTGCCACCGTCGGAGATCAACGGAAGCGCCTCCTTGCCGTGGTGCTCGAAGCCGGGGTCGCTTTCCTCGAGGTGTTCGGGCAGGGCGATCCAGGTCTGGATGCCAAAAAGGCTGTGGCGGGTGCCGCGGGTCTTTTCGCTGGTGTGTTCCGAATGGGTCACGCCGCGGCCCGCGGTCATCCAGTTGACCTCGCCGGGGTAGATCATCTGGTGGCTGCCGATGCTGTCGCGGTGCTCGAACTCGCCCTGGTAGAGGTAGGTGACCGTGCCGAGCCCGATATGCGGATGCGGGCGCACGTCGATGCCGCCCTCGGTGATGAACTCGGCGGGGCCCATCTGGTCAAAGAAGATGAACGGTCCGACCATCTGCCGCTTCGGCGAGGGCAGGGCGCGGCGGACGTCAAAGCCGCCGATATCGCGGGCGCGGGGGATGATCAGCGTCTCGAGCGCGCCGCAGCCAAAGTCCGGGCATTCAGGGCTATGGGTAGGGTTCCAGCTCATCTCGGGTCTCCTCTGGGGTGGCCGGCGTTACCGCCTCTGTCCTGTGTGTCGTCCTGCCACGGGCGATGCCTCGCCCGCAGGACTTGCGCACGGCGGCGCTGTGTTCGCGGGCCCGGCGACCGGCGGGGTCACCACTGGATGACGTCGGCGGTCTCGTCGCTGTGGCGCATCGCGTAGCCACGCACGAAGGGGCAGAGCGGCACGATGCGCTGGCCCTTGCCGCGGGCGTCCGCGAGAAGGCGGAGCACCAGTGCCTTGGCGATGCCCATGCCGCGCATGCTGTCAGGCACCGCGGTGTGGTCGGCGATGATGAGGGTCGGCGAGACCTTGGAGATGGTCAACTCGCCTTCGCCCGCGGCACCCTCCACCGTGGCGACGTAGCGCGCTTTGCTGTCGGTTTCGCTGTAGCGGATGATCGGATCGGTCATTTCGATGTCTCCTGCATGGGTCTGGGAGAAGCCTCCGGCGCCCGGGGAGAGGGCGCCGCGGCAGGTCATGCGGTGAGCAGCTCGGCCAGGGCCGCGATCTCGCCCTGCCGGATCTCGTGGCCGCCGTCGTGGATCTCGGTCCGGACGTCGGCACCACTGTCGACCAGCCACGTCAGCAGCCCTTCGGTGAGCGACCACGGGCAGATCGGATCGCGGCGCCCGGCGGTGACCAGCACGCGCCGACCGCCGAGATCGATCGGCGCCGGCTGCCACGGGATCAGCGGGTGCAGCAGTCCGATCCGGTCGAAGAGATCGGGTTGCGCCATCACCACCGAAGCGAGGATGTTGGCGCCGTTGGAATAGCCGAAGCCATAGACCGGAACGCCCGGATTGACGGCTTTGTGCGCGGCGATGAAGGCCGCCATCCGCGCGGTCCGCTCGGCGAGGTCCTCCATGTCGTAGACGCCCTCGCCGGTGCGCCGAAAGAAGCGCGCGGCGCCGCCTTCCGAGACGTCTCCCCGGGGCGAGACGATGCCTGCGCCGGGGTGGATCTGCCGCACCAGTTCGAAGAACTGGGTCTCGTCTCCGCCGGTGCCATGAAACGCGAAGATCAGCGGCGCCCCCGGATCGGGGGCACGGGTGCGGGCGTGGTAGCTCAGGGTCTGGGTCATGGCGATCAGGCTCCAATTGCGGGCAGACGCCCTTCGATCTGGCCGCGGTACGGCTCGTATCTGGTCGGCAGCTTCAGCGCCTGCCCGAGGTTCGCGGTGTCCTCGTCCCGGTCGAAGCCGGGCTCGTTGGTGGCGATCTCGAAGAGCACCCCGCCGGGGGTGCGGAAGTAGATCGCCCAGAAGTAGTCGCGGTCGATCACCGGGGTCACCTGGTAGCCGGTGTCGAGCAGCGCGTCGCGCACCCGCAGCTGCGCCGCGCGGTCCTCGACTGCAAAGGCGATGTGATGCACCGATCCCGCGCCCTGCGCCGCGGCCTGACCTCCGGGCACCGCCTCGAGGTCGATGGTGTCGGCGGCGTTGCCGCCCTCGATGCGGTAGCGGGTCACGGCGCCGTCGGTCTCGTCCTTCTGGTAGCCCATGAAGCTCAGCAGCTCGGCGGTGGCGGCGCTGTCGCGCAGCCGCATCCGGGCGCCGTGGAAGCCGAGGATTCCGGCCTCTTCGGATACGCCGGCGCCGGTCCAGGCGGTGCGGCCGCGATCAGGGCTCTCCACCAGCGCGAAGCGGTCGCCGTCGGGGCCGGCGAACTCCAGCCGGGTCTCGCCGAGGAAGCTGCTTTCGGTGAGACCAGTCGCGCCCTTGGCGGCGAGCCGGTCCTTCCAGTAGCCAAGCGCGCCCTCGGGCACGGCGAACTCGGTCACGCCGACCTCACCGGTACCGCGACGCCCGCGGGGCATCTGGCCGAAGGGAAAATAGGTCATTACCGAGCCGGGGGTGCCGATCTCGTCGCCGTAGTAGAGGTGGTAAACCTCGGGCGCGTCGAAGTTGACGGTCTTCTTGACCCGGCGCAGGCCGAGCGTGTCGGTGAAGAAGCGATTGTTCTCGGCCGCGTCCGCCGCCATCGAGGTGACGTGGTGCAGCCCTTTGATGTCCGTGATCATTTCGATCTCCATCGAGTCTGTGTCTGTTGCATTCAAGATAGGGGCTACGATAATTTTCAAGAATAGAAACTCGCGGGCATTTACTATTACGCCGGATCGAAACAATCTGGCGCGATGCAGACCATCAAGCCGATCCGGGTCTTTCTTGAAGTCGTCGAGCAGGGCAGTTTCGCCGGGGCGGCCCGCAGCCTTCGGATGACGCCGGCCTCGATCACCAGGATCATCGCCCAGCTCGAGGAAGACCTCGGCCAGCAATTGCTGCTGCGCACGACACGGCAGGTCTCGCTCACCGGGGCAGGGGCGATGGTCGCGGCGCGCTACCGCCCGGTGCTCGAAGAGTTCGACAGGGTGACCGAGGAGGTCACGCGCACCACGAGGCCCGACCGGGGGCAGCTGGCGATCAACGCGCCGATGTCGTTCGGCATGCGGCTGATGCCGGGTCTGGTGGCGAGCTTCCGGCTGGCCTATCCGCATATCGCACTCGACGTGCATCTGACCGATGTGCTGGTCGATATCCTTGACGCCAACTGCGATCTCGCGATCCGCATCTCGGATCCGCCGGCGGACAAGTCGACGATCTGGCGGCGGATCTGTCAGGTACCCCGGCAGGTGGTCGCTTCGCCCTCGCTCTTCGAGCGCATCCCGCGCCCGGAGTCCCCCGACGACCTGCTGCCCGAACACTGCCTGTCCTATGGCCGTGGGGGCGCGGCCGAGACCTGGACTTTCACCCGCGGCGGCCAGCGCCGGGCGCTGCGCGCCGGGACCAGAGTCACCTCGAACAACGGCGAGTTCCTCTACGAGATGGCGCTGTCGGGGAACGGCATGGTCAACCTGCCCGATTTTCTGGTGCGGGAAGGGCTGATCTCCGGCGCGCTCGAGCTGGTGTTGCCGGGATGGCAGCTGCCGCCGCTCAACCTCATGCTCTACTATCCACCCTACGAGAAACTGCCGCCGCTGGTCGGCACCTTCACCGACTTCTTCGAGGCCTACATCCGCGACATCGACAGTTTCGATTTCTGATCTCCGCGCCCGGTTCAGTTTCGATTGGAAATCGGCAACCTCCAAGAGGGTCAGGCTACGTCGATCACATCGACTTGCTGGCAGAACGGCTGACGGGGCAGCGCTGTGTGCGAACATATCCGACAGCGCAGGTGCTGTCGCCCTTGCGAGCCTGCCCGAGCCTTGGCTTCGACGAGGCCGGCACCACGTCTGGCCCATTTTTGGAACCGGAGAACCGGCAGTCTTGTGCGGAGCAGGTATGCGCCAGAGGGAGAAAGCACCGGGTGCTTTCCGTTCTCATGGCAAAACGGATTTCGTTTCGTTTTCGCTTTTCGAATTGCTCCGGCGCGCAACCGCTCAAATGCCCAATGTGACATATTTTCAGTTTATCTGAAGTTTGGGCCTCCCAAAGCCGCCGCATCGTCGCGGTACATTCGGCTATATGGTCAAAGGCGCCAGTGAGAGGTCGTGCGGAGAGAGATGAGAGGTATCGGCGGGCTGGCGCCGCGACCGGGCGGGATCAAGCGAGCGGCGACGGCAATGGACAGGCGGCCAGCGCGAGCAGCGATCTCGGAAGCAGCAGCGCCAGCGAAGAGACTCGTTGTGTCCGGCCGACTGTGACGGGGCCGATGAGACGCCGCCACGGGTCTGGGTGAGGGTGGCGATCTGGAGCGGCGCAAGATCCGCTACTTCGAGCAGGGCCTCTCGTCCTGCGAGGGAGCCGCGACTTCGATCGCCATGCTCGGCACCTGGTTCGCCAGTGACTGGCGGGCGATCAACTTCGGGTCGAAGGCCTATCCACGGAGTGCCGAGCCGATCGAGGAAAATGATCTTGGAGCGACCCTGCGATGGCTATCGCCGGTGGTCTTGTCCGACGGGACTACAAACCTATGACATCATTCTGCGACCTTCAAATCCGTTTCTGAGGCGGACTCCGCAAGCAGCAGCTGCTGCCGTCTGGCTTCCTCTCGCTCTTCATCCTCTCGCTCTCCCTCGCGTTGCGCCCTGATGCATAGGACAAAGGTTGCACCTAGAACGGTGAACTTGAACAGCCCGAGCGCGATGGGAACCCAAATCATAGTTTGCCTTCACTTCCAGTTTGGTGTGGCGCCTGCTGAGAAACACGCGTGACTCAAGCGCCGGGCGAGGGCGGACAGACATGCGCGTGGTTGGGAGCTGGCCACCCTCAAGATGAGGCGTGATAGCCATACGGTAAGTGTCGCTTCAAGTCATGATGTTGTGATAATGTATGTATTGAATTGGCATACAAATACAAGGCAGTCTTAAGGAGCTGAAATATTTCACTAAAATCACGATTAATGCAGGAGTTTCAGAGAAGTTAGAGCCATTTTGCCGCACCCTCCTGAGCTACAATGCAGACAATTTTTTGGGAAACTATGTATTGAATGGATGATGGGAGGTGAGGCGCGAGCTGCACCTGATCCGCAGAGATCCACTTGCACGGGCTTTGGCGATCAGTGCGTCGGTGTTGCCGCCCAATCAATATGGGCACAGCCAGGCAGGTCCGCCCTGCGCGGCCGCGACGCGAGGCCTCTCGGGCTTGGTGACTGGACCGCCTTGCGAGCCCCTGATGGATGCCGCGCCGGAGGCGGTAGTGTCGGTCCAGGCGCGCGCCCGGGCGAGACGTTCCAAGGGAAGCCGAAGCGCTTGCCAGGCAGTTTGCGCGCGTGGCCGCAGAATTCGTCCCAGGTCTATGGAGCCGAGACAATTTCTAGTGCAGCAATGGTGCTGCTTGGTGTCAGCGACGTTCTTCAGGCTGAATCTGCGTGCCCGGTGCCTCGGTCCGCTCTTCAAGGGCAAGGCTATGGCATTGCGCCTCGCGAGCGACGGTGACATGGGCAATGATCTTGCCGTCCTCACGCGCCACCAGCGCCTCGGTACCGTTTTGCAGAACCTTGACGGTCTCGCCCTGATCGAGGTTGCCAAGGTAGATGATCTCCCTTGCACGGACGCGGTCGACGGAATTCGACACGCTCTCCGCAAGTCGGGTGAAGCTTACGAAGTAGAGCAGACCAACAGCGTTGAAATCTAGGCTCGGGCTTGGCGTGAGCCTGACGCCCTCGTCGACCCGCTGCCCCCGCAGCGTGCGCAAGACACTCCTTGCCCGCGCATCCAACTCCTTTAACTCGACCCCGGCCTCGGGCAGCATGCAATCGCGCTCCGGCATCGCGCGCACGATCCGGCGATTGGAGCCGGTCTCGTCATGCGTGACGAAGGTCGACAGCATCAATAGCGAGCCGATCACTTGCCCGCCTTGCCGAAACTCGTGACGCGAGCCGATGCAGGCCCCGCCCAAGCTGGCGAGGCGCGAGCGGATGTCGAGTTCGGCGCCGAGCAGGTCTCGCGACCGGGGCAGCTCGATCCGGGTCGCGCAGAAGGCGGCGTAGATAGGGCGGCCATCGGCGGTGCGGAATCCGAATTCTTCCTGTCCCAGCGTCGCCGCGAGCAGCTGCCAATGGATGTCGCCGCAAAAGCCGAGCGCCCATGTCTCGGATAGCCCGTGCGGCGAAAGCTGTTGCATCCCGAGGCGCTGGCGGGTAAGCACCCCCACCCCTGTGGTGTCCACATCCAGCATCAGCCCGCCGCCCGCTGCGCCGCGCCGGCCAGTTGCGCCGCGATCTGCCCGGCGAGGTGACGGCTGTCTTCCTCGATGCCAAGGAAGCGCCCCGAGCCCCAGGTGTTCAGCCAGCCAAGCCCGATGAAATGCAGACCCGGGTGTTCGGTCACGCCGCGGTCGAAGATGGGTTTGCCGCGGGCGTCGAAGACATCCGCCTCGATCCACGAATAGTCGGGACGAAAGCCGATGGCCCAAAGCACCGAGGTGATGCCTGCCTCGGCAAGGTCGATCTCGGTGCGTTCGGCTTGCGGCTTCCAGAGCTTCTCGAAAGTCGGCTCCTCTGGCGCATCGATGCCTTCGCGGGCGATATAGGCATCGATCTGGGTGCGGATGCCGACGTAGGAGCGGTCGGCGTCGTCGAGGTTCTTCGTCAGATCGGGCAGGAATTTCACCGTGGTCCCGTCCATATCCGCCAGAGAGCCATAAAGCTCGACGCCTTGCTCGACGTGGAAGCGGCGCAGGTCGATCTCTTTGCCACCGTCGCGACCCGACATGTAGTGGTTGGTCTGGGTCAGCGCCTTCACCGGGTCGGGGTGCTCGGCGATGGTGATCGCATAGTGCCCGGCGTCATAAAGCCAGTCGGTGGCATCGCGGCCCCGATACTTGCGCGGGCTGCGCGGCGCGGGTCCGACGGCGAGGTGCACGTCGCGTCCGGCGCGGCAGAAATCCTCCATCAGCTGCACGCCCGACTGGCCGGTGCCGACGATCAGCACGCCACCCTCGGGGAACTGGTCGACGTTCCGGTAGTCGACCGAGTGCATCTGGAAGACCTCGGGCGAGAGGTTCTTGGCGTAGGGCGGCTCGATCGGCGTGTCGTAGCCGCCGGTGGCGATCACCACCTGATCGCAGGTACATGTGCCGATCGAGGTCTCGACGGTGAAGCCGCCCTCAGCGTCCGGGACCACGCGGGTCACTTCGACGTTCTCGCGCAGGTTGGGCTGCGCCATCGCGGCAAAGGCGTCGACGTAGTCGGTGATCTCTTCCTTGAGCATGAAGCCGTCGGGATCGGTGCCACCATACTCGCGGTCATAGTGGAAATCGGGCAGGCGGCACTGCCAGTTCGGGGTGACGAGGCAGAAGCTGTCCCAGCGGCTGTTGCGCCACGAATGAAACTTCTCGTGCCGCTCGAAGACGATGCTCTCGATCCCCTTCTTCTTGAGGCAGTAGGCGGTCGACAGGCCTGCCTGCCCGCCGCCGACGATCACCACGGGGATATGCGGGGTCTGGGTGTCTTTCATCGTTTCCATCCTCATTGAGAGATGTGCAGGCAGGCGATCTCGGCGCCCTCCTGATCCTTGAATGTCGCGAGCTTGGCCTCGATCCGGTCGAGCTGGTCCATGGCCGAACTGCAGGCGAAGCCGTACTTGCGCTCCACCCGGTTCGAGGCACGCTCCATGGCGATGCGGGCGCGCTCCAGGAAGTCGGGCACGGGGTAGCTCTGGCCGGGCTCAAAGAGCTCGGCGACGACGCTGGAGGGCGAGTAGAGCTTTTCCTCTGCGCCATCGGGCCAGCGGACGGTCCAGAAGGTTTCAGGCATGTCGGGCTCCAAGATCGAGATATGGGGTTTGCGCGGGGTCCCAGAAGAGGGCGCGTTCGTGGCCGTGCGTGAGGGTTACGGCGGACCCTTCTGTCACGCGCCCAATGGCGCAGGCGTCAATGCCGCGCGCGCAGAAACGGGCGCAGACGGCGTTGGCATTTTCGGGCGCAACCGCCAGCAGGAAGCCGAAGCTGGGGAAGCTGCGCAGCCAGCGCTCGATCGACACGCCCGGCGGCGGGACGAGGGCGGGAAGGTCGATGTCGATCCCGACGCCCGAGCATTCGGCCAGCATCAGCGCGGTGCCGATGATGCCGCCCTGGCTGATGTCCTTGCCGGCGCGGGTCAGCCCGCTTTCGGCAAGTTGCGGCAGCAGCTCAAGATCGCGGCGCAGCCGGTCCGGCGGCGCGTCGAGCGCCGCGCAGAAATTGTCGAAGTTGCGGTAGCTGCCGCGATGATCCACGGCAGCGATCAGCAGATCGCCGGGCGCCGCATTGAAGCTGGTGATCAGCCGCTGCGCCTTGCCAAAGACCGAGGCCGCGAGACCGAGCGCCGGGGCGGAAAGGTTGGTGTGCCCGCCCACCAGCGGCACTCCATAGGCGGCGGAGGCATCGTGCAACCCCTTCAGCAGCGGCGCGGCGGCCTCGCCGCTCGGGGCCCAGATCTGATCGACCACGGCGGCGCTGCGCCCGCCCATGGCTGCGATGTCCGACAGGTTCACCATCACCGCGCACCATCCGGCGAACCATGGATCGTTCTCGATGAAGGCGGGGATGAAACCCTCGCCCGCCAGCAGGTCGTAGCCGCCGTCGTGGGGCAGGGCGGCGGCATCATCTCCCGGGCGACCAGCGCTGGCGGCGGTGAGGCCAAGCGCCCGCGTCGCCCGCGCGATACCCAGCTTCGAGCGGATCGAGGGGTGAGTGCGCAGGCGCTCGGCAAGTGCAGAGATATCGTCCTCGCTCATGTGCGCGGCTCGCGGGTGCGGGGGCGGTGGTACCAGCCGGTGACCGGATCGGCGCAGGGCGGGTAGTGGCCCAGATCCGCTTCCATCTTCATGTGAGGTGTGCCGTGGATTGTCACCTCTTCCAGCGGTCGCCAGCGCAGGCGGCGGAAGAGCGTGACGTTCTGCATCTGCACATGCGCGAGGAAGCGTTCGCAGCCGCGCGCATTGGCGGTGCGAACGGCGAGGCGGATCAGCTCGGCCCCGAGCCGCCCCACGGCGCGGAAGTCGCTGTCCACCGCCAGCCGCGAGCCCCACCAAAGGCGCGGCGCCTCTTCGTGGATGCGCACCGTGCCGACCACCTGATCGGCCTCATGGGCGTAAGTCGACAATGCGACGAGGTGAGTGGCGATGAGGTCGATGTCGTCGCGGTCGTGGGTGGGGAAAATGCCCTGCTCCTCGACAAATACCCGGTGGCGCAGGCCCGCCGCGCCCTCGGCCTCGAAGCGTTTCGAGGCGGCGCGGATGTAATAGCCCGGGCTGTTGAACAGGCGCTGCTCGAGCTCGATCATGCCGAAGCTCCCAAGGCTTTCTCCTGCGCCGTTCCCTCTGCAGGCACCTTCAGTTTCTCATAGCTCGACAGGGCCGAGCAGGCGCCGCATTTGCCGCAGCCCGCCTTCATGTCCGCCGATCGGATCCCGGCTTTTGCGATCATCCGGCCGAGCGGCTGTAGGATCGAGGCCATGAACTCGGACGACGGCGCCGGGTGGCTTTCCAGCGGCGTGCCCGAGATCGGCACGAAGGGCACGACGAAAGGGTAGACGCCCATGGCGCAGAGCTTTTCGCCCATCTCGAGGATCGCCTCACGCGTGTCGCCAAGGCCGGCAAGGATGTAGGTCGAGACCTGACCACGCCCGAATACGTTCACCGCTGCCTCGAAGCTGGCGAAGTATTTCTCCAGCGGAACCGAGGCTTTGCCGGGCATGATGCGCGCGCGCACCTCGGGCGTTACCGCTTCGAGATGCATCCCGAGCGTGTCGATCCCGGCGTCATACATGCGCTGGTGCCAGGCGTCGTCCTCGGGTGGCTCGCACTGGCCTTGCAGCGGCAGATCGACGGCAGCCTTGATCGCCTCGGCACTCTCGCAGAGCACCTTGGCGCCGCGGTCCTTGCCTGCCGGGGTGCCGGTGGTCAGCACCATATGGGTGACGCCATCCAATTCCACCGCCGCCTTGGCAACCTCGGCAAGCTGCGCGGGCGTCTTATGGGCGATGGTGCGGCCCGCCGCGAGGCTTTGCCCGATCGAGCAGAACTGGCAGGTCTTCTTGCGGCTTTCGTAGCGGATGCAGGTCTGCAGCACCGTGGTCGCCAGCACGTCCCTGGAATGCAGCGCGGCGATGTGGCTGTAGGGAATGCCATCCGCGGTCTTCAATTGGTAGAACTTCGCGCGGGTCGGGAAGCGCACGGTCGCCACCTCGGTGCCGTCGCGGGTGACGCGGGCCTCGCCGGTGTCGTCGGGGGCAGAGACCATGTAGGGGCTGTCGAAGCTGGGCGCGGTGTGGACCGGGATCATCACCGTGCGCGCGCCGATGGTGATCGCCTTGTGGTCCGACGGGCCCGCGCCGCCGCGGCGGCTTTCCTGCCCGGCGCGCGGATCGACGAGGCGCATGCCGTGTGTCTGAAGCTCGTTGATGAGCTGGGCGTGATCAAGCATCGGGGCGGCCCTCCTCGGGCTGGGGTTCGGGCTCGGCCATGGACGTGCTATTAGGCGTCACGTGTGCGGCCTCTCTGAAGTGGCGGGTGACGGCGGGGCGGGTGTCATGCACCAGCGACAAAAGCTCGGGCCGGGCGTAATGCCCGACGCTGTCCATCATGCGCTTGCGCTTGGCGACGAGCTTCATGTCGAGATCGGCGATCAAGATGCCTTCGCCTTCGGTCAGCGGCTCGGCGAGGTGGCGACCCTCGGGCGAGATGATGCAGGTCATGCAGCCGCTGCGCATCGCCTTCTGCAGCTTCGGGTCGGGGTGGATCTGGGCGATCTGCTCTTCGGTGAGCCAGCCGGTAGAGTTGACCACGAAACAGCCCGACTCCAGCGCGTGGTGGCGCATGGTGACCTCGATCTGGTCGCGGAAGATGTCGCCCACGAGGCTGCCGGGGTAATGGCCGGCGTGGATCTCCTCGTGCTGGGTCATCAGCGCGTAGCGGGCGAGCGGGTTGTAATGCTCCCAGCAGGCCAGCGCCCCGACGCGGCCCACCTTTGTGTCGGCCACCTTGAGCCCGGCGCCATCGCCCTGACCCCAGACCATGCGCTCGTGGTAGGTGGGGGTGATCTTGCGCCGTTTCAGCGCCAGCGTGCCGTCGGCGTCAAAGATGAGCTGGGTGTTGTAGAGCGAGCCGTGATCACGCTCGTTCACCCCCAGCACCACCACGACGCCGCGCTTGCGGGCGGCATCGGCCACGGCCTGCGTCTCGGGCGAGGGGACAACCACGGCCTCCTGCATCAGTTCCAGATGCGGCGCGCCCTGCTGAACGGGCGGCAGCACGAAGCTGAAATATGGGTAGTAGGGCACGAAGGTCTCGGGGAAGACGATGAACTGCGCGCCTTTGCCCGCAGCCTCGGCGATCGCGTTGAGCACGCGCTCGATGGTGCCGGCGCGGCCCGAGAGGTCCGGGGCGATCTGGACGGCGGCGGCGCGGATGGTGTCGGTTCGCATGGGCTTGCCTCTGCAGACGTCGGAAAAAGGGGCCGGGCCGGGGGGGGCGATTGGCCCGGCGTCCGGGGGCGGAGTGGACGCCCCCGGACGTGGAACACGGCGTTCTCGTCAGACAGTCCAGGTGTCGAGGATCACCGCGTTGGCCTTCTTGTGCAGCAGGATGCAGTCGAGCACGTCCTGCGGCGCTATGGGGGTGATGCCGGGCAGGAGCGAGGGCTCGCCGTGGCCGTAGAGCGCCTGCAGCGCGAAGCGGCAGGCGTAGACCTTGCCTCCTTCACCCATGAACTTGTTGAGGTTCACCGCGAAGTTCTGGTGGCCAGGGAAGGCCTCGTCGCCGAGCGTCGGGAAACCGCGCTGGATGCCAAGGGTCACGCCGGGGCCGTAGAGCAGGATCGACGTCTCATAGCCTTTGCGATTGAGGCGGATTGCATTGAGAATGTTGACGAGGCCGATTGAACCTTCGAAGGCGACGGTGTGGAAGGTCACAAGTGCCTTCTCCCCCTCGTCGGCCTTGACGTCTTCAAAGACCTTTTCCTCGTAGTCGACGAAAAAGTCTCCGTCCTTGTATGCTTCTTTGGTAACCTTGGGCATCTTGCTCTCCATGTCGCTTCGTAGGGGCAGGATGCAGGGCGGTGAGATATGCACTCAATACGCAGTTCAATTTGCATACAATAAACATGGCAATATTCATGCATTTCGCGTAGCATTTACGCGGTTCCCCCTGGCCCTGTGCATTTTGGAGGCGAAACTGTCCTGAGATGATGTGTCATATTCGCGCGACCATCGGGAATTTGCATACAATGACCCTTCAATTTCCAGAATCAATCCGGTAGGGCTGTTGCCCAACAGGAGTGGATGCAGATGATTGATTGGTCCCCGCAGCTGAACGATACAGGAAAGCCTCGCTACCTCGCCATCGCTGACGCGATTGCGCGCGATATCGAGGCGGGCCTTCTGAGCGGCGGGGACCGTCTGCCGCCACAGCGTAGCCTGGCCGCCAGTCTCGGTATCGACTTCACCACCGTCTCGCGCGCGTATTCCGAGGCGCAGGCGCGCGGCTTGGTCGACAGTCATGTCGGTCGCGGCACCTTCATTTCCGAGCGCGCGGCGGCGCCCGCGGCGGATCCCGAGCGCAAGCGCGCGGAGGATCTGTCGATGAACATGCCGCCCGAACCGACAGATCCCGACCTCATAGGCCGCATGAAGGGCGGGCTCGACTATGTGGCAGCCAATCTCGTGGACCTGCTGCGCTACCAGTCCCCCATCGGCTCCGAGCGCGACCGGACTGCCGCCTCGAGTTGGCTCAGCATGCGCGGCATGGTGCCTTCGATGGAACGCATCGCGGTGACGCCGGGCGCACATGCCACCATGGCCGCGATCCTGTCGATCATCACCAAGCCCGGCGACTCAGTGCTGTGCGAGCGTGTCACCTATCCCGGCATCCGCAATATAGCGGCGCGGTTTGGTGTGACGCTTATCGGCCTCAACATGGATGCGGAGGGTGTCACGCCCGAGGCTCTGAGCGCAGCCATCGCCGAGCACCGCCCCAAGGCGCTCTACCTCAACCCGACGCTTCAGAATCCGACCACGCTGACCATCCCGGTCGGGCGCCGGCTGGCACTGGCCGAGGTGCTGCGGGTAGAGGGGCTCACGCTGATCGAGGATGACGCCTATGGCTTCATTCCAGCAAAGTCGCCGGCACCCATCGCGCTCTCGGCGCCGGATCTTACATGGCACATCGGCGGGCTGGCGAAATGCATCGGGGCAGGGCTGCGGCTGGCCTTTACCATCGCCCCTTCGCCGCGCTGTGCCTTTCGGCTTGCGCAGGCGATCCGGGCGCTGTCTGTGATGCCTTCGCCACTGTCGATGGCGCTGACGACACAATGGATCGAGGATGGCACCGCCGACGGCATTCGTCGCTTCATCCGTGCCGAGAGCGCGGCGCGCCAGGCCATCGCCCGCGAAGCGCTGGAGGGGGCCGATTTCCTGTCCGCCGAGAACGCCTTCAATATCTGGTTGACCCTTCCCGAGGGCGCCGGTCGTGCGGATATCGTGGCGCGCATGGCTGGGCGGCATCTGGGCTTGATGCCCTCGGATGCCTTTACCATCGCGGGTCAGCCCGGCGAGAAGCTGCGGGTCTGCCTTGGCGGATCGACAAGTCGCGAGACGCTGCGCGAGAACTTGTACTTCCTCGGAAATGCGCTTGCGCCCAACGCCTTCATGGGCTGAGGGGCGGGGCCTAGAAGCCGTGCATCTCTTTGGCCCACTGGAAGGCGACGAAACCGCCCTTGACCCGCGGCAGCATGAGCAAAGAGAGCGCGACCGCGAGCGCAGAGACGGAGGCTGCCAGCAGGGCAGGGTTGTCCCGCATCCACTCGAACATGACAGGCAGTGTAAATCCGACGAGATGCCCGACGATCAGAATGACCACGTAGGCTGGTCCGTCATCGGCGCGCTGGTGGGTGTAATCCAGGCCGCAGGCCTCGCAGCAGTCGGCAACCTTTAGATAACCCTTGAACAACTTGCCCTCGCCGCACCGAGGGCAGCGGAGTCTCAGCCCGCGTGTGAGCGCGAGCTTCATGTTTCTGTCGGTCGTGGAATGTGTGTCAGTCATGGTTTTCTCCTGATGGCGATTCAGCCAAGCCAGCCCATTTCGGCTGCAAGGGTTTCAAGTCCAAGCGTGAGGGCCTCAATATGGTCGCTGGTGTGACGTGCCGAGCAGATGATCCTAAGGTGTTCCTGTCCGGGGGCGACCTCGGGAGGCAGGACGGGAGTGACCTGAATGCCGTAGTGGTCTCGCAACAGGCTGGTCGCGAGCCGGGTTTGCCTGGGATCGCCCACCTCGATGCAAATCACGTGCGACGATCCAGTCGAGATCGGAAGGCCGAGGTAGGCCAGAGCCGCGCGCAACTCGCGGGAGAGCGCGGCCAGCCTGGCGCGAAGGTCGTCGCGCTTCTGCACCAGACCTATGGCGGTCGGCAGCGCGTCCAGCAGGAAGGCTGGCGGGCACGCGCTTGAGTTGGAGTGGCCTTGCGCCGTGACCAATTCAAGAAGCTGCGCGTCACCGGCCAAATAGCCCAGCGGAAGACCCAGAGAGCCCGGGCCCGCGTTGCAGAGCAGCGAGATACGCTCAGCGCAGCCCTGATCGGTGGCGATACCCGCACCCGAGGGTCCATATGCGCCGCACGCGTGGGTTTCATCAACAATGACGAGGGCGCCGTTGGCTTCGGCGGCGGAGCAAATGTCGGGCAGCGGTGCGATGGAGCCGTCACGCGAACTCACGGTCTCCAGCACGACGAGCACAGGGCGCTCCTTACCCAAGGTCTCAAGTGCATTGACGAGGCTCTCGGGGTCGCTCGGATCGAAGCGTGTTACGGGTAGGCTCGCCCATGCGAGGGGATGCGGCACCGTATCCGAGAGCAGGATGTTGTATGGACCCGCTGCTTCGCGGAGCGCGTGGGCGAGCGAAGTTAGAATGCCGTTGCCGCCGAGGAAGACACGAGCAGCCGGCTGTCTGTGCCAGTGTGCCAGGCACTGTTCCGCAGCGAGCCGGGCAGGGTGTGAGCCGGGAAGTTCTGCTCCGTTTCCCGCGCCGTGAAACTCTACCCCGTCGGAGATTGCGCGATGCAACGCTGACATGCCGGCAGTGCCAAGTGCGTCGCCTGAGGTCCAGAGCGTGACCTTCTGCTTCTCGGCAAGGTCGTCTCCACGCTCGGCCTGGGGGTAGCCCGCGGGTCCGAGCGCATAAGCGCCGGCAGCGCTATCGGATATGGTTTTGGCCATTGGGTGGTGAGCGTGGAATATCATGCCACTCTCCGTGGGGCGACTGCTTCGCCCGCGCGCGACCAGTTCAGCTCCGCACTCACTTGGATGAGCGCGTCTACCAGCTCGCGGATGTGGTGCTCGGTGTGGAAGGGGGTGGGGGTGAGGCGGAGCCTTTCCTGCCCGACGGCGACTGTCGGATAATTGATCGGCTGCGCGTAGATCGAGTGGTCTTCGAGCAGGCGATCGCTGATCGCCTTGCAGAGATGCGCCTCCCCCACAACCAGCGGCACGATGTGGGTGCTTGTCTCAATCACCGGGAAGCCGGCCTGCCGAAGCTCGAGCTTCAGGGTATCCGCAATCTGGGCCTGCTTCTGCCTGAGGTCCTCGCGGGTGCGGACATGCCGGATCGATGCGAGCGCGCCTGCGGCGATGTGAGGGCAAAGCGATGTGGTGAAGATAAAGCTGTTTGCGACGCTGCGGATGACATCTATCAGTGCCTCGGGTCCGGTCACATAGCCCCCGATCACGCCGAAACCCTTTGCCAGCGTACCCTCGATGAGCGTCAGGCGGTGGGCGATGCCTTCGCGTTCAGCAATGCCGCCACCCTGTGGTCCGTAGAGGCCGACAGCGTGAACCTCGTCGAGGTAGGTCAGAGCCCCGTATTTTTCTGCAAGGTCACAAATCTCTCGGATCGGCGCGACATCTCCGTCCATGCTGTAGACGCTCTCGAAGGCGATCAGCTTTGGTCGGTCCGCATCTGTAGCGGCGAGAAGTTCCTCGAGGTGGGCAATGTCGTTGTGGCGGAAGATCCGCTTCTCCGCGCCGGAGCGCCGGATGCCTTCGATCATCGAATTATGGTTCTGAGCGTCTGATAAGATCACGCACCCAGGCAAAACAGACCCGAGTGTGCCGAGTGCCGCAAGGTTTGAGATCCAGCCGGAGGTGAACAGCAGTGCTGCTTCCTTGCCGTGAAGATCGGCAAGCTCTGTTTCCAGTGCGACATGCTGCCGGCCCGTGCCCGAGATATTCCGCGTACCACCCGAGCCCGCGCCGGAGAGGTCCAATGCCTCGTGCATCGCGGACAGAACGTCGGGATGCTGCCCCATGCCGAGGTAATCGTTGCTGCACCACACTGTCACGGTCCGGCTTTCTCCGCCGGACCCGTGCCAGCGCGCCATGGGAAAGGCGCCGGCGATCCGCTCGAGCTGAGCGAAGGTCCGGTAGCGGCCATCCAGCTTCAACTCTTCGAGGAGTTTGGTGAACGGAGTTGCGTCGGTCATGGCTGATCTCCTTGGCGGTGCAGCGCAGGGTGCTTCTGTGGCGAGGTGTATGTACAATAGGCATACAATGCAAGTCTATCCTCATCTTTGATAGCTTGTGTATGGATGCTGAGATGGAGATGGCTTTCCAAAACGCAGGAGGCGGTGAGCGGCTAGCGCGCGGTACAGAAACGAAAAAATCACCTGATCCAGGGGAACTCCTAAATTCTGTGCGCCGCCGAGATCTTGAACTGCGGCGTTTTGAAGCTCCTATGTCGATTGATAGTATGGACGCTAATGCATACTATCCAAGCATTGTATGCATACCGTGAGTCGAAAATGACCTCCTGGCACCCCAGAATTCTCAAGTCATCGAGAAGCAAGTACCTTGGAATCGTCGAGGCGCTGGAGCAGGATATTCTGGAAGGTCGGGTGAAGCCCGGTACGCTCCTCCCATCCCAACGCGCCATAGCGCGGGACTTGTCGGTCGATCTTACAACGGTCACCCGGGCATTTGCCGAGGCGCGCCAGCGCGGCCTGATACGGGCCCGCGCCGGGCGGGGGACATTCGCCCTCTGGCCGCCAGATGCGCCGCAAGTATTCCCTCAGAGCACGAATACATACGTAAAAAGAAAGGTGACTCTCGACCTCGGGATGAACAATCCGCCAGTGGGCCGAACCCACGCGTTCGCCGCGACGCTGCGGCGCGACCTTGACCGCCTGCTGGCTGAGGATCCAAGCGTTTTGGACTACCCGACAGAGGTAGGTCGCGATCTGGATATGCAAGCAGGCGTCAATTGGCTGAAGCAGCGTATCGACAGTGTGCAGCGCGACCGCACCCTCGTCGCTGCCGGAGCGCAGGCTGCCCTGTTCGGGATCTTCCATCTCCTATGCCGACCCGATGACCACGTTTGCGTTCCGAGCCTGGTGTATCCGGGTACGAGGGCCATCATCCGAGATCTGAATCTTGAAGCTGTCGCTTTGGAGCAGGATGAGGAAGGCATTCTACCGGATGCCTTCGCCCAAGCTTGCTGGCGCGGCGACCGCGGGTCTCACCCGATTAAGGCGCTCTACCTCACTCCGGATATCGACAACCCGACAACGGCAACACTGACCGAGCCGCGTCGGACGGCCATTGCAAGGATTGCTCAGACGCATGGCGTCGCGATTGTCGAGGACGCGCCCTACAGCGCTCTCAGACCCAATGGGCCTAGGGCCTTCGCCTCGCGGGTTCCCGAGCTGACGTGGCATGTGGCGACAGTGTCGAAAGTGCTCAGCCCCGCATTGCGTATGGCCTATGTGCTCACGCCTTCCGCAGCGGATGCGCACCGCCTGGCCGGCGTTTTTCGTGCGACGCATTTGAACCCGCCGCCGATTTCCGTAGCGCTGGTGCGGCGCTGGCTCTCGAATGGCTCCGCCGAGATGATTTGCCGCGATGTCGCACAGGAAAATACGGCGCGGCAGCGGATCGCCAGAGCCGCTCTCAAGAGCGGGAGCACAGGCGCCAAGTTCTTCTCGGACCAGGTCGGCCCGCACGGATGGTTGCAGCTTCCCGCCGGGTGGAACTCCGACGCATTCGCCGATGAGGCGCGGCGCGCGGGTGTCATCGTCGCACCAGATTCCGCATTCGCGGTCGGAGAGAGCCGCCGCGATGCCGTGAGGCTGTCTTTCGGAACACCTCGGGACCACGCCTCGCTCAAAGCGGCGCTTGATGTACTCTCCACCCTCCTCTCACAGCCCACCTCCGAAATTCGAGCGGTTGTCTGATGGAGAGCCATGAAACGAAGACCGGTCTACACCGGCGTTGGAAAACTCTCCCGGGCCGTGCCTCCGCGTGCCCCGCAGAGCAGCGCAGTAGTCAGGAAAAAAGGGAGTCCGGCGCATGCTTGGCTTAACAGGGCTCGAACTGGCCCGCGTTCAGTTCGCGTTTACGGTGTCATTCCACATCATCTTCCCGGCGATCACGATCGGACTTGCCAGCTTCCTCGCCGTGCTGGAATGGCGCTGGCTCAGGACCGGTTCTGCGGTCTACCGTTCCCTCTACCAATTCTGGTCAAAGGTCTTCGCGGTCAACTTCGCGATGGGTGTCGTCTCCGGGCTGGTTATGGCCTACCAGTTCGGGACCAACTGGAGTCATTTCTCGGAGTTCGCGGGATCCGTCACCGGACCGCTTCTGGCCTACGAGGTCTTGACCGCTTTCTTCCTGGAGGCGGGCTTCCTGGGCGTGATGCTATTTGGATGGAGCAGGGTCGGACCAAACCTGCACTTCTTCTCCACCGTGATGGTTGCCATCGGCACGCTGATTTCGGCGACTTGGATCCTGGCCTCGAACAGCTGGATGCAGACGCCGCAAGGGTTTGAAATCGTGGACGGCTCCGTCATTCCTTCCGATTGGCTGAAGGTCGTCTTCAATCCGTCTTTCCCCTATCGCTTGGCACACATGGTGACGGCTGCCTTTCTTGCAACGGCGCTTTTCGTATCCGCTTCCGCAGCCTGGCACCTGCTGCGCGGCAATCGATCTGCCGAAGTGCGCAAGATGTTTTCAATGGCGCTTTGGATGCTGCTCATCGTGGCGCCGCTGCAAGCCGTGGTGGGGGATCAACATGGCCTTAACACGCTTGAACACCAGCCGGCGAAGGTCGCGGCGATGGAGGGCCACTGGGAAAACCAGTCGGGAGAAGGCGTGCCGCTGATCCTTTTCGGCTGGCCGGACATGGAAGCGGAGACCACCCGTTTCGCTGTCGAGATCCCACGCCTGAGCAGCCTCATCCTGACCCACAGCTTCGATGGGCAGATCAAGGGCCTGAAAGACTTTGCAAAAGAGGATCGGCCAAACGCCACGATTGTTTTCTGGTCGTTCCGGGTCATGGTCGGGCTCGGCTTCGCGATGATTGGCCTTGCTCTCGTAGGTCTTTGGTTGCGCAAGCGCGGCACACTTTTCGAGAACCGGCTCTTCCTGCGGGCCGCTGTCCTGATGGGGCCTTCCGGGCTGATCGCCATTCTGGCAGGCTGGATCACCACCGAGGTTGGTCGTCAGCCCTGGGTGATCTATGAAATAATGCGGACCCGTGACGCGGTCAGCGACCACTCGACACTCGCCTTGACCACCACCTTGGCGATCTTCGTCGTGATGTACTTCTTCGTCTTCGGCACTGGTGTGTACTACATGCTGCAGCTGATTGGTCATGGTCCGCAGGCCAGCGACCATACAGCCATAGGCGGACGTCCCGCACGGCCGCTTTCGGCGGTCCCGGCTGACCTTCAATCCCACGCTGACCAAAGGGAGTTCTGAGAATGGGTATCGATCTTCCACTCATCTGGGCTCTGATCATCGGTTTCGGCGTCATGATGTACATCTTCATGGATGGCTTCGATCTCGGCATCGGCATCCTTTTTCCCTTCGTGCGCAACCGCTTGGACCGGGACACAATGGTCAACACTGTGGCGCCGGTTTGGGATGGCAACGAAACCTGGCTCGTTCTCGGCGGGGCAGGGCTGATGGCCGCATTTCCCGCAGCCTATGCACAACTCCTCAGCGCACTCTACCTGCCGCTCGTGGCCATGCTCTGTGGCTTGATCTGGCGCGGGGTTGCCTTCGAGTTCCGTTTCAAGGCGGTCGATGGCCACAAGGCCTTTTGGGACAAGGCCTTCATCTGGGGCTCCTACATTGCGACCCTCGCGCAGGGGATCTCTCTGGGCGCATTCATCGGGGCATTCATGGACCCGGCCCGCGCGCTTGGTGCGGGTTCCATTGATTGGCTGACTCCTTTCAGCCTTTTCACCGGGGTAGGACTGATCGCAGCCTACGGGCTGCTGGGCTCCACTTGGCTGATCCTCAAGACCGGAGGAGAGCTGCAGCGGCGGATGCGGGCCTTGACGCGGCCGGTGCTCTGTCTCCTGCTGGCTGCCATGGGGATCGTGAGCCTCTGGACCCCCCTGGCCAGCTCGGCTGTCGCGACCCGCTGGTTCACTCTTCCAAACCTATTGATCTTTGCGCCGGTGCCAGTGCTGGTAGCGCTGGTCTCGATCGCGCTGTTTCGCAGCCTCGCTACACGACATGACTGGAAGCCCTTCGTGCTCGCGCTCATCCTGGTGTTCCTCGGGTACTCGGGGCTCATTATCAGCCTCTGGCCGAACATCATCCCGCCCGGCGTGTCGATCTGGGACGCTGCCGCTCCCCCGCAAAGTCTTGGCTTTGCCTTGGTCGGGGCGCTCTTCATCATTCCGTTCATTCTTGGATACACGGCTTGGTCCTACTTCGTATTTCGCGGAAAGGTTCTTCCGGGCGAGGAGATGCACTGATGACGCCCTCTCAACGCAGGTGGTCGCGGCTCAGGTGGCTCATCTTGATCTGGCTCGCCAGCGTCCTGGCGATGGGTGCCTTCGCTTACGGCTTCAGGTTGATGATGACCGCGGCGGGCCTGACGGTTTAAGCGCGCCATCTCGGAAAAGACTACGGCCCGACGCGCTCGCAGATAGCGAAGGCATCAAGGTGTTTCATGCCGCCTCGGAGGCACGTCTGCGCTCATCGGAGGCACTGCTGCAGCTCTGCCCGCACATCGTCTTGCGTCAAAGCAACTCCAATCGTAAGCGGCGTCTGCGGCCCACGTTGTAGATGAGCTCTGGCGCTGCGAGGTGATACCCATCTCATGATGGGGAGTGCGTTTCGCAATGTGCGCCACAAATTCGTTTCTCAAATCTCTGGGCGTCGAGATCTACGCGTCGGGTCACCGGCGCTGGCCGGACGATGCTAAGGCTCGCGCTGTGGCAGAGACCTTGGAGCCGGGGGCGACAGTGTATGCTGTGGCCGGTCGGTATGGCGTCCGCCCGAACCAGCTCTCGGCCTGGCGGCGCCTGGCAAAGCACGGACAGCTGGTTCTCCCCGCCGAGGAGATCGGCGAGCCGGTCTTCGCGCCGCTGGTCGTTTGCGATCCGGCCGAGAGGAACAAGCCGACGAGCGCGAGGCCCGAGCATATGATCCGGATCATTAGGGGAGCGATGCAGATCGAGCTGTCGCCCGACATGCCGGCAGATCGGATCGCCGCGATCGTGCATGCTCTGGAAGCACCGACATGCTGATGCCGTCCCAAGGCGTCCGCATCCTGGTGGCGACGAAGCCGGTAGACTTCCGCAAGGGACATGATGGCCTGGCGGCCCTGGTGCAGTCGACCCTGGCCGAGGATCCCTTCACCGGTGCGGTCTTCGTCTTCCGGGCGAAGCGCGCGGACCGGATGAAGCTCCTGTTCTGGGACGGCAGCGGCCTCGTGTTCGCCATCGGTCTCGAACGCATGGCGACGCAATGGCTCACCCTACAAGCGGCTGGAAGAGAGCACCTTCACCTGGCCCGCGATCCGGAATGGGGCGATGACGCTGAACCGCGCCCAGTTCGAGGCGCTGTTCGCCGCGCTGGATTGGCGGCGGGTGCGGTCCCTGGAGACGCGCCGCCCGGCTGTGGCAGAATGACTCAGGGGCGGGAAAGCCTGCCTGCCGAGGACGGGAGCAGGGTATGATCCCGCCATGTCCAGCGCCCCATCCCTCGACCTGTCGGCCATTCCGGAAGACCAGCGTGAAGCTGTTCTGGCCGTGCTGCGTGAGCGCGATGCACTCAGGGAAGCCAACAAGCGCCTCGAGCATCTCGTCGCCGAGCTGAACCAGGTCGTGCATGGCAAGAAGTCCGAGAGGCTCAGCGAGGACGAGCGGCAGCTGGCCTTCGAGGACCTGGAAACTGCCGTCGCCGAGGCCGAGGCGCAGCAGGATGAAGACACCCCGGCCGCGTCCGGTCCGCGGCGAGCCAAGAGCGCCCGGCGCAACCGAGGCAATCTGCCCGAAGGACTCCCCCGGACCGAGCAGGTGATCGAGCCGGCCAGCCTGGACTGTCCGTGCGGCTGCGGCACGATGCACCGGATCGGCGTCGTGCTGCAAGCACGCCTTTGGCGTGACGACCGCAGCGAGCGGCTGGACATCGTGCCGGCCCAGCTCCGCGTCATCGTGACGGTCCGGCCAAAGTATGCCTGTCGTGCCTGCGCCGAAGGGATCACCCAGGCTCCGGCCCCCGCCCACCTGATCGAGGGCGGGCTACCGACCGAGGGCGCCATCGCGCATGTGCTCGTCGCCAAGTTCGCCGACCATCTGCCCTTGTATCGCCAGAGCCAGATCCTCGCGCGCTCCGGGATCGAGCTCCAGCGCAGCACGCTCGCCGATTGGGTCGGCACCGCGGCCTTCCACCTTGCCCCGGTGGTTGACCGGCTCGCCGAGCATTTGAAGAGCTCGGGAAAGCTCTTCATGGACGAGACTACGGCCCCGGTCCTCGACCCGGGCCGTGGCCGAACCAAGACCGGCTACCTCTGGGCCCTGGCGCGTGATGATCGCGGTTGGGGCGGAGAGGACCCGCCCGGCGTAGTCTTCACCTACCATCCCAGTCGCGCGGGGGCGCACGCGGAACAAATCCTGCAGGGCTTTGACGGCATCCTGCAGCTGGACGGCTATGCCGGCTACGATCGGCTGACGCGCCCCTCGCGCACGGGCGGGGCGCCGATCACGGTTGCACACTGTTGGGCACATGCGCGCCGAAAGCTGAAGGAAGTCTTTGACCGCGACGGATCGGAGGTCGCCGCCGAGGGGCTGCGCCGGATCGCCGAGTTCTACCGTATCGAGACCGAGATCCGCGGCATGGGACCGGGACAGCGCCTGTCGGCAAGACAGACACGCACCGCGCCGCTGGTGGCCGAGTTCGGCGAATGGTTGCAACTCCAGCGCCGCCGGGTCTCCGCCAAGTCCCGCCTCGGAGAGAAACTCGCCTACATCCACCGGCAGTGGGACGGGCTGCAGACCTTCCTGCAGGACGGCCGCGTCGAGATCGACTCCAATGCCGTGGAGAACCTCATCAGGCCGATCGCCCTGACACGGAAGAACGCACTCTTTGCTGGGCACGATGAAGGCGGACGCACCTGGGGCCGCATCGCCTCGCTCATCGCCACCGCAAGGATCAACGGCGTCGAGCCCTTCGCCTACCTCAAGGCGACGCTCAAGGCGATCGCGGCAGGCCATCCTGCGCACCGGATCGACGAGCTCCTGCCGTGGAACTGCACGCCGTCAAGCTGAACTCCGGTGGGGCGCAGACGCCGCTTACCTCCAATCGCTCAGTTCGACCGGAACATCGGGTTCTGACCTATCATCTCGGCAACATAATCGATGAAGGCGCGGGTGCCGGCGGGCAGGTTCCGACGGGATGCATAGAGCGCAAAGAGCGATAGCGGAGCCGGCTGCCAATCCGGCAGGACACGCAAGAGGTTTCCTCTGGCGATGTGAGGCGCAGCGACAAAGGTCGGGAGCATGACGATGCCGATCCCCTCGAGCGCACCGCGCAGAAGCAGGTAGGTTTCATTGGTCTGCAACGGGCCCGAGATCTCGACCTTTGTCGTCCGATCCGGGCCCGAGAGACTCCAGGTTTTGCCACCGAACTGCGCGTAGGCCACGCAAGGCAGATCCGAAAGTGACTCCGGGTCGGCCGGCATGCCGACCTTCGACAGCAGCGCGGGTGCGGCGCAGAAAACCGAAGTGACGTTGCCGAGCCGGCGCGCGATCACAGCGCGGTCGAGCGATCCGGTGATGCGGAGCGAGACATCGATCCGGTCTTGCACGAGGTCGACAATGCGGTCGGTGACCTGGAGGTCGATGGACACTTTGGGATAGCGCTCGGCAAAGTCGCGGAGCATCGGCAAAAAGATCGCGTCGGCCAACGCCCCGGGCATGGCGACGCGAAGCTCGCCCTGCGGCATGGCCGTATCGGTGGCCTGGCCGGAAATGCCGTCCGCGACCTCGATCAACTCGCGGCAGCGGGCGAGGGCGGTCTCCCCGGCGGGGGACAGCGACATGTGGCGGGTCGAGCGATGCAGAAGGCGCGTGCCCGCCCAATCCTCCATGGCGGTCAGATAGCGTGATGCCATCGCGCGCGACATGCCTAGTGCGTTCGCGGCCGCTGTGGCGCTGCCGCGTTCCACCGTCTCGATGAAGACGCGCGCGGCGATGATCCGGTCCAGCATCTATATGCTCGCTCTGTGCAACACTGAGGCGCTTACTCTGGGCTATATTTCCGAACGAGGAAACACCAGATGGGCGAGAGACAAAAGAGGACGCGCCATGACCCCGAATACCCGGTTCACTTACCTTTTCGATCCCCTCTGTGGCTGGTGCTATGCAGCCGCGCCTGCGCTGAAACGCCTCGCCGAAACCCATGGAGATCGCCTGCGGCTGATGCCGACTGGCCTTTTCGTTGACCCTCGGCCTGTTGCTGCAATCGCGGACCATGCCCGCAAGAACGACGGGCGCATAGAGGCGCTGACCGGCCAGCCCTTCACCGACGCTTACCACCAAGGGATCATGCGAGCGCGCGGCGGCGTGTTCAGCTCGCAAGCCCTGACGCGGGCTCTTGTGGCAATCGGAAGCATCGACCCCGCGTTGGAGCCACGTTTCCTGCACGCGGCGCAGACGGCGCGGTATGTCGAGGGCCGGGACACGTCGCGGTCGGAGGTGGTTGCGGGTGTCGCCGTGGAGGTGGCACAAGCTACGGGAAAAGAGATCGATGAGGCGGCCTTCCGGGTCAAGATCACCGATGACCCGGCGCTGGACATTGAGACCGACCGCCGCATCGCTGAGGGTAAAAAGGTCATGGCGGCGCTCGGTTTGCAAGGCATCCCTCAACTGATCGTCACGGATGACCGCGGCGTGCGCGCTGTTGACAGTCAGGCCCTCTACGCGGGAGGCGCCGCCGTCCTCGCCGCCATATGGGAACGCGCTTGACCTCAAATCCTGGGAGACCTTCATGAAGGTCTCCCGTCCGGGCCTTGCACACCATGATCGCGGAGTTTCCTGACTGGGTTGTCAGCAGAAAGGCCCAATCCTATCTGGTCTGAGCACGACGCTATTGATGGGTGGCCTAGGCATTGCTCATGGCTTGGAAGCCGGCCGCGGGCGTCTTATCTGCGAACGGAGCGGGCAGGGGGGCTCGGCCCGGTGAGAGGACGACAATGCAGCGCGAAGCGACCCAGCCCTCGGAGCCCGTAGACTACTTTGCCGAGGCGCGGGCGCGCGTCGATGGTCATGTTGCATCGACCTTCTCCCTCGCGGGCTCGGCTCGGCTGCATCGCAGGGCCCTGGGTTTGGATGTCCTCTGCGCTCCGCTCAACGTGGTCCTGGCGCCTCTGCATGCGCTCCTGAGCCTCGTCGCCCTCCTGTTGCGGATGGTGCGCCTGAGACGCGCCGCAGGCCTTCTGGGGTACGTCCACCTGATCCTGCCCACGCGTACGGCTCGCGCGGTGGAGGAGGGGCTTCTCGAGCATGTCTTTGCCCTGCCGGCCGGCCCGGGACGCTCGATTGCCGGTCGCTTCGCTGAGGCTCCTCCGCTTCGAGCTGACGCTTCGCTGAGCGAGGATGAGACGCGCAGGCGGGCGGAGCGGGCCGCCACGACCATCAAGACCTACACCGGCACCCGGTCGGCCGTCGCCGAAATAACCACGGCTTTGCTGACAATCTGTTTCGGGGCATGGCTGTTCCATCGCCTGACGCCGGGCATGCTGTCCCTGGCGCCTGCGCTGGCCGACACCTACGCTCTGGACGCTGCGATCGGGAACTTCCCGCTCGGGCGTGGATTGGGCGGGCTATGGTATGGCGCGTTCCCTGTCGGCGCCGCGCCTTTGGCCATTGTCACGGTCGCCCTGATGCTGATCGTCACGGCGGCCATCGTCACGGCCTTTGCGGGCATCCTGGCCGATCCCGTCCAGACCCGGCTCGGTGTTCACCAGGCCCGTCTACGCCGGTTGGTCACCGCGGTGGAGCGGGACATGACAGGGTCGGATACAGCGCCCTTCGCGGCCCGCGAACATCTCTATGCGCGGGTCTTCGACATCGCTGATATCGCCGGTGGACTGTTCAGGCACTTCCGCTGAGGTCAGCCTTAGATTAGCCCTGAACGAGCGTCATCGCACAAGCACCTAAAGTACCAGGTGCCCGGCACGGCCCCATACCTCCTTGAAGCGGCCGGTAGCTTTGCATGGCCTTTTCCTTCCGAGCATCTTCTGGTCGATCTCGCAGCCCTTAGACCCGATGCTGTTGGGCTTCCCGCCGCCCAAGCAGGGTCCCCCCCCGCTTGGGCGCGAACTCATTCCTAGAGCTGATGATCGCGGAGTGGGCTGACTGGGCACGGCAGGCCTCGTTACATATTTCGACCTTGCCCGCCGGAAGAATGCGGCTGTCGAGTTGACCCGCGTCGCCGCAAAGAGCGCGTTGCTCAGTGGGCGATGCGGGCAACGCGGTGCAAGGTCTTGGGGGCGGTGGTCGGCAGGTCGAAGAACTCGAGATAGGCGGGGATCTGTTCGAAGAGCA
This sequence comes from Alloyangia pacifica, assembly GCF_003111685.1. Classification (NCBI taxonomy): domain Bacteria; kingdom Pseudomonadati; phylum Pseudomonadota; class Alphaproteobacteria; order Rhodobacterales; family Roseobacteraceae; genus Alloyangia; species Alloyangia pacifica. The sequence goes on along the minus strand of NZ_CP022191.1, from coordinate 87,059 downwards.
TGTCGGTTCCGGTCTGGCTCCGGCAGCCGAGTGCCGCGGAGAGGATTGCAGCCACGTCGGCACGCAAAAGGCCGCTCCCGTCACCGGCGAAACCCCTACGCGTGCGGCACTTCGAGACGCACGCTGGTACCTTTTTCCACGCTCTCCAGCCGCACGCTGCCGCGGTGTTTGCGCATCACCTGCTCAACGATCGCAAGTCCAAGGCCGGTTCCCTCGCCGTTGCGCAACTGTGAGAACCGGCGGAACGCCGTCTCAGCCTGGTCAAGCGGAATGCCCAAGCCGTCGTCCTGCACCGTGACGGTAATCACATCGCCCTCCATGGCTGTTCGCACCGAAATTCTAGTCATCTCGTCGCCGCCATGGCGCAGGGCGTTTTCCAAGAGGTTGGTGATCGCCTCTCCAAGGAGTGTGGGGTCCCCGTCCATCATCAGCCTCTGCGCGCAACGCTCCAAAGAGAATTCAATATCGCGGGACAGTGCAGCGTGCGCGAGACCTTGGCAGGCTTGTTCCACCACATCGTTCAAGTCGAACCAGGAAAGTGTGCCGCCATCGCCATAGCGCAGGCGTTCAAGCTGCAACAACTGGTTCGCCAGGCGCGCAGAGGCGCGCGCGGCGGAGATCAGTTCGGCTTGGCGGGCGCTGCGCTCGCCGTCGTCCCCGACATCGGGCAAGGTCTCTGCAAGGGCCAAAAGTGCCGCGGCCGGGTTCCGCAACTGGTGGGCGGCGTCGGATATGAACGCCTGGTGCACCTCGATGCTGTCGCGCACCTGTCCGAAGAGGCGATTGAGGGTCGAGACCACCCCGGCGACCTCTTTTGGAACCGGTCGGCGGATTTGCCCGAGTTCGTCGGGAGAGCGACGGCGGATGGCTTCCTGCAGGTCGTTGAGGGGCCGCAGGCCGATCTGGACGCCGAACCAGATCACCAGAGCCAGCGTGGCCATCAAGCCCGCCATGATACCAATGGCTCGCAGAGCCAGCTCCCGGGCGAAAGCCTGACGGTCGCTCACGCGCTGCCAGACGGTCACGACGGTCTCGCCCGAGAGGTTGCCGATGGTGCGGTCCTCGATCATGCGCAGGACGCGCATTTCCTCGCCCCGATAATCGGCCACGTAGTAGCTGGGCATCTCCCGGCTCAGCTGCCCGGTGGCGCGCGGGGGATAGGCGTATCCCGTCACGTAGTAGCCTCCCGGTCCGGTGACATGGTAGAAGATCTCTCCCCCGCCTGCGTCGGAGATGAAGTTTCGGGTACTCGGCGAAAGGGCATCGCCATCGGAGATCGCCACATCTCGCGAAATCGCAAGCGCCGCGGCAAGGAGACTGCGGTCGAACAGCTCTTCTGAGGTCTCTTGCGCCGCTGCGAAACGCCAGAGGCCAAGCAAAACGGCAACGACCAGAAGCGGAGGCAAGATCACCAGGAACAGCCGCAGCCGAAGTGACATGGTCTTGCGGCGCCACCTTCCGCGAGGCTTAATCACCATCGACGTCCAGCATGTATCCGAGCCCGCGCGCTGTCTTGATCCGTATCCCGAAGGGGTCGAGCCGTTTTCGCAGACGCGAGACATGCGGCTCGATGGCAGTGTCGTCCGCGTCAGAGCCAGTTCCGTAGACATGGCTGATGAGCTGTGACTTGGAGACGAGGCGCCCGCGCCGCTCAAGCAGGCACTCGAGGGTAGCGATCTCTTTGCGCGGGATGTCGAGCGGTTGCTCGTCCTGCAAGAGCTGACGGCCAGCGCGGTCGAAAACCAAGGGGCCGAGCGGTTCGCGCGCTGCGAATTCAAGGTTCTTGCGCCGCGCCATCGCGCGGAGGCGCGCCTCGAGCTCGTCCATCTCGAAGGGTTTGGTCAGATAATCGTCCGCCCCGGCATCCAATCCGGCCACCCGCTCGGCCGTCTCCGAGCGCGCTGTCAACAGGATGACTGGCGTTCCGTCGCCGCGGCGTCGCAAGGCCCGGAGCACCTCGATCCCGTCCATTTGCGGCAGGTTCAGGTCCAGAACGACGAGATCCGCGCCCTCCTGAGCCAGGAAGGCATCGGCTTCCGCGCCGTCATGGAGCAGGTCTACCGAGTGTCCACGGTCCCGCAAACGGAAGGCTATTCCGTGGGCCAGAGCCTCGTTGTCTTCGATGACGGCGATACGCATGATTACTTCTTTGTCATGTTGCGCAAGTTTCGCGCAAGGTTGGAACGGCACATTGGCGGCATCGGAGGAGGGAATCGTTTCCCTTAAAACACTATCACTTGGAGCGTCGTACGTGGATGCGCCGCGCCGAGCTCTACGGGAGGATACCAATGACCATCAAGAACCTCGCAGCTAACGTTGCCGGCCTTGCACTCATGGCTGGCCCGGCGCTGGCCGAAGTCGACTTTTCCGGCAAGACGATTGAATGGGTGATCCCCTTCTCGGAAACCGGCGGATCGGCAAAGTGGGCAAACTTTTTCGCGCCGCTCCTGTCTCAGGAACTGCCGGGCAAGCCCACCGTGGTGGTGAAGTTCATGCCGGGTGCCGGATCGACGAAAGGCGCGAACTGGTTCCAGGAGCAGGAGCACAAGGACGGAACGATGCTCTTCGGCTCGTCTGGGTCGACGCAGTTTCCCTACCTGCTGAGCGACCCCCGCGTGCGCTACGAATTCAAGGACTGGATCCCGGTCATGGCGACCGGCACCGGCGGCGTCGCCTATCTGAACCCGGAAGACGGCGCAAAGTTCGACGGCTCGGCAAACGCGCTGCAGGACGTGGACCTGATCTTCGGCTCGCAGGGGGCCACCGGTCTCGATCTCGTTCCGCTACTGGCCTGGGAACTGTTGGGTATGAAGGTGGAGCCGGTCTTCGGCATCAAAGGTCGCGGCGACGGCCGGCTGATGTTCGAGCGCGGCGAAGCCACGATCGATTACCAGACATCCTCCGGTTACCTGTCCGGCGCTTCGGATCTGGTCGAGGCAGGCACCGCCGTTCCGATGATGACTTGGGGCGCGCTGGACGAGGAAGGTGCGATCGTGCGTGATCCCACCTTCCCCGACATGCCCTCCTTCAAGGAAGTTTGCGCTGCCACCGAAGGCTGCGAGACCGAAGGTGTCGCCTGGGACGCATGGAAGGCCTTCTTCATCGCCGGCTATCCGTCGCAGAAAATCGCATTCCTGCCCAAGGGTACACCGCAGGAGGTGATCGATACCTATGTCGCAGCCTTCGAGGCGGTGCGCGCGCGCGCGGATTTTGCAGAGATTTCCTCGAACGAAGTCGGTGAGTACCAGATGTTCGTCGGCGAAGGCGCAAAGAAGGCCACAGACGAAGCCACCACCGTGAGCGCTGAGGCTAAGGCCTATGTGATCGACTGGCTCAAGGACTCCTACGGCGTGACGATCGAGTAATCGACACACCTGCGGGTCGCGTCCTTACGGCCGGGACCCGCAGCCCCTTTTTCCCCTGAAAACTCAACCGAAAGAACGGTGCGATGGAACTCTTCGCGACCGCCCTGCCGGCGCTTGCCGACGCATGGGCTCTCATCTTGCAACCTGTCGTTCTGGGGTACCTGGTTCTGGGCGTGGTCATGGGCCTTGCCGTCGGCGTGTTTCCCGGTCTCGGCGGCATCGCCGGTCTGTCGCTGCTCCTGCCTTTCATGTTTGGCATGGAGCCGGTCTACGGCCTTGCGCTGATGGTCGGCATGGTGGCCGTGGTCCCGACCTCGGACACCTTCTCATCGGTGCTCATGGGCATTCCCGGCTCGTCTGCGTCCCAGGCCACCGTGCTCGACGGCTTTCCGCTGGCGCGCAAGGGGCAGGCGGCGCGGGCGCTGTCGGCGGCTTTCACCGCCTCGCTATTCGGCGGTCTCGTAGGCGCGGTGTTCCTGACATTGTTCATCGTGGTCGCACGTCCTCTGGTCCTGGCCTTCGGCCTGCCGGAAATGCTGATGATCTCGATCCTCGGCCTGTCCATGGTGGCCGTGCTCGCAGGGCGCGTTGCGCTGAAAGGTCTCGCGGCGGCGGGTCTCGGCATGCTGATCGGCACCATCGGCGTGGCCGATGCGGGCGGCTCGTTGCGCATGGCCAGCTATGACTTCCCCTACCTGACGGACGGTCTGCAACTGGTAATCGTGGGCCTGGGTATCTTTGCCGTGCCCGAGATCGTGTCTCTGCTGAGGCAGGACCGTTCCATCGCCAAGGATGCCTCCCTCGGCGCCGGCTGGATGGACGGCGTACGCGATTGGTTCGCCAACAAGTGGCTGTCGGTGCGCTGCTCGCTGATCGGCGTTGTCGTGGGGGTGATCCCCGGTCTCGGCGGCTCGGTCGTGGACTGGATCGCCTACGGCCACGCTGTCCAGACCACGAAGGACAAGTCGCAATTCGGCAAGGGCGAGATCCGCGGCGTCATCGGGCCGGAAAGCTCGAATAACGCCAAGGAGGGCGGCGGGCTGGTTCCGACGCTGCTGTTCGGCATTCCCGGATCGGGCTCGATGGCGATCTTCATCGGTGCCATAGCCCTGCTGGGCTCGGGCGACATCGAGGTCGGCCCGGCGATGCTGCGTGACAACCTCGACATCACCTATTCCATCGTCTGGCTGCTAGCGCTGGCCAATGTCGTCGGCACGCTTCTGTGCATCGGCGTCTCGGGCGGCATCGCCAAGCTGACCACCATCCGCTTCACCTACCTCGCGCCGTTCCTTTTCATGCTGATCGCCTTCGCGGCCTTCCAGTCGGGGCAGAACTTCGAGGACATCCTCGCGCTCTTTGCCATCGGTCTGATCGGCATTTTCTTGCGCCGCTTCGACTGGTCGCGTCCGGCCTTCCTGATCGGCTTCGTGCTCTCGAACCCGGTCGAGAAGTTCTCGAACCAGGCGTTCCAGATCGCGTCTTTCCGCTTCCGCAAGTCTTTCGAGGAAGGCATGGACTACCTCTTCTCGCCGATCGTGATCGTTCTGCTCATCATCACGGTCGTTTCGGTGGTGCTGGGTCTTCGCCAAGCCAAGACCATCATGGCCGAGGGCGACGTGCAGTCGGGGTCCAAGCGCGCGCCGGTTATCTTCCTGATGGTCATCATGGCCTATGTCGTCACCGCTCTGATCAACGCCAACGCGATCCCCGATTACAACATGACGGACAAGATCGTGCCGCTGGTGATCGGCGGCGTCACATTGGCCGCGCTGCTCATCCTGCTGGTGCAGATGATCCTGCGGCCCGAGGGTGACACCATCTTTGCCGACAAGGAAATGGCGGGCGAGGACGCTGACGCGCCCTACGGGCTCTGGGGCACGCTTGCCTGGTTCGGCGGGCTGATCGTCGCGACATATTTCCTTGGCTTCATCCTCGCGCTGGCCGGCTTCCTCGTGACCTTCCTCAGGGTTCGGGCACAGGCCGCATGGCCGAAGGCGCTGATCCTGACGGCCGCCGGCATCACGCTGATGTGCGTGATGGGTGGCGCGCTGAACCGCGACTTCCCGCCGGGGCTGCTGCAGCACGCCGTCGATCTCCCCTGGCCGCTGAAATGATCCTTCCGGAGACAATGACATGACACAGACAGGCATTCCTTTTGTCTTCATGCGTGGTGGCACCTCGCGGGGACCCTACTTCAACCGCGCCGACCTGCCGGACGACCGTGAGACCCTCGCCGAGGTGCTGATCGCGGCGGTTGGCTCGGGCAATGCGATCAACATCGACGGCATCGGCGGCGGCGTCGCCGTGACCACGAAGGTCGCCATGCTTGCGCCGTCGGAGGATGACTGGGCGGATGTGGATTACTTCTTTGCCCAGGTTTCGGTCGAGGACCGGCTCGTGGACTTCAAGCCCACCTGTGGCAACATCCTGTCGGGGGTCGGCCCGGCCGCAATCGAAATGGGTATTGTCACCCCGTCCGGCGACGATACCGAGGTCCGCATTCGCGCCGTCAATACCGGGGCACGCGTGCTTGCCCGGGTGCAGACCCCAGGCGGGGCGGTGCGCTACGAGGGTGACACGGCCATCGCCGGGGTTCCTGGCACCGCCGCACCGATTGCGCTGAACTTCATGGGAGTGGTGGGATCTTCGACCGGTGCCTTTCTGCCCACGGGAAACCTGCGCGACACATTCGAGGGCATCGAGGTCACCTGCATGGACGTGGCGATGCCGATGGTCATTGCCCGCGCCGCCGATTTCGGCCTGACCGGATATGAAACCGTGTCGGAGCTGGACGCGAACCGGGACTTCTTTGCCCGGATGGAGAGCGTGCGGCGCCTCGCGGGAGCCGCGATGGGCATGGGGGATGTTTCGCAATCCGTCACACCGAAGTTCGGTCTGCTGGCGCAGGCCCGCGATGGAGGCACGATCTGTACACGTTACTTCATGCCTTGGACGACGCATCCCTCGATGGCGGTGACGGGATCGCAATGCCTAGCGTCCTGTGCTTTGACCCCCGGAACCGTCGCCGATGGAATGCTGGAGCGGCCCACGGAAAGCCCTGCAAACGTGGTTCTGGAACATGCCTCCGGTAATATCGAGGTGCTCGTGGACTTTGAGCTGAACAACCACTTCACCCTCAACTCCGCCGGGCTGCTGCGTACTGCGCGCAAGCTTGCGGACGGGCTCGTCTACGTGCCTGCTTCTGTCTGGAAGGGTCGCTGACATGCCGATGAAGAACCTGCTCGTGGCTTTCAATGGGTCCGAGGGCTCGATCGCGGCCCTGCGCTATGCAGCGTCCCTCGCGGAGCGCTCGGGGGCGCATGTCACCGCGATGATGGCGCACAGCGCGCACGAGGTGATCGACAAGCGCTCGCGCTGGATACCAAAGGAGGCGCGTGCGCTGCTGGATGCGGCCAACTCCAGTATCCTGCGCGAGATTGAAGCGAAGTTCGAAGCTGAACGGACGGCCTTGGGACTGGTCAACGCGCTCCAACTCAAAGAGGTGACGGGACGTGTCGACACCGTCCTGTCCGAGGCCGCGCGCCACTATGACATGCTCATCGTGGGCAGCTATTCGGACACCGACGATGAACATGTGACCCTTCACCCGGATCGCATTGCGCTGATGTCCGGTCGTCCGGTCGTCGTGGTGCCCGCGGGGTACAAAGGCGGAGGGAGGCTCAGCCATACGGCGCTGGCCTGGGATGGGGGCCGGGCCGCGGCGCGTGCCCTGTCGGACAGCCTGCGCATTCTCGAGGACGACGGGCGCGTCAGTGTGCTGACCGTCGGGCCACGCACCGGATGGCCGATCGAGGATCTGATGACGCACCTTTCCCGCCACGGTGTGGAAGCCGTTCACGAGGAATGGCCCACATCACATCCGGTGGCTGCCACGGTGCTCACCTGGTGCCGGAAGCATCAACCGTCGCTGCTGGTGCTCGGGGCCTTCGAGCACTCGAAGTTCCGGGAGGATCTGCTGGGGGGTGTCACCTCCGAGGTCCTGGCGCAGATCGATATTCCTGTACTCTTGTCGCATTGAGGAGCATTGAATGAGCGATTTTGAGAAACTCGGCCGCGTGCGGCGCGACCTCGAGGAGATCCGTAACAACTTATCTCAGCGGATCCTCGAGCAGGCACCGGGGAAGGCCGATCTCGTGATCTTGCATGACCGCGTCTGCCGGGCCATCAAGGCGCTCTCCGCTCAGGGCTGAAGAGAGAGCGACGGCATGAAGGTGCATATCCTGGACGACTGGTTCAACACCTTGCGGGAGCTGCCTTGCTTTAGCCTGCTCAAGGGACATGACGTCACGGTCTGGACGGATCACGAATCCGACGAGGCTGCGCTCTCTGCCCGTCTCGCCGCGGCCGAATGTATCGTGCTCTTCCGCGAGCGCACTGCCGTCACACGCGGCCTGCTTGAGCGTTTGCCGAACCTTCGGCTGATCTCCCAGCGGGGTGCCTGGCCACACGTCGATGTCGACGCCTGTACAGACAGTGGCGTGCTGTTGTGCTCAAACACCGGAGCGGATGGTGTGAATTACGCTGCAGCTGAACTGACCTTTGCGCTGATTCTCGCGGCCATGCGGCAGCTGCCGCAACAGATGGCGAGCGCCAAGGCGGGGCGCTGGCAAATGGGCGTGGGACGCACACTGCGAGGACGCACTCTGGGGCTCTACGGCTACGGGCGCATCGCCCGCGCCGTAGCCGATTACGCACGGGCCTTTGGCATGGACGTGCTGTGGTGGGCTTCGGAGGAGGGGCGCGCGCGGGCGAGTGCCGCAGGCCTTCACGTCGCTCAGAGCCGGGCCGCTTTCTTCGAGCAATGCGACGTCGTGTCCCTTCATTTGCGCCTGACGTCAGGAACACGCGGCATCGTTACCGGGGAAGACCTTGGGCGCATGTCGCCGCGATCCGTGCTTGTGAACACCTCTCGAGCAGCGCTCATCACGCCGGGTGCTCTGCTTGCGGCGTTGAAAGCCGGCCGGCCCGGCATGGCGGCCGTGGATGTGTTCGAGTCCGAACCTCTTACCGATGCCAATGACGCGCTCCTGTCGCATCCGAAGCTGATCGCCACGCCGCATATCGGTTTCGTGACAGAGGATGAATTCGACAAGCAGTTCGCCGACATCTTCGAGCAGGTCAATGCCTACAGCGCCGGGGTGCCGATCCACATGGTCAACCCTTCCGTCTTCGCTCGATGAACGCTGCCAGGACCGGGGCGCCGACGATCACGATGACGATGCGCGTCAGATGGTGGGTGATGACGAAGCCCAGGTCAGCGCCGGTCACGATGGCCAGAACTGTCATCTCGGCCTGACCTCCGGGTGCAAAGGCGAGGAATGACTCGACCGGTGCGCCCAGCCCGAGCGCGGTGACAACGCCGGAAAAGCCCGCGGCCAGGAGCGCTAGCACGAAGACATAGGCGACGCCCGCCGCCACGACGCGGGTCAATTCCTTCCAGGTCACCCCCAGGAACTGCACTCCGATCCCGCAACCGATGAAGAACTGCGCGACGAGGATCGCTTCGGCGGGCGGCCGGGAGTGGACCACGCCTGTCAGCGACAGGATCGCCGTGACGATCATCGGCCCCAGGATCGACGCGCCGAATAGGCCGAGGCGCTCTCCTCCCTTCCAACCGATCCAGGCCGCCGCGGCCATGATAAGCAGTTCATGCACAGGTAGCTCGGTGACCGGTGCCCCGATCGGGTTCGTCAGCGGTGCGCCATAAAAATGTCCGAGGATGAAGGGTGCCAGCGTCACGATAATGAGCACGCGGGTGCCGTGGACCAGCGACAGCACGCGGGGATTGGCCCCGGCCTCGCTGCCGAAAATCACCATGTCCTGAAGTCCACCCGGCATCGCGGCGTAATAGGCTGTCGGGGCGTCGAAGCCCCACAGCCGCCGGAAGAAAGGCACTCCGACAAGTGCGATCAGCGCAATGAAGAGCGGAATCAGGGCGACCGAAGTCGCCATGCGCGGCAGCTGGGCGATGACGGTGGGCGTAATCGACGCGCCCACCGCGACGCCGAGGATCGTACGGGCCGCGACAGAAACCTGTCCGAAGCCTTTCAGCGGCGCATGCGCCAGCGCCCCGGCGAGACAAAAGGTCATCGGGCCGAAGAGGAAAGGCAACGGCAGGTCGCAGAGCCAGAAGAGCAGGGTCCCGAGCGCCGCCAGGGCTAGGGTCATCATTCGCCGCAGGGTCATCTGACCCAAAGAATGTTTGCGCAAACTTGCCTCCTATCTCTCTTGACCGCCCAATGAATACGCGTGTATCCAGTTGCATACAAGATGCATTCGGAGGATGCGATGGCGACCGAAGATGACAGCGGCCCGCAGGCGAACGGCGCCTACTCTCGACTTATGACCGAACTTCGCGAAGGGCGGTTGAACCCCGGTGATCGTCTGCGGGAAACTGAGCTGGCGGAAAGGCTCGGCATGTCACGCACGCCGGTGCGTGAAGCGATCCGCCAGCTCGAAGCTGATGGCGTCGTGACGCATGTGCCCCGTCAGGGCGCCTGCATCCGGACGCTGGATTATGCCGAGGTGATGGAGCTCTACGAGATGCGCAGCGTCCTCGAAGGGACCGCCGCACGGCTCGCCGCGCGCGCCGCCTCGGACATCGAGATCGAAGAGCTCTTCGAGATGAACCAGCAGATGGCTCAGCTTGGCGGCGCGCCCGAGGCCTTCGTATTGAACCGTCAGTTCCACGCCGCCCTTCTCGATGCGGCCAAGAACCGGTTTCTCGCGCGGTCGATCCACGCGCTGCAAAAGGCGCTCATGATCCTCGGCCCCACGACGTTGACCGAACCGGACCGTGCCGAAAAGGCCGTAGAAGAGCATTTTGGCGTTCTTGACGCGATCAAGAAGCGCGATGGCACCCTGGCCGAGGCCGCCATGCGCGCGCACATCGAAGCGGCACAGCGGGTGCGTGTCCGTGCCCTGCGCGCCCAACCCGGCCGGACCTCCGGCTTCGATGGAGACCTGCTGTGACCCGACCTGAAAACACCCCTGATATCGTCGTGATCGGCGGCGGCAACGCGGCGCTCTGCGCCGCCATCACAGCTGCGGAGGCCGGCGCGCGCGTTCTGATCCTGGAAGGCGCGCCCAAAACGTACCGCGGCGGAAATTCGAGACACACCCGCAACTTTCGGTGCATGCACGATGGGCCACTGGGTCCGCTCGTCGAGAGCTACAGCGAAGAGGAATACCTGGCAGACCTGATGAAGGTCACGGGGGGCAAGACGGACGAAGGGCTCGCACGCCTGGCGATCCGCACCTCGGAAGAATGCCTGCCGTGGCTGGAAGCGCACGGTGTCCGGTTCCAGCCATCGCTGTCCGGAACGCTGTCGCTGGCCCGGACCAACGCTTTTTTCCTCGGCGGCGGCAAGAGCCTCGTGAACGCCTATTACCGCACCGCCGAAGCCCTCGGCGTGCAAGTCGAATACGAGGCGAAGGTGACGCACCTCGAACTGAATGAAGATCGCATCGATTTCCTTGACTACACGCAAGGCGGCAAGAGTCACCGCCTGGCGCCCAAGTCCGTTGTCGTGGCCTCAGGGGGCTTTCAGGCGGATGTCGACTGGCTCGCCCGAGCTTGGGGACCTGCGGCCAAGAATTTCCTCATTCGGGGCACGCCTTACAATCGCGGTGTGGTGCTGGCAGATCTGCTCGAACAGGGCATCGAACAGGTGGGCGATCCGACCCAGTGCCACGCCGTCGCCATCGACGGGCGCGCGCCGAAATTCGACGGCGGCATCGTCACGCGACTGGACTGCGTCCCGTTCTCGATCGTGGTGAACAAGGACGGCCAGCGCTTCTACGACGAAGGCGAGGACGTCTGGCCAAAACGCTATGCGATCTGGGGGAGGCTTGTGGCCGCGCAACCCGACCAAGTGGGATATGTCATCATCGATGCCAAATCCCTCAACCTGTTCATGCCTTCGGTCTTCCCGCCGATCAAGGCCGACACGCTGGAGGAACTCGCAGAAATGATGGGCCTTCCCGCGGACGCACTGCTGCAGACCATCTCCGACTTCAATGCAGCCTGTGGCAACCCCTCCGATTTCCATCCGACCGAGCTGGACGGCGTCTCTACGCAGGGGCTTACCCCGCCCAAGACAAATTGGGCGCGCGCCATCACCGAGCCGCCCTTCTACGGATACTCGCTCCGGACGGGCGTAACCTTCACCTACCTGGGATTGAAAGTGGACGAGCGTGCGCAGTGCTCCATCGGAAACCGCCCTGTCTCGAACCTCTGGGCAGCAGGAGAAACCATGGCCGGATCCATTCTGGGGCAGGGCTATCTCGCCGGTTTTGGCATGACGATCGGCACCGTCTTCGGACGCATCGCAGGCAGGGAGGCCGCAGCCCATGCAAACTGATTTCCTGAACGAGGCCCGCCGTCAGGCCGAAATCTGCAACGCCTGCCGCTATTGCGAGGGCTATTGCTCCGTCTTCCCCGCGCTCCATGCTGAGCGCGCCTTCTCAGACGGAGATCTGACGCAGCTTGCCAATCTATGCCACAATTGCCGGGGCTGTTACTATGCCTGTCAATACACCGCTCCGCATGAATTCGATCTGAACCTGCCGCAGGCGCTGGCGAATGTCCGGCAGGAAAGCTGGGAAGACCTGGCCTTTCCACGCGCAGCGGGCAAGGCGTTTCAGAAGAATGGCGTGATGATCGCAGCTGCTGCCGTGCTCGGCTTTGCGCTGCTGTTCTGGTTGGCGAGCATCTTGAAACCGGTCAGCGGGGAGGGCTTCTACGCTGTCCTGTCGCACAATGCCATGGTGGCCATCTTCCTGCCCGCGTTCCTCTTCCCTTTGCTCAGCATCGGAATCAGTCTGCGTCGATACTGGCACCGCGTTGGAGCTCAGCCCCTGGAGATGGTGCATCTTGCGCGGGCCTTCCGGCAGGCCGCCAATATGAAGAACCTGAAGGGTGGCCATGGCGACGGCTGCAACTTCGAGGACGAGGATCGCTTCACCCACGCGCGGCGGGCGGCACACCAAGCGGTGATGTACGGCTTCCTGCTGTGCTTTGCCTCCACCAGCGTCGCGACTGTGATGCACTATGTCCTGGGCATGCCCGCGCCCTACGGTATCATTTCCGCACCGAAACTTCTGGGCCTCTCCGGCGGGCTGCTGCTGGTGCTCGGGTGTGTTGAGATGATCCGGCTGAAGCTGAAGTCCGACAGGCAGCTCGGAGCGAACAAAGCCTTCGGCGGCGAGATCGCATTTATCGGTCTCCTGGGGTTTGTGGGCCTCAGCGGGCTTGTTCTCTATGCGCTCGGGCAGACCTCGATGATGCCGGTCTTGCTTGCCCTTCATCTGGGCTCGGTGCTGGCATTCTTCGTGCTTACCCCATTCACAAAGATGGCGCATGGGTTCTACAGGATTGCCGCACTGGCGGTCGACGCCTCGCGGTGAAAGGGGGGCCAATGTTTGCCGCTAAATTGGAGTCTTGCGCGTTGGGGTGAGAATTCGTAACCGGTAGATATGGGGTGCAACGAGCGCGATGACCGAGAGCAAGACCTTCGGGCGTCGGCCATGGCGGGGCCCGAAGGGTCTCGAGGGCGTAAGCCCGCCGAACATGATCTTGATCCGGTCGCGTCGGTTACGCCTGCGCCTATCGTATCCGACCGGGGTCTTGCGCTGCTTCTGTCCGCAGCTGCACGCGCGTATTCCGATATCTTGCGACGTCTCTCTGAACCAACGGGTGTCATAGCCGCGATCTCCGAGCAGCCAGTCGACTCTTGGAAGGCTGCCGAGCAACGCCTGTCCGCCTATGCAGTCGCTTCTGTGGTTGCCGCCCGTAGTGCAAGAGGTTTTTAACCTTATTGCCATGTGATCGAGTGCGAACTTCTGGGAGGCCATTGCAGCCTCACCTGCTGGGTGCCGCAGCCGGTACATCACATTAACTGTCATCCGTGGCGACCGGCAGCGCTGCGCTGCAGCTTTACCGAGCCGCTCGTGCATGCAGGCCGCAGCAATTTGAACGGTTCGAGGTCTGCAGTGCGGAAAAGTTGACTTTCTAGGTCTCCCCGAGTGGGCGTTCATCCTTCTGTCCGAGACGCGCCGTGCCGTAAAGGTGCGGCGCTGAGCTTCGGTGGTCACGCGCCGGCCAAAAGCCCGGCATAGACACCGCCTTTCGCCGCCAGCGATGCGTGGGAGCCGGTCTCGACCACCCGCCCGCGCTGCATCACCACGATCAGGTCGGCTTCGCGGATGGTCGAGAGCCGGTGTGCGATGGTGATGGTTGTGCGGCCCTTCGACAGCCCGTCCAGCGCTTGCGACATCGCGCGTTCCGTTCGCGTGTCGAGCGCGCTCGTCGCCTCGTCGAGCAGCAGGATTGGCGGGTCGCGCAGGATCGTCCGGGCCAGCGCCAGTCGCTGCTTTTCGCCGCCCGAGAAACGGGAGCCGCCTTCGCCGACCAGCGTCTCGTAGCCTTCGGGCAAGGCCGCGATGTGGTCGTGGATTTGCGCCACCTTCGCGGCCTCTATGAGCTGGTCCATGCTCGCCTCGGGGCGCGCGAAGCGCAGGTTCTCGGCCACGGAGGCGTTCAGCAGATAGGGCTCCTGCGAGACCACCCCAAGCATCTGCGAGAGCGTCTCGAAGCTGAGGTCGCGCAGGTCTACCCCGTCGAAGCTGATCGCACCGCCATCGACATCGTAGAGCCGCGCCAGCAGGTAGCCGAGCGTGGTCTTGCCCGAGCCGGTCGGGCCGACGATGGCGACATGGCTGCCCGCGGGGATGGTCAGGCTCACGTCCTGAACCGCGGGGCCGTGCCCCTCTGAATAGGCGAAACGGACATGGTCGAGCGCGACCTCGCCGCGCATCTCGGCGCGGGGGATGGTGATGGCATCAACGCGCTCGGTGATCTCCACCGGCTTGTCGAGATACTCGAAGATGCGGGCAAAGAGCGCGCGGGTCTTGCGGGTGTCACGCCCTACCTCGAGCAACTGCTCGAAGGGCCAGAGGAGTTGTTCCTGCAGGGCGATCATCGCGACGAGCGTGCCGATGCTTGCCGGATTGCCCGTCTGCATCAGGATCCCGCCGGCCAGCAGCGTCAGCGCGGGCAATGTCGCAAGGGAAAAACCGATCAGCGACCACTGCCATTCGCCTGCGGTATGCGACCGGACCTCAAGCTGTGCGAGATCGCGCGAGATGCGGGCGAAATGCTGGGTCAGGAAGCTGCCGCGCCCCATGGTGCGGGCAAGGATGATGCCGGGGGCCGAAAGCGTTTGCTCGACCGCGGCGGACATGTCGGCGGCGCGGGCCTGCTGCTGGTAGGTCAGCGCCTCGCGCAGCCGGGCGACGCGCGCGCTGATCAGCACGGTCACCGGCACGATGAGCAGGACGAAGAGGGCCAGCCGCCAGTCCAGCAACACGATCGCCACCGCCGTCATCACCACCGCGCTGAGCGAGCGGCCAAGCTCGTTCGCGGTTTCGGTCATCAGCGATTGCAGCCCGGCGATGTCACCCGCGATGCGGGACTGCACCTCGCCGGTGCGCGTGCCGGTGAAGAACCGCAACGAAAGCGTCTGCAGATGCGCGTAGAGGCGGACCCGCAGGTCGTGCAGGATGGCCTGCCCGATCCGGGTGCTCAGCACGATCTGGAGCGCGCCGATCCCGGCGGAGGCCAGCGCCGCCGCGATCATGCCGCCCGCCAGCCAGACCAGAAGCGCGAGGTCCTGCTGCGGCAGGGCGACGTCGATGATCGCGCGCAGAAGAAAGGGCCCGGCCAGCCCGATGGCCGAGGACAGGACCATCAGCGTCACGACCCCCGCGATCCGCGCCCGGTAGGGGGCGAAGAGCTGCAGGACCCGCCGCAGAGAGACATGCCTGGCGGCCAGGTCGCCGTAGGCTTCGGGATCGTCAGTCATCGGTCTGTCCATTCTGGTGGGTCTTGCTCGGCAGCCGGACTTCAACGCTCAGGCCGGTCCGGTCGTTCGGCAGCAGCCTTGCCTCGCCGCCATGGGCGCGGGCGATGGCGCGCAGGATGGAGAGGCCCAGTCCCGAGCCGCCATGGCTGCGCCCGCGCGAGCCGTCCGCCCGCCAGAACCGGTCGAAGGCGCGGTCCCGATCCTCCGCCGGAAGACCGGGGCCGGTGTCGGAGCACCGAAAGAGGACGTGGTCACCCTCTGTCAGCGTCTCGACGTGAACCTGGGCCCGCTGCGCGTAGCGGCGGCAGTTCTCGAACACCGCGACGAAGGCCTGGCGCAGGCGTGTCCGGTCCGCCGTGACCCGCGCCGGGGCCAGCGCTCGGGTCACGGTGATGCCCGCCGCAGCCAATTCCGCCTCCATGCCGCTCAGGGCCGCCGCGACTTCCTCTGCGAGGTCGACGCTGACATGGGAGAGCTCAAGCCGACCGGCGTTGCCGAGCGCGAGCGTGCGCAACTCCTCGACGATGGACGAGAGGTGATCGACATGCACGATCAGCCGCTCGAAGGTCTCTTGCGTCGGGTCGAAGACGCCATCGGACAGGCCTTGAAGCCGTCCGCGCAGGATGGTCAGCGGTGTGCGCAATTCATGCGCGATGGCCGAATTGGAATAGGCCAGTTCGGCTTCGGCGCGCTCCAGTCGTTCGGCCATGGCGTTGAAATCCGCCAGCAGGTCCGCGGCTTCGCGGAAACTGTCGTTGGGCACGTCGGCGCGGGCGGAGAAATCCCCCTGCGCAATCCGCCGCGCGGCGACCCCGACCGACTTCAGCGGTGCAACGACCCGCCCGGCAAGGCGCCAGCCGATCAACGAGGCGGTGATGAGGCCGAAGGCCAGCACGGTCAGCACCATGACGGTATCCGCCGTGCGCCAGACCGTCGCGTCCGGCGTTTCGGTGGGATAGATCCAGTCGTAGATGAACAGAAAATAGGCCATCAATCCCAGCGATACGACCAGCGCCGCGACGAGCGTCAGCGCGATGATCGTCCGCGAGATGCGCGCGTTGAGGTTAGCCGCCATGGGGCGCATCCAGACGGTAGCCGAACCCGCGCACGCCGGTCAGCAGGCCATCCGCGCCCGCCGCCGCAAGCTTGCGGCGCAGGTTGCTGACATGGCTGTCGACGGTGCGGTCGAGGGCCGATCCTTCGGGCAGGCAGGCATCCACAAGGTCCGCTCGGCTGAAGGCCCGGCCCCGGGAGCGCGCCATATGAGAGAGGATGCGGAATTCCGTGGGCGTCAGGTCGAGTGCGACAGGCCCATCACCACCGTCGAGCGTGGCGCGGTAGGCGCCGGGATCGACCGTCAGGGGGCCCACCCGGAGCAGGCTTTCCCGCGTCCGACCCATCGTGCGGCGCAACACGGCGCGGGCGCGGGCCACCACCTCATGCGGGTTGAACGGCTTGACCACGTAGTCGTCGGCCCCGATCCGCAGCGCCTGCAGCTTGTCGAGGTCCTCGGCCAAGGCCGTGACCATGATGACGGGCGTGTCGCCCCGCCGACGGATCGCGGCCAGAACCTCGAAGCCGTCCTGTCCCGGCAGCTTGATGTCCAGCACCACTAGGTCGGGACGCAGACTTTGGTGATGCGCAAGGCCCGTGGTGCCGTCGCGGGCGCAGATCACCCGAAAGCCCTCACGCGCAAAGTAGCTCTCCAGGATCTCGGCGATCTCGGGTTCGTCCTCGACAATCAGGATCAGGGCATCGGTCATGCGCCAACCTCTTGCAATGTATCACGTGCCGGTGCCGAAGCGCGGCGGCTGACAGCAACATAAAGCACGGGCACGAAGAACACTGCCAGCACTGTGGCCGAGATCATGCCGCCGAAAACACCCGTGCCGATGGCGTTCTGGATCTCGGAAGCCGCGCCGTTGGCAATCACCAGCGGCACGACCCCGAGGATGAAGGCCAGCGAGGTCATGACGATCGGCCTGAGCCGCAGCCGCGCGGCCTGAAGGATCGCGCGATGAATCCCCATGCCGCCCTCGCGCAGGTGGCGGGCGTATTCGACCATGAGGATCGCGTTCTTGGCAGAAAGCCCGATGATCGTGACGAGGCCGACCTTGAAGAACACGTCGTTGTCCGCGCCGCGCATCAGCACGGCGGTCACGGCGCCGAGGAGACCCAAAGGCACCATCAACATCACCGCCAAGGGCACCGACCAGCTTTCGTAGAGTGCGGCCAGAACGAGGAACACGATCAGCATGGAGGCCACCATCAGCATCGGCGCCTGGTTGGCCGATTGTTTTTCCTGCAGCGACTGCCCGGTCCATTCCACGGCGAACCCTTGCGGCAACGCCATGGCCAGGCGCTCCATCTCGGCCATGGCCGCACCGCTGGACACGCCGCTTGCCGCCTCGCCCGAGATGCGCGCGGCCGGGTAGCCATTGTAGCGGTCCAGCTGTGAGGGCGTATTTTCCCAGGTCGGGGTGATGACCTCGGACAGAGGCACCATGCCGCCTTCGGCATTGCGCACCTCGAGCCGCAGCACGTCCTCGACATGCATGCGCGCAGCGGCCTCGGCCTGCACGATCACCTGCTGCATCCGCCCCCGATAGGGGAAATCGTTCACGTAGGTAGACCCGACAGCGGTCCCGATGGCGTCGCTGATCGCGTCGAACCCCAGCCCGAGCGCCTGCGCCTTCTCGCGGTCGATCTTGAGCGCGATGGCCATGCCGTCGGGCAGACCCTCGCTCATCACGGACGACAGCAGCGGGCTGGCCTCGGCCGCGGCGATCAACTGGTCTTCCGCCGCCTTCAGCGCGGCAGAGCCGGCATTGGCGCGATCTTCCAGCCGCAGCGAAAAGCCCGATGTCGTGCCCAGCGACTCGATCGACGGGGGTTTCATGATCATGGCCGTCCCTTCGGGTATATCCGCCATTGCGGCCTCGGCAGCGGCGATCTCCTCGTCCACGCTGGTCGTGCGCTTATCCCAGTCCTTCATGCTGGTGAATGCCTGCGCGGCATTCGGCCCCGAACCCGAGAACCCGAACCCGAGGATCACCGTGTTCTCGAGGATGTCGGGGCGGGTCGCGGTATGCGCCTCGTAGGCGGCGATCACGTCGCGCGTGCGCTCTGCCGTGGCGCCTGCGGGCAGTTCGAACATCGCCATGAAGTTGCCCTGATCCTCCTCGGGGACGAAGGAGGTCGGGATCCGCGTGTAGGCGAGGCCCATAAGCGCGATCAGTGCGAGATATAGAACGACCATTCGCCCGCCGCGGCGCAGGGTCCAGCCGACCCAACCGGTGTAGCGCCGTGTCAGGGCGGCGAAACCCCGGTTGAAACGCCCGAAGACGCCGCCGGTCCTGCCATGGCGCGCGGCGGGACGCAGCAGCGTGGCGCAGAGCGCGGGCGTCAGCGTCAGGGCAAGGACGGAGGAGATCAGGATCGAGACCGCCATCGACAGCGTGAACTGCTTGTAGATCGCGCCGACCGATCCGCTGGCCAGCCCCATCGGGATGAAAACAGCGGTCAGCACAAGCGTCGTGCCGACGATGGCGCCGGTGATCTCGCGCATCGCCTGTTGGGTTGCCTCCTTCGGAGACAGTCCCTGCCGCGCCATGATCCGCTCGACGCTTTCGACCACGACGATGGCGTCGTCGACGATGATGCCGATGGCCAGAACCATGCCGAACATGGTCAGCACGTTGATCGAAAAACCTGCCGCCCCCATCACCGCAAAGGTGCCCAGAAGCGCGATCGGCGCGACGATGGCCGGGATCAGCGTGTAGCGCAGGTTCTGCAGGAACAGCAGCATCACAGCGAAGACCAGCACCATGGCCTCGATCAACGTGTGGATCACCTTGGAGATCGACACCTTCACGAAGGGCGCGGTGTTGTAGGAGATGGAGACCTCCATGTCCTCGGGCATCGCAAGCCGCAATGCCTCCAGCCGCGTCTCGATGGCGGCGGAGGTTCGAACGGCATTGCCACCGGGCGTCATCTGGACCGCGGCGGCGGCCGCCGCCTTTCCATTGCTGCTGACGCTGAAGGCCGTGGTCTGCGCCCCCAGTTCCAGCCGCGCGACATCGCCCAGAACCAGACGCGCACCATCGGTCTGTGCGCGCAGGGGGATCGCGGCAAAGGCCTCGGGCGACGTCAGCTGTCCCTCGATGGTGAGCGGTGTCGAGATCCGCGTGCCAGGCACGGTCGGATCATCTCCCACCCGGCCGGGCGCGGCCTGTGCGTTCTCGCGCGCGATGGCGTCGGTCACGTCGCTCATTGTCAGCCCGTAAGCCGAGAGTTTCTCCGCATCGACCCAGACCCGCAGCGCCCGATCCGATCCGAACTGTTGCACACGCCCGACGCCGGGCACGCGCTTGAGCTCTTCGCCGAGATTTCGGGTCAGGTATTCGCCAAGACTCAGTTCATCGGTCTCGCCGGTCCGCGACTTGAGCGTGATAACCATCAGGAAGCCCGATTCCGCCGCCTCGACACCGATGCCTGCGCGGCGCACCGGTTCCGGCAACAGGGCCTCCGCGTTCTTCAGCCGGTTCTGGACCTCGACCTGCGCCATCTCTGGATCGGTCCCCGGCTTGAACGTGAGCGAAATGGTCGCGCCGCCCGTCGAGTCCACGCTGGACTCGTAGTAAAGCACGTTCTTGACGCTGGAGAGTTCCTTTTCGATCGGCCGCACCACACTGTTGCTGACGGTCGTCGCATCGGCCCCGGCGTAGGTCGTGAAGATGCTGACGCTGGGCGGCGCAATGTCGGGAAACTGGGCGACGGGCAGTTGCGGGATCGTGACGATCCCGGCAAGCGCGATGAAGATCGCGATGACCCAGGCAAAGACCGGGCGCAGGATGAAGAACTGGGCCATTTTCGTCCGCTTTTCAGGAGGATGTATCAGGTTGTGAGGTGGCGGCTGGGCGCGTCGTAGCCGGAACTGTCACACCCTCTGGCACGCGGTCCTGCCCCCGCACCGCAACGCTCTCTCCCGGTTTCAGTCCGGACGCGACGATGAAGCGATTGCCGACGCGTTCGCCCAGCCGCACATCGCGTCGCGCGGCCTGACCGTCGCGCGAGACGACGACAATCTGTGCGCCGCCGTCGCCGGTGCGCAGGATAGCGTCCTCCGGCACCAAGACGGCGCGGTCGACGACGCCATGAGGGAGCGTTGCACGCACGAACATGCCCGGCAGCAGGGCCAGGTGCGGGTTTGCGACCTCGATACGGACGCCGACATACCCCGTGCCCTGGTCGACGATCACGTCAGAGGATTTCAGCGCACCGGTCAGGGGCGGCGCGCCGTCCCGGTCCTTGAGCACCCTGACTGGCCCCAGCCCCGCCTCGGCAGCCATCATGACCGCGTCGAGGTCATCCGCCGGCAGCCGCAGGTCGATCGTCACCATATCCAGGTCCTGCACCACCGCGAGGGGCTTGTCGCCTCCGACCGTGACCAGCCCGCCGATCTCGGCGAGCCCGGCCGCGACATAGCCGTCGATGGGCGCGCGCAGCGTCGCGAAGTCGAGGTCAAGGCGCTTACGCTCCACCGCGGCGCGGGCTTCGGCAACGGCGGCTTTCGCGAGGTGCAGGTCATTGTGGGCGGTGTCGTTGCTCTGCCGACTGACGGTATTCCGCTTCAGCAGGGAATCCGACCGCTCCGCGGCGCTCCGGGCAAAGGTCTCGGCGATCTCGGCGCGCGCCAAGGCAGCCTCTGCCACGCCGAGGTCGGCTTGCAGGGGCGCCGGGTCGAGGCGGAACAGCACGTCTCCCGCCGAGACCCGGGCGCCTTCCTCGACGTGCCGCTCGAGGATCAGCCCGCCGACTTGCGGGCGGATTTCGACCCGTCGGTGGGCAGAGACGCGGCCCGCATATTCGGACGTGAGCACGATCCGTTCGTACTCGATCTGGCGCACCGTCAAGTGGACCGCCGTTTCCACGGCATGCTCTTCCGCCGCGGCCAGATGGGGCCGGTTGTCGAACTGGAAGATGGCCAGCGCTCCGGCCATCAGGCCGATGCAGGCGGGGATCAGGATCTTGCGGCGTATCATGGTGCGTCCCGTTGCTGTCACACCGCCGGCAAATGGCATCGGCCAATGGAAGAACCGCCGAGATTTCGTGGAGATTTCGTGGATGCCGGACCTTGCGACCAAGTCGGCCTCCCGATGGTCTTGCCCCACTGAAGTGGTCCACCCCTTGGGATAGTTTATCCCGCATCACGGAGGACTACGACGATTGGAGGCAAACGAGAGAAGCCCGAAGGCATCATGACGAAACTGCGGCAGGTCGAGGTGCTACAGGGTCAGGGCGCGAAGATCGCGGAAGCCGTTCGGCAGATCGGCGCACCAAGGCCTCCTTCAGCGCGCTGACCTCAACCCGCAGGACCTTCACTTCCGGGCTGCTCGCCTGGCGCGCCGTATCAGCAGCAAACCTCTTCTTGCCGGCCTCGAGGAACTCTTTGGACCAAATGTAGTTCTAGATCGTCGCAATCCCCTCGCGCCGGCAAAGCTCGGCTATGCTCTCCTCGCCGCGAAGCCCCTCAAGCACGATGCGGATCTTTTCCACTGCCGAATACTATTTTGCCGGTGCGCCGACGGATACGGCGAAGAGCAGATCCGCGCCACTCTGTGGTTGAATAAATCATCATTGTTACATATTTTGACCTTATACGAGGGTTGAGGGAAATGGCCCAATTATCTCCCCTGAGCGCTCTTTCTCTATCGCATGGCCTTCGTAACAAGTGCCGGGCCGGCGCGACCCGCAACAGAAACGCGGTCTGCGAGGCCCACGACCAAGTCAGATCACACCGCGCGATGAGGGGGCCGCGAAGAGTGTAAGCGTAAAGCTGCCCATCACTGTTCTTGGCCGATACATATCCAATTCTTGGCGACGGTGATGCGCGCGCGCATGGCTCGTTCCGCACTTCCGTGGTCCTTGGCGCGGATGGCATCCAAAATGGCGTGGTGCTCGGACAGCACTTTCACCTGCCGCTGCGGTTCATCCAGAATCGTCAGTGAAAGCGATAGGGACACGCCGAAAGCGATCTGGTGTCGCAGCAATTCAAGCGTCCAGACAAAGAACACGTTGTGTGAGGCCCGCGCGACGGCGAGGTGAAACCGCTGGTCTGCTTCTGTCGGCAGTTCTTTTTCCTGCTAGCGAGTTTCCAACTTTCGCAGTGCCTTCTCGATCTTGCGAAGGTCCTCTTGGTCCCGCCGGGACGCCGCCCAACCTGCTTACGACGTAGCCGCCACGGACCCTCGGCGTGACTGGACAATGCCCTTGGTGCGGAGCCAGGCAAGTGCGGCCCGAACGACGGGCCGCGATACGCCGAACTCTTGCGTGAGAGATTCCTCGTTGGGCAAACGGATGCGCAATTCGCAAGTTCCGTCGGTATTCCGCGTCAGAAGGTGCTTATAGAACTGATCTGCGAAGGATGGTCTTTCTGGCACCGCTCAAGTTTGTATCCGTCGTGGCGTTGTTGCAGAACGGCGTCCTGAGGCGTGGGGGGCCCTTTCCCCGTCAGGTTCAGGTCACGCGGACGATCTCGGCTGTGCCGAGGGCGTTGAAGCGGTTCATGAGGGCGACGCGGATGTGGAATTCGGCAGTCTGGCGGTCGGGGTCTCTGGCGGCGATGCGCTCGCCGAAGGCCTTCAGGCATCGCATCCTGGCCTCGGCGCGGCTGCGGATATGGTATCCGGTCCACCGCTTCCAGAACGCCCTGCTATAGTGACGTGTGGCGCGCAGGGTTTCGTTGCGCGCCCGGGCAGCTGGGCAGTCGCCTTTCCATGGCCGACCGTTCTTGCGGATCGGGATGATCGCAGTGCCACCGCGTGCGATGATGGCGCTATGGCAGCGGCGGGTGTCGTAGGCGCCGTCTGCGGTCACGGTGCCGATGTCTTCGTCGTCCGGGATCTGGTCCAGCAGGTCTGGCAGGACGGGGCTGTCGCCTTCCCGGCTGGGGGTAAACTCGACCGCGCGGATGTCGGAAGTGGCGGTGTCCATGGCCAGATGGACCTTGCGCCATTGGCGACGGCCTTGCAAACCGTGCTTCCGGGCCTGCCATTCGCCATCGCCGAGGAACTTGATGCCGGTGCTGTCCACCAGCAGGTTCAGCGGCCCACCGGCACGGCGATAGGGGATCTGCACCTTAAGAGTCTTCTGTCGGCGGCACAGCGTGGAGAAGTCTGGAACGGGCCAGTCCAGCCCGGCGAGGCGCAGGAGGCTTGCGACCATCCCGGCAGTCTGCCTGAGCGGCAGCTTGAATAGCACCTTGATCGACAGGCAGAACTGGATCGCCGCATCCGAGAAGACTGGCGGGCGTCCGGGGCGGCCCTCATGCGGCGCGTGCCAAGCCATCTCCTTGTCCAGCCAGATCAGCAGAGACCCGCGCTTCGTCAGCGCAGCGTTGTAGGCGGACCAGTTCGTCGTGCGGTAGCGGGCGGGCTTGGGCTTGGGCTTGCTCATGACGCCCGTCTCACCGCTTGGATTCGCGATGTGAATCTTTCACGATGAGATCTCTGCAACAACGCCATCCGTCGTAGAAGTGCGTGCGGTTAGACTTCGACCCCCGCCGCGCGATAGATGCTCTCCATAAGCCGCAATGTTTTGAGGTTGTCCAGCCTGTCGGTCTGGAACTTTCGCCCGCTGCGCAGTCCTTCTGTAAAGTCGGTAACCGCACCGGTGAAGCAGGCCTGGTAGTTGGCCGTGAGGTCATGCTGTGACACGGCGTCCGGTTGCGAGAGTAGCGTGATCCGGTCGCGATCGTAAATTAGCGTGTCGGCATCGCCCAATAGTTCTAACCTGTCTGTCGGAAGTGGCGGGTGTCCGGGAGCGGCGATGTCGGCATCGATGACGACCAGTGCACCATTCTCAGCTCGGAGTTGTATCAACGCGACATCCTCGCCTTTCAGCGCCGGGTTAATGCGGTCCAGGGTTGCGCTGACCACGTCCATTTCGCCGATGATTGCGCGGAGGGCATCCAAATGGTGGATCAGAACTTCGAAGACCAAGAGGCGCCGGAAGTCTGTGAGGTAAGGCTGGCGTCCCAGTAGGAAGGGCTCTTTGCCTTCGTAGTCCCATACTGCCGAGGCGCGGACCGTCATCCGGGCATGACGCAACCTGCCGACCTCCCCGTCCTGCATCCGCTGCGCGAGCTCAGCGTAATGCGGACGAAAGCGGTAGTTTTCATGGACCATAAAACGCACGCGCTCACCCACATCAGCGATAAGAGCCTCTGCCTCGGCCACCGTAGGGGTCATGGGTTTTTGGCACATCGCGTGCACGCCCTTGTCGGCGGCGATGCGCACCAGCCGCGCATGGCTGCCCACCGGAGTGATGATGTCGACGGCGTCGGGCTGGGTCTCGTCCAGCATTTCCGCCATGTCGGCAAAGACGCGAGAGATACCAAAGGCCTCCCCTCGCGCGTGTGCTTTGTCCTTGTCTGGGTCGCAAATCCCAACAATCTCAACGTCTGCCTGTGCCTGCCATCCGATGAGGTGAAATTGGCTGATCGCTCCGGCCCCTGCAATCGCGACCCTAAGCTTGTTACTAGCCACTTTTGGCCCTTCCTTGGTTCTGTTTGCCTGTCTCGCCCAAATTTGCGCTACTACAAATTCGAACCAATCAGACGTGAGGCTACTCTCCTAACCATCTCCGATGGGAGCCGGGGTTCGGCATCTGATCGAAGAAAGTGGCCTCGAGGTCGGCGAAGGCCCTCTTGAGCATATCCGTTAGGAAATTCAGTGCACTTCGCCGGGACTCCCGTAGTACTTCATAGCCAGTGTTTACTTCGGAATTCACAAGTCAGTCGGCTCAACTGCCTCGGCAACCAAGGTTCATTTCGCTTTCGGCCCGCGCGGCGCGCGACGCCGCGGCCAGCAGGCTGATGTCGTTCGGCCCAACAATAAAGCTATAGCCCGCTTCCCGCAGGTCGGCATAGCTGCGGCCTGCGCCGACGATTGTTCCTAGCATCAGCCCTACGGCGCGCGCCACTTTCTCGACCTCAGCGATCTGGCCTTGGACGTCGGGGTGGGTCATGTCCTCGAGATGGTCCATTGATGCGGCGAAATCATTGGGTCCGACGAAGGCCATGTCGATACCCTCGATGCCCGCGATCTCGGCGACCTCGCGTACCGTGTCGACATGCTCAATCTGCGCCATGATCAGCAGCTCGTCATGAGCGGTCTTGGCGTAGTCTGTACGCTTGCCGTAGTCCGAGGCGCGGACGATAGGGGCTGCATAGCCCCGACGACCGCGGGGGGAATACTGGCAGAAGGCAGCAATGTCGCGCGCCATGGCCGCAGAGCTCACCATCGGCACCATGAGCGAACGCGCGCCGCGGTCGAGCGCACGTTTCAGCGTAGCCTCCGAGCAATCGGGGACGCGAACGATAGCCTGTCCGCCCGCGGCCTCAACGGCCCTGATCAGTCCGAGCCCTTCCTCGAGCCCAGCGGTTCCGTGTTCGCAGTCGATCACCACCACGTCCCAGCCGGTGTGCACGAGAAGTTCTGCCACCTCGGGAGTACCAAACTCGAGCCACGCGGCGGTGACGGTTTCGCCGGCCTGGAGCCGCGCCTTGAGCTTGTTCTTGCCAGTCATGAATTTGCTTCCCTTTCAGAATGTGAAGAACGTTTGCCAATGATCTCGAGCGCCGCCCGGAGCAGCAGCAGGCCCCACACGAGGAGGGTAATTGCGCCCAGCACTGCGGCGGTGCCGCGCTCGAAGAAGCCTGTAAGATCGCCCTGCGCTTTCATCATCGATACCATGAAGTTGCCCTCGACCACCTTGCCGAGAACGATGCCGAGGATCGCCGGGGCGAGCGGGATCTGCGCCCAGGCCATGACGAAGCCGAGCAGTCCGAGAACCAGGACGATCCAAATCGCCATCGTGCTGCCCATGATGGCATAGGCGCCTATAAGTGAGAGCATGAGCACCAGCGGCATTAACACGGCGCGAGGGATGCGCAGAAGGTAGGTTGCTACGGTGACTGCTAGTCCGCCGGTAAGCAGCATCAGCAGGTTGGCCATGAAGAAGGCGCCGAAGATCGTGTAGACGAGGTTGGCATCGGTGGTGAAGATATCCGGACCGGGCGTGAGGCCCTTCATCAGCAGCACGCCGATCGCGATGGCGGTTACGCTGTCGCCGGGGATGCCAAATACCAGCGCCGGGGTCCATGCACCCGCCACGGCGGCGTTGTTCGCGGCTCCGCCGTCAACGATCCCCTCGAGATGGCCCTTGCCAAATTTCTCCGGAGTGCGCGAGAACCGCCGCGACAGGGCGTAGGCGATCCACGCGGCCACGTCGGCGCCCGCACCGGGCAGAGCGCCAACTACTGTACCGCCGAGCCCCGAGCGCATCACTGAAACCCAGCGGGTGCGGATCTCGTGCAGCGCGCCGCACAGGGCCGCGCTGAGTGGCTCGATCTTGATCCGTCGCAGCTTGGTCTCTTCGCCCGAACCGGCATTGCGCAGGAGTTCGGACAGCGCAAAGAGGCCAATCATCGCCGGGATGAAGCTGACACCGTCGTAGAGATCCATGAGCCCGAACGTGTAGCGCGGATGGCCCACGGCGACGTCGATGCCGACCGTGGCAATAGCGAGTCCTATGAAAAGCGATGCGAAGTTGCGTGCCACCGATGCCCCGCCGACGAAGACTGCGCAGCTAAGCCCCAGCGTCGCCAGCCAGAACGCTTCGTCGCTTGAGAAGCTGGCGGAGAGCCGGGCGAGCTGTGGTGTCGCTAAGGCAAGCAGGATCACCCCGATGATACCGCCGAGGACCCCGGCAAACAGTGAGACGAACAGCGTGGTGCGTGGCTTGCCGGATTGGGCCAGCGCGTAGCTGTCCTCGACATAGGCTGCCGAGGCGGGAGTGCCGGGCATCTTGAGCAGCGCCCCCGAGATATCGCCAGCGAAGATTGCGGTGGTGGTGGTGGCGACGATGGCCGCCACCGCCTGCGCCGGGCCCATGAAATAGGTGAAGGGGACCAGCAACGCGACCGCCATGGTCGCGGTGAGCCCGGGCATCGAGCCGACGAAGGCGCCGTAGAGCGTGCACAGCAGAACCGTCGCCATGAGGTGCGGTTCAAGCACGGCGGTGAAGATCGCAAAAATGTCCATGACCAGTCCCCTACCAGGCCACCTGGGTTAGTGGGCCCCATGGCAGCGGCACCCGCAGTACGCTGTAGAACACGAAATGCAGGACGATGGGCGCGAGCAGCGCCACGGCAGTCGCGATTGGCCAGCCGCCACCAAAAACCCACACCGCAATGAGCAGCGCCAGTGCCGCAGCGATGTGAAATCCGAGAACCGGCAACAGGACCGCGAAGGCGGCCACCAACGCCAGCAAGATCAGGATCGGCAGCGCCTGAAGGCGACTTCCTTCGCTTGCCGGGGCGATGCCGCGCGCCGCCTCGAGAAGGATGCCGAGCCCCGACAGGATCAGCCCTGAGGCGATTATGCGCGGAAAGAGGTCGGGGCCAAAAGCCATGGCGCCGATCTGCGGAAAGCCCGAGGCGATCCAGATCATCAGTGTGCCGAGGGCGACAAGCGCCGCCCCCGTCACGATGTCCCGTGTTGCAGTCATTTGTCCCGGCCCGCTTACTTGGCGAGGCCGACGGCCTGGATCACCTCGCCGAGCGCTGCGTCCTGCTGCTGCATGTACGCGGCGAGATCTTCCGCGCCCATGTCGACCACCTCGGCGCCGCGGCTGGCCTTGAAGTCGGCCCACTCCTGCGAGGCGACGACTTCAGCCACAGCCTTTTCATAGGAGCACACGATGTTCGCGGGCATCCCATCGGGACCGGAGATGGATATGTAGGCCGCAAGGGTCCAGCCGCTTTCGAGAGCCTCGGAGGTCAGCGGAACATCGGGCAGCGCCTCCATCGGGCTGTGGTGCATGTAGGCCAGCGCCTTGACCTCGTCGGACTCTACGAGCGTCTTGCCCTCGGACAGGGCGGGGGTGGCGACGTCGACGCCGCCCGCGACCAGTTCCTGCAGCGCCGGGGCGGCGCCCTGCGAGGGAATCCAGCGGATCGCGTCGGGGGCCATCCCCTCGGCGTTCAGCATCCCGGCCAGGGCCAGGTGCCAAATGCCCCCGAGGGACGTGCCCGAGCCGGTCAGCTCGCCAGGGTTCTCTCGCGCATAGTCGAGCAGTTCGTTGACAGTACCAAACGGGCTCTTCTTGCCTACCAGAACCGATGCGGGGACGATGTCGATCAGCGCGATAGGGGTGACGTCCTCGTAGGTCATCTCGGTCAGGCCAACCCAGTGCATGGTGTTGATCTCGACCGTGACAGCGCCAACCGTGTAGCCGTCGGGCTCGGCGCGCGAGATCGCCGAGTGACCGGTGACGCCGTTCCCGCCGGTGCGGTTCACCACGTTGAACGGCACGCCCCAGGACTTCTCAAGAAGACTCGCCAGCATCCGCGAGTTGGCATCGGTGCCGCCACCTGCGCCCCAGGGCACGATGTAGGTGACCGCGCGGTCGGGTTTCCAATCGCAGCTGTCCTGCGCAAGCACCGCGGTTCCGGACGTGGCAATGGCGGCGGCGCAAACGGCCACCCGTGCAAATCTGTACATGTAATCCTCCCATTGATGCACTGCCCCAAAGCATCCTCCGACAGTGCCCGGGGATAGTTGGACCATGGTATACCATCTCTAGTCAATCGTTTGACTAAGCATTTTTTGATTGGTTCGGCGAAAGCGCGCGGATACTGAAGGAATAAAGGCGGGAATGGCATGACAAAAAGAACGACGCTGCGCGACATCGCCGAGGAGCTGGGGCTATCGGTGTCCTCCGTCTCGCTTGCGCTGCGCGCGCATCCCCGGATTCCTGCCGCCACGGCCGAGTCGGTGCGCCAGGCCGCAGTGCGGCTCGGATACATCTACAACCGCGCCGCCGCCGACCTGCGCCGAGCCGAGAGCCACCTCGTCGCGGTCTGCCTCAGCGACCTGTCCAACCCGGTGTTCAACGAGTTCCTCGTGCAGATCGAGGACGAGCTCTGCACCCGCGACCGCAAAGTCTTTCTCGGCGTCGCGCGCGAGAGCCTCGATCAACAACGGCGCTTCCTGCAGACTGCGCTCGAGCATGGGGTGGGCGGGATCGTGCTCTGCCCGGTACACGGCACTGGCCCCACCGATCTCGACGTGCTGCTGCCGCGTGGACCCGGGGCGACGCCGATCGTGCCCACGGCGATCTTCTCGCGGCAGGTCGAGGGGGTGGCGCTGCCGCAGTTCGTCAACGATGACCCGCTTGCCGGGCGGCTGGCGGCAGAGTGCATGATCGAGGCGGGGCATCGGCGCATCGGCTGGATCGGCGGCGGGCAGGACACCTCGACCGCGCGCGGGCGGTTTGGCGGCTTCCGCGCCGCGCTTAAGGAGGCCGGGCTGCCGCCGCCGCTGGTCCGTCACGGGCCGACGAGCCGGGCCTTCGGGCGATCGGCAGCGCTCGACCTGCTGCGGGAAACCGACGCCCCGACCGGGCTGGTCTGCTTCAGCGACCTGGTGGCCTTCGGGGTGCTGGCCGCGATCCGCGAACTGGGGCTCGAGCCGGGGCGGGAGGTGTCGCTGATCGGCTGCGACGACATGGACGAGGCGGCGTTTACCTGGCCCGGGCTGACGACGGTGGCGGTGGACAAGTCCGAGATCGGCCGCGCCGCGGCGCGCTGCCTGCTCGGGGAGTCCCCGGCGCAGGTCTCGGTGCTGCCCCCGGCGCTCATCCGCCGCGGCACGGTCGGACCCGCGCCGCGCTGATCCTCAGTCGCCGCTTGGAGTCCCGACGCTTTCGCGGCCGACGAGCGCGCCGCTGATCAGCACCTTGGTGGCGGGCTCCGGCGCGGTGGCGATCAGCATGTCGTCGAGCAGGCGCACCGCCATCGCGCCGATGCGGCGCTTCGGCACCTCGATGGTGCTAAGGGCGGGCTCGCTCATTGCACTCATCGGCAGGTTGTCGAACCCCACGACCGAGACATCCTCCGGGATGCGCAGCCCGTGCTCGCGCAGCGCCTTAATGAAGCCGAAGGCGATCATGTCATTGGCGCAGAAATAGGCCTCGGCCACGCGCGGGGCGGCAGCAAGCTGAGCGAGTCCGTCGCTGTAGGCGCCCTCGAGCGTCGAATCCACCGATAGGATCAGCGTCTCGTCCGCCTCGAGCCCCAGCGCCGCCATGCCGCGCAGGAAGGCGTCGTGGCGCAGCGCGAAATTGGTCACCGCGGTGTGGCTGGCCACCATGCCGATGCGCCGGAAGCCGCGCCCGGCGAGGTGGCGCAGCAACGCGAAGACCGCCTGGTCGTTGTCCATGTCGACGAAGCTGAGGTCGAGCAGCGGGTGGTAGGTGTCGATGAAGACGACCGGCAGGGGCGCGCGGGCGAGGCACTGCACCTCTTCCTTGGTCAGCTCGGTGCCGAGGATCACCGCTCCGCGCAGGTCGCCCGAGCGCAGGGACTCGGCGATCTTGTCCACGTCGGTGCCCTCGAAGCTCTCGACCTGCAGCGAATAGTCCCGGCGGGTCGCCTCGTAGGACATGCCGTCGATGTAGTCGGAGATGAAGTGATTGTGGTCGCGGTTCACCGTGTGGCCGTGGCGGGCGATTTTGAGAAAGCGCAGCGTGTTGACGGAATCGGGGCGCGTGCGGCCGTTGCGGGGCTTGTATTTCATCTGCCGCACGGCGCTCAGCACCCGCTGGCGAGTCGCCTCCGAGATGTCGCCCTTGCCGTTCAGAACCAGCGAGGCGGTGGCGGCGGAAACCCCGGCACATTCGGCGACCTGACGCAGGGTGACCGGCTTTTTCTCTTGTTTTGTCATGGTTTGTCGCGGGCCCCTGGCGCTGGTGTTGTTTAGTAAACATCGTTCCGAACGCAGGAATGTTCAAGACAGAACGCCTTCGTGACTGCAACGGAAAGACTATTGAACGCTCCTGAATTATTTGTTAGCGATTTACTAAATCAAGAGTAAGTTTACTAAATCCTAGGAGGAGAGGATGCGTAAGCTAGATGGCCGCCTGGCAATTCTTTGGGTGCTCGTGATCGTCTTGCTGGCGATCGGCGGAGTCGCCTCGGGCGGTACCTACCTGTCCCTGTTCAACCTGCAGTCCATGGCGACCCAGGTGCCCGAGATCGGGCTTCTGGCGATCGGCGTGATGCTGGCCATGTGCGCCGGCAACGGCGGGATCGACCTGTCGGGCATCGCGCTGGCGAACCTGTCGGGCGTGGCGTCGGGGCTGGTGGCGACGCAGCTCTTCTCGGCCTACGAGGCGCCCTGGGCCTTCACCCTCGCCTTCGCCTTCGGTGCGCTCGTGGTGGGGGCACTCGGCGGGCTGCTGAACGGGCTGATCATCTCGCGTCTGGGGATTACGCCGATCCTCTGCACGCTGGGCACGCAGATGCTGTTCACCGGGCTGGCGGTGGTCTTCTCGGACGGGCGGTCGGTGACCATCGGCTCGCCGGACCCGCTTTACGAGCTGGGCAACGGGGTTATCCTCGGCGTGCCCTACGGCTTCCTGATCTTCCTGGGCGTGGCGCTGGTGCTGGGCGGGGTGCTGCGCTTCACCCCCTTCGGGATGCGGCTCATGCTCACCGGTGCCAACGCGCGTGCGGCGGACTTCAGCGGCTTCTCGAAGAACACCGTCTTTACCGTCACCTATACGCTGTCCGGCGCGCTGGCGGGGTTGTCGGGGGTGATCATCGCCGCGCGCAACGTCAACGTGAAGTGGGACTATGGCACCAGCTACCTGCTGATCGCGATCCTGATCGCGGTGATGGCCGGGGTACGGCCCGAGGGCGGCTACGGGCGGGTGTTCTGCGTCGTGCTCTCGGCCGTGGTGCTGCAGCTGCTGTCGAGCCTTCTGAATTTCATCGGCCTGTCGAACTTCGTCCGCGACTTCGCCTGGGGCGCGCTGCTGCTCGCCTTCCTCGCGGTGGGGCGGTTCGAACTCATCGAGAGGCTGGCCGCTGGGATAACTTCGGCGCGGGTCCCTCGCGCGTCGAAGGTCTGAGTACGAGGGAACTCTAGGGAGGAGTATACCATGAAGAAGACGTTCAAACTGGGCTGCGCCGCGGCCCTGATGGTCACCGCCGCTAGCGCCGCGATGGCCGAGGGCACGATCACCACGGTGGTCAAGATCAGCGGCATTCCGTGGTTCGACCGGATGGAGACCGGGGTGGAGCTCTTTGCCGAGCAGAACCCTGACATGACCATCAGCCAGGTCGGCCCGGCGCAGGCGGACAGCGCCCAGCAGCTGCAGATCGTGCAGGATCTCATTGCCAAGGGCACCGACGCGCTGGCGGTGGTGCCGATGGACCCGGCAATCCTCGAAGGCATCTTCAAGCGTGCCATGGATCGCGGCACGATCATCGTGACCCACGAGGCCGACAACCAGATGAACACGATGGTGGATGTCGAGGCCTTCGACAACGCCGAGTATGGCGCAGCGCTGAACGAGCGTCTGGCGGACTGCATGGGCGGCGAGGGCAAGTGGACCACCTTCGTCGGCTCGCTGGGCAGCCGCACCCACATGCAATGGGTCGGTGCCGGCGAGGAGAATGCCAAGAAGTACCCAGGCATGGAACTGGTCGATCCCAACAACGAGAGCTTTGACGACGCCAACGGCACCTATGAGAAGGCCAAGGAAGTGCTGCGCAAGCATCCCGACATCAAGGGTTTCCAGACCTCGGCGGGCAACGATGTGCTGGGCGTGGGCCGCGCCATCGAGGAGGCCGGTCTGACCGATCAGGTCTGCCTCGTCGGCACCGGTCTGCCGAACCCCTCGGCGGCCTATCTCGACAGCGGCGCGATCACCGCGATCGGCTTCTGGGATCCGCAGAAGGCCGGAATGGCGATGAACGCCGTGGCCAAGCTGCTGCTCGAGGGCGGCGAGCTCTCCGATGGCATGGATCTCGGCGTCGAGGGCTATGAGAGCGTGACGCTCAAGGATGGCCCGGGCGACGGCAAGCTGCTGATCGGCAACGGCATGGTGCTGGCCGACAAGGACACCTACAAGGACTACCTCTTCTGAGGTTGCCCTGCGCACGGGGGCGCCTGACCGCGCCCTCGGACACATCCGATCAAGAGGCGCATTTCCCGTGACCCACAGCGATCTTCAGGATCAGCCGTTTCTCGAGCTGCGCGGCATCCACAAGCGGTTCGGCGGCGTGCACGCGCTGCGCGGGGTCGATCTGACCCTGCGCGCCGGCGAGGCCTACCACCTGCTGGGCGAGAACGGCTGCGGCAAGAGCACGGTCATCAAGATCATGTCCGGCGCCCATGCGCCGACCGAGGGCGACATCCTGCTCGACGGGGTGCACCACGCCGCGCTGAGCCCGATCATGGCGCTCGAGGCGGGGATCGAGACCGTCTACCAGGACCTCTCGCTGCTGCCGAACCTGACGGTCGCCGAGAACGTCGCGCTTGGCGAACAGCTGGTCGGCGGGCACGGCCGGATGCTGCGCTGGCTCGACCGCGGCAAGCTGGGCGAGACCGCGGCCAAGGCGCTGCGCGAGGTCGGCCTGGAGCCGACCCGGACGCTGCTGGGCACCCGCGTGTCGGACCTGCCGCTGGCGATCCGTCAGCGTGTCGCCATCGCCCGCGCCATTGCCCAGGACGCGCGGCTGGTGATCATGGACGAGCCGACGACCTCGCTCACGCGGCACGAGGTGGAGACGCTGATCGAGGTGGTCGGCCGGCTGCGCGCACAGAATGTCGCGGTGCTCTTCGTCACCCACAAGCTCGAGGAATGCTACCGCATCGGCGGCCAGGCCATCGTCTTCCGCGACGGGCTATGCGTGGCGCAGGGGCCGATCGAGGATTACAGCCGCAGCCAGCTCAGCGCGCTGATGACCGGGCGCGAGATCGAGGCACGGCGCTACCGTTCGGGCGCGCCCTTGGGCGAGGAGCTGCTGCGCCTCGAGGGGCTCGGTTCGGACGAGGCCTTCCAGGGGGTCAGCACGGTGCTGCACAAGGGCGAGATCCTCGGCGTGACCGGCCTGTCGGACTCGGGCCGCAACGAGCTGGCGCTGGCGCTGTCGGGGCATCGCGCGATCACCGACGGGCGGGTCAGCATGGCCGGCGCGCCGGTGCGCATCGACACGCCCGCGCAATCCATCGAGCTTGGCATCGGCTACGTGCCCGAGGACCGGCTGGGCGAGGGGCTGTTCATCGAGAAATCGATCCTCGACAACGAGGTGACGCTGATCCTCGACCGCATCCTCGGACCGCTCGGCACCGTCGATCGTAGCAAGGCCCGCGCCGCCGCGCGGCGCATCTCGGAAGAGATGCAGCTCAACACCTCCGACATCGACCTGCCTGTGGGGACGCTCTCGGGCGGCAACCAGCAGCGGGTGCTGATCGGCCGTTGGCTCAGCATCGAGCCGCGCCTGCTGGTCCTGCACGGGCCGACCGTGGGCGTCGACGTGGGCTCGAAGGACACGATCTATCGCGCCATCCAAGCCATGGCCGAGCGCGGCATCGGGCTGATCATCGTCTCGGACGACCTGCCCGAGCTGCTGCAGAACTGCGACCGCATCCTGGTGATGAACGCCGGGAGGGTCGCGGCCGAGGTCGCCGGTGCGACCGCCAGCGATGACGACATCTACCAGGCAATGCTCGCCTCCCAGCTGGAGGCCGCTGAATGACCATGACCCAATCTTCCCTCGATACCGCAGACACGACAGAGACCGCCGAGGCCGCGGCCCGCCGCCGCCCGGGTATCGCCGAGACCTTCGCGCGCCGTCCGGAACTGGTCAGCCTGTGCCTGCTGATCGCCATCTGCGTCACAGTGGCGGTGATCAACCCGGCCTTCCTGTCGCCGACTTCGCTGATCGACATGGGGCGCGCCTCGGTGGTCACCGGGCTCTTCGCGCTGGGGGTCTTCGCGATCCTCGCGGCGGGGGGTATCGACGTCAGCTTCACCGCAATCGCGGCGCTCACCATGTACTCGCTGACGCTCTTCGTGCTGAAGGTCGCGCCGGGGCTGCCGATGGCGGCAATCCTGGTCATCGCCGTGCTCGGCGGCACCATGCTCGGGGCGGTCAACGGCTGGCTGGTGCACGGCCTCAAGGTGGCGGCGCTGATCGTCACCATCGGCACGCAATACCTGTTCCGAGGCATCCTGCTGGCCTTTGTCGGCACGGTCTGGCTGATGGAGCTGCCGCCGCAGATGGTCGCCTTCGGCAAGGCCTCGATGTTCGACGTCACCACCGCGAACGGCGCGACGGTGACGCTGCCCTGGTATTTCCTGGTCTTCCCGGCCGCCGCGCTGCTGACTTGGGTGATCTTCAACCGCACGCTGATGGGCCGCGCCATATTTGCCACCGGCGGCAACCCCGAGGTGGCGGCTCGGCTCGGCTACGACCAGCGCCGGGTGCATCTCTTCGTCTTCGCATTCGCCGGCGGGCTCGCCGGGCTGGCGGGGATCGTGCACGTCTGCGCCAACCGCATGGCCAATCCCTTCGACCTCGTGGGGACCGAGATCGGCGTGATCGCCGCCGTGGTGCTGGGCGGGGCGCGGATCACCGGCGGCACCGGCTCGGTCTTAGGCACCGTCACGGGCGTGCTGCTGATCACCGTAGTCAATAACGTGCTGGTGCTGGTGGGCATCCCCTCGACCTGGCAGCGCGTCGTGGTCGGCGCCTTCATCCTTCTCGCCGCGGCCTTCTTCGTGACCCGCCGCCGTAAACTGCAATCCCGAACCCGGAAGTGAGCCCATGAAGAAGTTTCTCAACAATCCCGAGGCCTTCGTCGACGAGATGCTCGACGGCATCTACCGCGCCCACCCTGAAGTGACCTATGCCGCAGGCGACTTGCGCTGCTACGTGACCGCCAATCCCGTGCCCGGCAAGGTGGGCATCGTCACCGGCGGCGGCTCGGGACACCTGCCGACTTTCCTCGGCTTCGTCGGCGAGACCATGCTCGACGGCTGCGCCGTGGGCGGGGTGTTCCAGTCGCCGAGCTCGGACCAGATCCTCGAGGTGACCAAATACGTCGACCAGGGCGCCGGGGTGCTCTACCTCTACGGCAACTACACCGGTGACATCATGAACTTCGACATGGCCGGCGAGCTGGCCGAGCTGGAGGACATCGCGACCCGCACCGTGATGGGCAATGACGATGTCGCCTCCTCGGTGGTCGGCGAAGAGCACAAGCGCCGCGGCGTGGCCGGGATCTTCTTTCTCTACAAGGCCGCCGGCGCGGCGGCGGCTCGGATGCTGCCGCTCGAAGAGGTCGCCCGCATCGCCGACAAGGCCCGCGCCCGCACCCGCACCATGGGGGTAGCTCTCTCGCCCTGCATCGTGCCCGAGGTGGGCAAGCCCGGTTTCGAGATCGGCGAGAACGAGATGGAGATCGGCATGGGCATCCATGGCGAGCCGGGTATCTCGCGCGAGACGATCAAGCCCGCCGACGAGGTGGTCGACACGATGATGGCGAAGATCTTCGCCGAGACCGACTACAATTCCGGCGACGAGGTGGCCGTCCTGCTCAACGGCCTCGGCGGCACGCCGCTCGAGGAACTCTACGTCCTGTTCCGCCGGGTCTCGATCCTGATGGAGGAGCGCGGCGTGAGGATCCGCCATTGCTGGCTCGGCGAGTTTGCCACGTCGATGGAAATGGCCGGGGCGTCGATCTCGGTGCTGCACCTCGACGACGAGCTGGAGCCGCTGATTGCCGAGCCGGCGAACACGCCGTTCTTCAAGCACATCAAGGGATAAGACCATGGCACTGACTGCGGAGCAGATGCGCTCGCTCTACACCGCCTGGGCCGAGCGCTTCGCGGCCGAGCGCGAGGCGCTGATCGCGCTCGACGGCAAGGTCGGCGACAGCGATCTCGGGATCACCATGTCCAAGGGCTTTGCCGCCGCCAACGAGGCGGTGCACGGGCTCGATGGCGCGTCCGTCGCCGGGCAGATGAAGGCGGCGGGGGCGGCGCTGGCCAAGGCCGCGCCCTCGACCATGGGCACATTAATGGCCACCGGTTTCCTGCGCGGCTTCAAGGCGCTGGAGGGCGCCGAGCAGTTCGGCACCGCCGAGGCGGCTGCCTTCTGGCGCGCCTATGCGGACGGTGTGGCGCAGCGCGGCAAGGCGCAGCTCGGCGACAAGACGGTACTCGACGTGCTCGACCCGATCGCCGCCGCGCTCGAGGGCAGCGACGTGGGTCTTTCTGGGGCGCTGGAGGCCGCGGCAGAGGCCGCGGAAGAAGCGCTGGAAGCGACCAAGCTGATGGTTGCGCAGCACGGCAAAGCGGCGGCCTTCCAGGAAAAATCGCGCGGCCTGCCGGATGCCGGCGGCACCGTGGCGCTGATCCTTATCGAGGTCATGCGCGACGTGGCACGGGATGCGGCGCAGGGCTGAGCCAGCCGCCACGACCGCGACGCACAGAAGGAGACAACATGCATTACAGGCAACTCGGACGCAGCGGGCTGAAGGTTTCGGCGCTCGCCATGGGCAGCTTCACCTTCGGCGGCAAGGGCGATTTCGGCATGGTGGGCGCGCAGGGCGTGCCCGAGGCGCAAAGGCTCATCGACACCTGCCTCGATCACGGCATCAATCTGCTCGATACAGCCAACATGTACTCGACGGGTCTGGCCGAGGAGATCCTCGGCGCGGCGCTCGAGGGGCGGCGCGAGAGGGTGCTGATCTCGTCCAAGGCGCGGATGCGCATCGGTGACGGGCCGAACGACGAGGGCGCCAGCCGCTGGCACCTGATCCGCGAGTGCGAGCGCAGCCTGAAGCGGCTGTGCACCGACCACATCGACATCTACCACATCCACGAATGGGACGGGCTGACCCCGGTCGAGGAGACCATGGAGGCGCTCGACACGCTGACCCGGCAGGGCAAGATCCGCTACGCCGGCTGCTCGAACTACACCGGCTGGCAGCTGATGAAGGCGCTGATGGCCTCGGAGCGACACAATCTGACGCGATTTGTCACCCAGCAGATCCATTACACCGTCGAGGCGCGCGAGGCGGAATACGAGCTGCTGCCGATCTCTCTCGACCAGGGGCTGGGGGTGACGGTCTGGAGCCCGCTCGCCGCCGGGCTGCTCAGCGGCAAGCACCGCCGCGACGGTTTCGCCGAGGGCAGCCGGCAGGCGAAAGGCTGGACTGAGCCGCCGATCCGCGACTGGGATCGGCTGTGGAACATCGTCGACGTGCTGGCCGAGATCGGTTCCGCGCATGAGGTCGAGGCGGCGCAGGTGGCGCTGGCCTGGACGCTGGGCCGTCCGGCGGTGGCCTCGCTGGTGGTCGGTGCCAGCGCGCCAGAACAGATGCAGCGCAACCTGCGCGCGCTCGACGTGGATCTCAGCGACGACGAACTCGCCCGCATCGACGCGGTGAGCCGCCCGCCGTTGATCTATCCGCACTGGCACCAGGCGCAGTTCGCCAGGGCCCGTTTCGCGGGGCCCGAGCGCGCTCTGCACGGGTGACCCGGCAGGGCGAGGGGATTTCACCCCGCCGCCATTATCTCGCGATAGGCCGCGTGATCCGCCTGCATCCGGCGGAACACGCGGTACTTTGCGTCATGGTAGGCGGCAATTGCACCACCCCGCGGCGCGATTTCTTCCACCGCGGGGGCCATGGCGCGCATCGCCTCGGCGAGCGAGCGCTGCGCCCCAGCCGCTACTGCGCCGAGCATGGCCGAGCCGAGAAGCACCGGCTCGCGGGCCTCCGGGACGATCACCGGGACACCGCAGGCATCCGCCGTCTCGCGCAGGTAGAGCGCGTTCTTCGCCAGCCCGCCCGAGACAACAATGCTGTCGATCGCGGCCCCGGCGGCGCGCACCTCTTCCAGAATGTGCCGCGTGCCGTAGGCGAGCGCCTGCAGCGTCGCAAGGTAGTCGAGCGCGAGATCGTCGCGCCCGGTGTCGAGCGTGATTCCGTCGATGCCGCCCCTGCGCCAGGGCGCGGCCAGCGGCGAGCGGTTGCCATGCGCGTCGGGCTGGACGTGGCGCGAACGGGTGAGCGTGGCCGTATCCTCTGCCATCTCGGAGAGCCGGGCATCGAGCAAGGTGGCGGGGTGCCGGCCCGCGGCCAAGGCTTCGGCTCTCAGCGAAGGATAGGCACCATGGCGGGCGAGGAGGGCGTCAATGAGTGCCCCGGCCGCAGACTGCCCGCCCTCGTTGACCCATAGCCCAGGCAGAAGCGCGCCGAAATAGGGCCCCCAGACGCCCGGCACATAGGCGGGCTCGGCGGTCACCGCGATGTGGCAGGTCGAGGTCCCGGCGATCATTGCGAGGCTCTGCGCGGCACCCGCACCCAGCGTGCCAAGCGCCCCGGCATAGGCGTCGATGAGGCTCGCGCCGACCGCGATGCCCTCGGGCAGGCCAAGCTCGGCCGCGGCCAGCGCCGTCAGCCCGCCGAGCCGGGTGCCGGGGGTGGCGATCTCGGTGCCGATGCGCGCGTGGCCCTCGGGGCCGGTCAGCGCGTCGAGGCCGATCGTCGAAAGGAAGTCGTCATCCCAACCCTCGCCTTCAAGCCCGAGATGGCCGAGATAGGTCCACTTGCAGACCAGCGAGCAGAGCGAGCGCGCCCGGCTGCCGCAGGCGCGCCAGACCAGCCAGTCGGGCAGATCCCACAGGTGCGCTGCGCGGGCGAAGCGGTGCGGCATCTCGCGCTGGAGCCAGCGCAGCTTGGGCATCTGCATCTCGGGGCTGATCACCTCGCCGACGTGGCGCAGCGGTGCGCCGCCGATGGCGTTGATCTCCTCAGCATCCGAGAGCGCCCGGTGATCCATCCAGACGATCACGTCCTGCCCGGCCGCGCCCTCCGGGCCGATCGAGACGGGCCGGTCCGCGGCATCCGCCAGCACCAGCGAGCAGGTGGCGTCGAAGCCGAGTCCTGCGACCTCCTCCGGCCGGACGCCCGAGGCCGCGACCGCCTCGCGCACTGCGGCGCAGATCGACTCCCAGATATCGGCGCTGCTCTGCTGTGCCCAGCCAGGACGGGGACGCCACATTGTGATCTCGCGCCCGCTGGCGGCGAGCAGCGTTCCGCGCTCGTCGAACACCCCGGCGCGCGCACTGCCGGTTCCCACGTCGATACCGATAAACGTCATCTGGCCTCCCTACGCCGCCTTGCTGGAGCCGTAATACAGTTGGTCTCGCGAGTTCCGAAGTGTCCGACGCGCTAGAAACGTGGAGATCTCCGCGTTGGCGGGCGACGCCTCAGAGTGGACACCATGCTCGCTTGCGATCGTGATGACAAGGAAGCTCAGCTCCTGCGTTATGAAGGTTTGACCCTTTTTGCTTTGGGTTTTCGCTGATTGTGGCCTTCTGAGAGTTGCCGTCCCGCGACTCCCTTCGAGCGCGACCTTGGAGTGGCACCTGACGGCAGGTTTGAAGCACACGTTTTTGCCTTACGCTCCCAAATACCGGATTAGGGCTCGCGCGCAGCCGGCGCCCAGACGGCGGAACGGAGCGCCTCGGAGCCAAGTCGAAGACGGTCGCGCGTTCAATTCTCTGATGGCTCGGTCCGTGGCAACGAATGTTCCATGATTTGTGAGTCACAGGGATGGTTCACTGTGCATTCTGCAAGGACTGAGCAAGCGATAATATCGCTGACTGCACTCAGATCGACCGGCAGCAGCGCATCGGGCAGGTTGTGATAGCTGACCGGGCGCAGGAAGCGGCGGATCGACATGGTGCCGACCGAGGTCGCGCCGAAGTTGGTCGGGGCCGGGTACGGGCCGCCCTGCACCATCGCCTCGCGGACCTCGACGCCGGTGGGGAACCGTTGATCAACAGCCGGCCCGCCTTGCGCTCGAGCACCGGCATCAGGCGCTGCGCCGGGGCGGTGTCCCCCTCGTCCATATGGAGCGTCGCGGTGAACTGGCCTTCGAAGCCGCGCGCCAGTTGGTTCATTTCGTCCGGACCCGAAACACGCTCCACTAGGCCGAGCGGGCCGAAGACCTCTTCGTCAAGCGCGTGGCCCTGCAGGTAATTGGTGGCGTCGGTCTCGAAAAGGTTGGGCAGCGCGTTGCGGCCCTCGCTGTCGGTGACAAGCACCGGCTGCACGGTTTCACGGCATTGCGGCCATCGAAGCGCGACTTGCCGTCCTTATAGGTCTGCGTAATACCATCGGTGAGCATGCACTGGGTGGTGACGCCCTTCAGCGCCGCGGCAGCCGCGGCCACGAAAACGTCGCCCTCGGGACCGGTTTCGACCACCGCGATGCCGGGGTTGGTGCAGAAATGGCCGGCGCCCATGGTGAGCGAGCCAGCCCAGCCGGTGCCGATGTCAGCGCCGCGCGCTTTCATCGCCTCGGGGTGTATGAACATCGGGTTCACCGAGCCCAGCTCACCGAAGAAGGGGATCGGCACGTCGCGCTGCGCGCAGAGATCAAACACCGCGCGACCGCCGCCCAGCGAGCCGGTGAAAACCACGGCGTTGATCAGCGGGTGCTGCACCAGCGCCTGACCGACGTCGCGCTTGCCGCCCTGCACCAGCGGGAAGACGCCCTTGGGCATGCCAGTCTTCTCGATCGCGGCGAGGATCGCTTCTGCGACGATTTCGCCGGTGCCGGGGTGCGCGCCGTGGCCCCTGACGACCAAGGGCAGCCCGCGGCCAGCGCGGCAGCGGTGTCACCACCCGAAGTGGAGAAAGCGAGCGGGAAGTTCGAGGCACCAATGACGGCAACCAGGCCGGTCGGGCGATGCACCAGTTTGATGTCGGGGCGCGGCAGCGGCTGGCGTTCGGGCAGAGCCTCATCATGGCGGATGTCGAGATAATCGCCCTTCAGGATGCGTTCTGTGAACAAACGCAGCTGGCCGGTGCTGCGGCTACCCTCGCCCTGCAGGTGGCCTTCGGGCCGGCCGGTTTTCCAACGGCCAATCTCGGTTGTCATCTCGCCGCGCACCTCGATCTCGTCGGCGATGGCCTCGAGGAATTTCGCGCTGCTCTCGCCGCTGGCGTAGCCGTAGCGTCTTCGGCGGCCTTGAAGGCCTGATCAACCAGATCAAGGGTGCGGACGGGGAACTGGTGCACCGGGCCGGTAACGGCCTGGGAGGAAGATTGCGCTTTGGTGGCGATCCATTCGCCTAAGATTAGGTGTTTGCCGTGCGGGTGAAGATCCGTGTCGTGCCGTGCATGGTAACGTCCTTTCCGGCGTCTGCTCGTGCATTGATGTTTGGATCTCTGCCGGTGGAATGTGCGTCGTGATCGCGTGACGAGACGCCCCGCCGTGTGAGTGTCTCGACAAACTCCAGCCTTCTATCGAGGTTCACCCCACGGGATAAGGTCCTGAGCAAGGCGCTGTGCCCAAGCCAAGCATTGAAGCGTGGTATCGAGCAGATCAGCGTGCAGGCAGCCGGTAGAACTCCGCAGCATTGGTTTCGAAGATCTTGGTGAGGTCTTCGGACGTATAGAGGTCCGATAGCAGCGCGCAGGCCAGTTCGGTGACCTCTGAATGGGTCGCGGCGAGCGTGCACACCGGCCAGTCGGTTCCGAAAATCAGCCGGTTGGGACCGAAGGCCCGTGCCACGTGGCTCAGGAAGGAGCGGATGCGTTCTGCGGTCCAATCCGCCCCAGCCTCAGTCACCACGCCCGAGATTTTGCACGAAAGGTTCGGGTGTGCGGCGATGCGGGTGATGTCCTGCCCCCATTGCCCGAACTCGCCGGTGGTCATGTCCGGCTTTGACATATGGTCGACAACGCCGCGCAGACCGGGCACGTCGGGCAGCACCTGCAAGAGCGCCGGCAGATGCCGGGGGAAGGTCAGGATGTCGACAGGCACGCTGCGGCGCGCGACTTCCGAGAGGGCGGCCCGGAAGGCGTCCGAGGTGATGAGAGTGGGATCGTGCTCCTGCAGCATCGGCCGGAGCCCCACCCACTTCGGCTGGTTCATGTAGTGTTCGAGCCGCCTGGCGAAATCCGGGGACGTCATGTCGAGCCAGCCCACCACGCCCGCGACGAAATCGGACCGGGCGGCGATTTCGAGCAGGAAATCGGTCTCCGCTTCGGTCTCCGCTGCCTGCACGACAATGGTTCGTTCGATCCCGGCCTTGGCTATCAGGGGCGCAAGGTCTTCGGGCCCGAAGTCACGCAAGAGCGGGGTCAGGTCCGGCGTCATCCAAGCGTAGTCTCCGCGATCGATCTGCTAGAAGTGCTGATGGGCGTCGATCGTCAAGCCCGCAGGACTCCTTTCTTGAGAATGAGGTTGGCGTAGAGCCGCCGTTCGCCCGTCGCCACGATGGCATAGGCGGTCTTTGCGCGGTCGTAGAAAGCAAAGCGGTCAATCTCCTCCATCGTGACCGGCGCGCCTGCCGCATCGGAAAGGATGCGATCAAAGTCATCGTAGATCGGCGGGCGACCGTCGGGAGAAGACATGGCGGCGGCAGGGGCAACGACGAAATCGTCGAGGGGCATGACCGAAAGAATTGCTTCGGCGACGCGGTCAACACCGATGCCCGGCAGGCGGATCAGGCGCCGGGCCAAGGCGGCCGCCGGAAAGTTGGCGTCGGTCAGGACGATTTCGTCGCCGTGCCCCATGTCGCGCAGGATGGCGAGAAGGTCCCCGGTGAGCAGCGGGTCGATACGTTTGAGCATTGTCGAAGCCCTTTGTTAGTGGCCTTTGGTCGCGAGAAGCGCGGCTTCGAGATCGGACCAGAGGCCGTCCGGCAATTCGGTACCGAACCACTCGACATTCTGTTGAAGCTGCTCGGGGGTCTTGGCGCCGATCACCACGGAGGTGACAGCAGGGTGCCGGATGGGGAAGCGGATCGCTGCGGCGGCCAATGGCGCGCCGTAGCCGTCGCAGACCTCGCGAAGCGCCTCGACGCGGGCGATGATCTCGGCAGGTGCGTCGGCATAGTTGAACTTGCGCCGCCCGCCCTTGGGTGCAGCGAGAATGCCGGAATTATAGACCCCGCCAAGCGCCAGCGCGACACCACGCTTTTGCGCGATCGGCAGGAAGCTGTCTTCGGCATCGCGGTCAAGAAGCGAATAGCGCCCAGCCAGCATGCAGCAATCGAGGTCGGTTTCCTCCAGCGCGTCGCGGATCACCTCCCATTCGTTGACGCCAAGCCCGAAGCCCTTGATGTCGCCAGCAGATTTCAGCTCTTGAAGGGCGCGGAAGC
The DNA here is from genome assembly GCF_003111685.1 of Alloyangia pacifica. Lineage (NCBI taxonomy): Bacteria > Pseudomonadati > Pseudomonadota > Alphaproteobacteria > Rhodobacterales > Roseobacteraceae > Alloyangia > Alloyangia pacifica. Next base: position 42,760 of record NZ_CP022191.1, on the reverse strand, counting down.
CGCCGCTCTTGGTCAGGGCGTTCCAATGATGGGCGTTCGCCTCGCCGTGGGTGACCGGGCCGATGTCGTGGACATAGAGCAGGTCGATCCGGCGCAGGCCGAGGCGTTGCTGGCTGTCGTCATAGCTTCGCATGATGGCGTCATACGAATAGTCGAAGACCTCGCGGAAGGGCAGGGCGTTGACGAAGCCCGGATCGAGTGGGTTCTTCGGCGGTTCGGGGGGGAGTGGCCGACCGTGCCGCTCAGTGGTCATCAGCCGGCCCACCTTGGTCGAGAGCGCGTAGCTGTCGTCCTTCTCGCGCAGAACGTGCCCGACGAGATGCTCCGCGCGGGTGAGCCCATACATCGGTGCGGTGTCGAAATAGCGGATGCCAAGGTTCCAAGCGCATTCAAGCGTGGCCAGCGCCTGGTCTCGCGAAACATCGGCATAGAGGCCGCCAAGCGGTGCCGAGCCGATGCCAAGGGCGGTCAGGGTCAGCCCGGTATCGCCGACCGGCCGGGGCGTGGATGCGGTGATGGTCATACAGGGATCCCTTCAGGAATTTTGCGTCTGGGCCAGTGTGCGCAGTAGGGGGCGAGAACCACTACCGCGACCCCGATCAGCAGCGGAGAGCGTCGCAGCGAAGTGACGCTGGTTGCCGGTTCCACTCCGCTCAACATCCCAGTGAGCAAGCTCGTATCGGCGATGGCACGGGGCAGGCGAACTGCCGCCCCGCGCCTGTATCGCATCAGCTGTTGGCGTTGATCGCGCTCAGCAGCGAGTCCACGGCCTCGTCGCCGATATTCTCACGCACCATGTCCTGCAGGGGCGCGGTCGCATCGCGGAACTGCTGCAGTTCGTCTTCGCTGAGGTCGATGATCTCCATATGCTCGGCGATCTGCGCCCGCTGCTCGCTCAGCATTTCGTCCTGCACGTCCCACTCAAAATTGGCAGCGTCCACAAGCACCTCGTCGACCACCTGCTGCAAGTCCTCGGGCAGGCTGTCATACCACTCCTTGTTGATGAGGTTCACGTTGGCCAGCAGGATGTGGCTGGTTGTGGTCAGGTACTTCTGCACCTCGTAGAACCGCTGCGAGAGGATGTGCCCGAAAGGGTTTTCCTGACCGTCCACCACGTTCTGCTGCAGCGCGCCGTAAAGCTCGGGGAACGCGATCGGGGTCGGGGCGGCGCCAATAGCTTCCCAAGTCGCGACCGAATAGGGGTTTTCGGGTACGCGGATACGCAGGTTGTTCGACTTGATGTCCTCGGGCGTATGCACGGCTACTTTGGAGGTGGTGAGCTGCCGGAAGCCAGCGTTGTGGAACAGACCGAACTTGATGCCTTTCTCTGCCAGCTTTCCGTCGAGGAAGGCCGAGAACTCGCTGTCGTTGAGGATCTTGCGCAGGCGCATGGTGTCGGTCGGGAACACGTAGGGAATTTCAAATGCCGCGAATTCCGGCACAAACTGCACCGCGCCCGAGGTCGAGGTGGGCACGAACTGCACGTCGCCGAGCATCAGCGATTCCATGAGTTCGCGGTCGCCGCCCAGGGCGCCGCCGCCCTGCTGCTGCACGTCGATACGGCCTTCGGACTTTTCCTCGATGTCCTTTTCGATCTTGTCGAACGCCTGGTAGAGCGGGTGCGACTTGTCGTTGAGCGTATGCGCGAGGATCATCGTATAATCGGCGGCGGCGGCGGGCATCGCTGCGCCAAGCGCGAGCAGTGCTGAAACCGAAAGCGTCTTCAAGTTCATGGTGGTGTCCTCCCTGTGGGTGTTGCGCTCGGCGGTCGTCAACCGGCGAGACTTGGCAGCCAGAGCGTCAGCCCCGGCCAATAGGTGACGACCAGAAGGCCGATGATAAGCAAGGCGATGGGGATCACGAGGCCGCGGCAGATCTGGATCACCGAAAGCTTGGTGATGCCGCTCGCGACATAGATGTTCACCCCCACCGGCGGCGTCGCAAAGCCGATCGCAAGATTGACCACCATGATCAGTCCGAAATGCACCGGATCGACGCCGTAAGGGGCGAGCACGGGCAGCAGGATCGGGGTCAATACGATGATTGCCGAGAGCGTTTCCATGACCATGCCAACGCCCAGCAGGATCACGTTGATGAGCAGCAGCAGGATGATCCGCTCGTCAATCGCGCCGCCGATGAACTCGCCGATGGCGGCAGGCACCTGCAGCAGTGTCAGCACCCGGCCAAGCGCCGCCCCGGTTCCGGCGATGATCAGGATCGGTGCGATGGTCAGCCCTGTGTTGACCAGCACGCGCCCCAGATCGGACGGCGAAAGCTCGCGGAAGATCACCATGGCGACAAAGCCGCCGTAGACGCAGGCGATGGCCGCTGCCTCGGTCGGGGTGAACGCCCCTGCATAGATGCCGCCCAGCACGAAGACAGGCGCGACGAGGGCCCAAAAGCTTTGGCGGAAGGCTTTCGCAGCGCTCACCGTTCCGGCGTCAGAGGTGATCCGCGCGGCGTGCTTGCGCCCGTAGAAATGGGCGTAGAGCATCAGCAGCGCGCCAATCACAAGGGCCGGTCCAATGCCGCCAATGAACAGCGCCGAGACCGAGACTTGCGCGGACATGCCGTAGATGATCATCGGGATCGAGGGCGGGACGATGACGCCGAGCGTGCCCGCCGCGGTGACCAATGCGGTCGCGAAGCGAAGGTCGTAGCCGCGCGCCACCAGCAAGGGCACCGCCATGGAGCCGATCGCCGCCACCGTCGCGGGCGAGCTGCCGGAGATCGCTCCGAACAGCATGCAGGCCGCCACGGTAGACATCGCCAAACCGCCGCGGAACCGGCCAAAGACCGCGTCCGCAAAGCTGAACAGGCGGCGGGCCAGCCCGCCCTGCGTCATGATCTCGCCCGCCAAGATGAACAGCGGGACTGCCAACAGCGGGAAGCTGTCGAGCGCAGTGACCACCGAGCGTACCACTTGCCCCGGGTTGGTCGGAGCGCCAAGCCAGCCGGGCAGCAGCGCCGCGTATCCGAGCGCGAAGGCAACCGGAATGCTCAGCAGCAAGACGACGATAAAGAAGCCAAGAGAATAAACGGCAAGCATCAGGGCCCCCTACACGTCTTCGTGGATGACGGCGTGCTCGTCCGTCAGGTCAAGGCCCGGAACGGCCCCGTCGCGGACCAGCAGCCAGAGCGCCTGAAGGGCGCGCAGCAAGGCCATGCCCATGCCGACCGGCACCGCGAGGTAGACCAGCCACATCTGTATCCCCAGCCCCGGCGAGGCCTGTCCGATCTTCGCGACCCGCTGGGTGAGGGGCACCGAGTACCAGACCATCAGCGCGAAGAAGAGCCCGGAGCCGAGCAGCGCCAGCACCGCGAAGGCGCGCAGCCAGCGCGTGCCGCAGAGCACCGGCAGCAGATCGACCGAGATATTGCGTCCCTCGCGCACCGCGAGGCTCACGCCGATGAAAGTGCACCAGACCAGAAGGTAGCGGGCCAGTTCCTCGGACCACACCAGCGGCGAGCCAACGATGTAGCGAAACACCACCTGCGCGGCGAGGATCGCGACCAGCGCGAAAAGGATGATGGCAAGGATGGCGCGCTCGAAATGCGCCTCTAGTGCGCGGAGCAGTCTCATGCGTCGATCACCTTGCCGGGGTTGAGGATGCCGTTGGGATCAAGTGCGTGTTTGACCCGGCGCATCACCTCCAGTTCCTCCGGAGTGCGGGAGAATTCGAGATATTTCTTCTTGGTCGTGCCGATGCCGTGCTCGGCGGAAACCGAGCCGCCGAAAGCGAGCACCGTGGCATAGACCGCCTCATCGAGCGCCTCGCCCGGCTGCGGTTCTGCCCCCGGCACCCAAGCCAGCAGGTGCAGGTTGCCGTCGCCGATATGGCCGTAATAGACCGACCGACCTCCGGGCACCGCCGCGGCCACGGCGTCGCGGCAGGCATCGGCAAAGGCGTCCATCTGTCCGGTAGGCAGGCCGACGTCATACGCATGATGCGGCCCCAGCGTGGTCTTGAACTCGGCGCAGGCATCGCGCACCCCCCAGAAGGACTGCACGTCCGAGAGACTCTGCGAGATCGCTGCGTCGTCGATCACCCCTTCCTCGAACATCGCCTCAAGAAAGGCCATGAAGCGCGGCCCGTCGATCTCTTCGTCGGTGCCCTGGGCCTCGATCAGCACGGTATGGGCGTGCGTCCCTTCGAGAGGATCGCGCACCCCCGGCACAGCGCAGGCCACCTGCCAGTAGTCTGGCCACATCGCCTCGAATGCGGAAAGCGTCGGTCCCAGCTTGCGCCGCGCGCCGCGCAGCAGATCGACCACCTTGCCATAATCCGACAGGCCGCAGATGGCCGCATGGGTGCAGCCGGGGGCAGGGTGCAGGCGAAGGACCAAGCGGGTGATCACCCCAAGCGTGCCCTCCGAGCCAATGAACAGCTGCCGCACGTCGTAGCCGGTGTTGTTCTTGATGAGCTTGGAGAGCGCGTTGACGATGGTGCCATCGGGCAGCACCACCTCGGCACCGAGCACGAGGTCGCGCGTCATGCCGTAGCGGATCACCCGATTGCCGCCTGCATTGGTCCCGGCATTGCCGCCGATGGCGCAGGAACCGCGCGCGCCGAGGTCCAGCGAGAAGAACAGCCCGCGCTCGGCGGCGGCCTTCTGGATGGTCTCAAGCGGTGTTCCGGCGAGCACCGTCATCGTGGCCGATGCCTCATCGATTTCCTCGATTCCGACCATTTTCTCGAGCGACAGCGCAATGCCGCCTGCGATCGGGCGCGCTCCGCCGCAGAGGCCGGTCAGACCGCCTTGCGGCACCACCGGCACGCGTGCCGCATTGGCGGCGGCGAGGATCGCCGAGACCTGTTCGGCAGAGCGTGGGCAGAACAGCGCGGAAGGCGCTTCCGGCGCGAGCGCTGACCAGTCGTTCCAGTTGCGCGGCGGCACCGGATCGATAAGCGTAGCGCGCGCGATCTCGGGCAGTCCGGACAGCATCGCGGCCAAGGCCTCCGGCTGGCATGCAGGATTGGGGACTCCTCCGTCCATGCAGCGCACTCCTCCTCTAGGGTACCAACTGCTTCGAAATTTACAGCTTGCAATATCACTGTCAACCCAGCAACATGTCAGTCATGCATTCAGCCTCGGAGAAACACATGTCCGCCCCTTTGACCCTTGACCAGAGCGCGAAAAGCGCGCCCCGTGCCCATCTTTTCGGGGTCTCCGTGGCCATGGTGACGCCGTTCACCGAAAGCGGATCGGTGGATCTTGCGCGGCTGGCGGCGCACGCCGCCGATGTCGTGGGGCAGGGGGTGGACGGGATTACGCTCTATGGCACCACGGGCGAAGGCGCCTCGCTTGGCATGAGCGAGCGCGCGGCGATGCTGGACGCTGTGAAAGACGCGGGCGTGCCCGCCGACAGGATCACGGTCGGCATCGCAGCCTGTGATCCCGAGACCGCAGAGACGCAGGCCCGCGCCGCTTTGAGTGGCGGGGCTTCGCGCTTGCTGCTGGCGCCGCCGTTCTATTTCAAGGGCATCACCGACGATGCGCTCTTCACCTGGGTGACGGAATTTGTCGCGCGCCTTGGCGACGCCAGCCCCGAGATCATCCTCTACCATATCCCGCAGGTCACCGGCGTGAGCTTCGACGCGCCGCTGGTGCGCCGCCTGAAGGATGCATGCGGCGCGGCGATCTACGGCGTCAAGGATAGCGCGGGCCGTTGGGATCACGCGACCGCGCTCTTGCCGATGGACGATCTGGCGATACTAATTGGTGATGAGCGCCTGCTCGCCCGCGCGGCCCCGCTCGGCGGCGCCGGTGCGATCAGCGGCATGGCCAACTTGCTCCCCGGGATGATGCGGCGCCTCGTGCACGCGGGCGAGCCACAGCCCGCACTGGATTCCCTCGTGGACGAGATTGTGCAGGTCCCGGTGACGCCGCTGGTCAAGGCGCTCGTCGGCGCTGCCCGCGACGAGGACGGATGGCAACGCACCCGCGCGCCCCTGCAGCCTGCCGACGCGTCAGTGATTGCCGCACTGGCCCCCCGCGTGGAAGAACTCGCTGCCATACAGGCTCCCTGACGGAGAAAGAGATGACGCTGCGCGACCAGGCCTACGAGACATTCACCGAACAGCTTCTGTCCCGTCAAATCTCGATGGGGCAGTTCGTGTCGCAGCGCGAGCTGGTGAAGATCACTGGTATGCCACTCGGTGCGATCCGCGAGATGATCCCACGGCTCGAGGCCGATGGCCTGATCCGCACTGTGCCGAACCGCGGATTGCAGATCGTTCAGGTGGACGTTGGCCTGATCCGCAACGCGTTCCAGTTGCGCGCGGTGCTTGAGCGTGAGGCGGTGCGCAACTTCGCAGCAGTCGCGACAGACGACGAACTTCAAGATTTGCAGCGCCGCCATCTCGACATACGCGAGGCGGCGTTGCAGGGGGTGAATCCGCAGCTTCTGGCCGCCGCGCAGCAGATGGACTGGGACATGCACGACCGGATGATCGACGCGCTCGGCAATGACATCATCTCGGCGATCTACCGCACCAATTCGATAAAGATCCGGCTGATCCGCAACGAAGACACGCGGATGCTGCCAGAGCTCGTGGTTTCCGTCATGGACGAACACCTTGCCCTTATCGATGCGCTGATCGCCCGAGATGCGGCCTCCGCGGAAGCGGCGTTGGCGGCGCATCTGGGAAGTGCAAAGCAGCGCGCCGTGCGCATTTAAACCGAGCAAGAGCGCAGACGATCGGCGCCGTCATAGACTGAGGTGGTCCCCATTTTCCGGACAGTTTAGCGGCGCTGCTAAGCTTGCCTGGTGATCATGCTGCCGCCTTGAGGCCGGGGCCCTGATGGGCCTCGACCGGTGTTCTGCCTCCAAGTGTCGAATGTGGGCGCTCGGTGTTGTAGAAGGTCATCCACTTTCCGATGCCTGCCCGGGCCGCAGACCCGGTTTCGAAGGCGTGGAGGTAGACGCACTCGTATTTCAGCGACCGCCATAGCCGTTCGATCATGACGTTGTCCATCCAGCGTCCTCGACCGTCCATGGAGACCTTCACCGTCGCGTCCAGCAAGGGCTGCGTGAAGCGCGGGCTGGTGAACTGGCTGCCCTGATCCGTATTGAAGATCTCGGGCCGTCCGTGAAGCCGAAAGGCATCCTCCAGCGCCTCAATGCAGAACTCGGTGTCCATCGTGTTTGAGAGCCGCCAGGACAGCACTCGGCGCGTCGCCCAGTCCATGATCGCCACGAGGTAGAGGAAGCCCCGCCGCATGGGAATGTAGGTGATGTCCGCGCACCAGACCTGGTTTGGGCGCTCGATCACGGAGGTACGGATACTTGCGGTGCTCCGGGTGGGGCACCGTCGTGCGCGGCGGCTGGTAGACAGCGCGCAGGCCCATCCTCGCCATCAGCCGCCGGATGCGCTTGCGCCCGACGCAGTAGCCCTGGTTGCGCAGGTGCCTCGCCATCTGGCGGCTGCCGTAGAAAGGCGTCTCCATGAACTGCGCATCGATCAGCTTCATCAACGCCAGGTTCAGCGGTGTCTCGGTTCTGCCTGGCCCATACCACGCCGATCAGCTGATCCCGATCAGCGCACATTGCCGGGTGATCGACAGCACCGAGTGCTTCGGATCGATCATCTCTCGCCTCCGGGACACGCTCACCGTCCGGAGGCTTTGACTAAAAAATCCCGCTCCACCACGAGTTGGCCGATCTTGGCGTGCAGCTTCTCGATCTCGCCCTCCTTCTCGGCCGCCTTCGCCTCGGCCTTGCCGGAGAAGATTGCGGACATGCCCTCGAGCGCCTGCCGCTTCCAGGTGTTGATGAGGGTCTGATGCACGCCGTGCTTTGCCACCAGTTCGGCGACCGTCAGCTCACCACGGATAGCCTCAAGCGCCACCTTCGCCTTGAACTCGGCGCCGTAATTCTTTCGTTTGCCAGCCACGCTGTTCTTCCTCGTCATCGTTGGCGGCAAGCTTAGCAGGGTGTCCAGTTTTCGGGGACCATCTCACTGCGCACTGAGCAAACGTCGTTAAGAGCCGCCAGCACAGGGTGAACAAAACGGATAGTCTCCCGTGGCGTTCTCTAATCGCCGTGGTCGCGGTCAGGCATATTGGATCGCTTCGCAGCAACGCCGCTCTACGGTGTCGCTATCGATCTCTCGCTCGACGCGGAGCGATGACCGGCGCGACATCGCTCCGGTACCAGTGACCGTGGCCCGAGACTTTTTAGCTTAGAGATATACGCGACCGATAAATGCATCGAGCCCGCCACGGCAGGGTCCTTTCAGAGACCGCCGAAATGCATCGCCTTCGTTTCGAGATATTCGTCGATCCCTTCTTGACCGCCTTCGCGACCGAGGCCGGAGGCCTTGACGCCCCCGAAGGGCGAGACCTCGTTACTGAGAAGGCCGGTATTCAGCCCCACCATCCCGAACTCCAGTGCCTCGCCGAAGCGGAACGCCCGGGACATGTCGCGGGTGTAGAAATAGGCGGCAAGGCCAAAGGGCGTGCCATTGGCCAGCGCCAGTGCCTCGTCTTCCGTCTCAAAGCGGAATATCGGCGCGACCGGACCGAAGGTCTCCTCCGCCGCGAGGCGCATCTCGGTAGTTGCGCCGGACAGAACCACCGGATCGGCATATTGTCCGGTCAGATCGCGCGAACGGGTGGCGCGGGTCGCACCACGCTCCAAGGCATCGGCCACATGGGCGTTGATTTTCTCGATCGCGGCGGGATTGATCATGGGACCGATGTCAATCCCTTTCTGGTCGCCGGGGCCCACACGGAGCGCGTCGACCCGCGCGGCCAGCGCCGCAACAAAGGCATCGTGGATGCCTACCTGCACCATGATCCGGTTGGCGCAGACGCAGGTCTGCCCGCCATTGCGGAACTTCGACTGGATCGCTCCCTCGACCGCCGCGTCAAGATCGGCGTCATCAAAAATCACGAAAGGGGCGTTCCCGCCCAGCTCCAGGCTGAGCCGCTTGAGCGTGGGCGCGCATTGCTCGGCCAGAAGCGCGCCCACGCGGGTCGAGCCGGTGAACGACAGCTTGCGCACCACAGGGCTCTTCGTCAGCGCGCCGCCGATCGCCTCGGGCCGGCCGGTCAGCACGTTGAGCACCCCGGCCGGGATCCCGGCGCGTTCGGCCAGCACCGCAAGCGCCAGCGCGGAATAAGGCGTGAAATCGGAGGGTTTGATCACCATGGTGCAACCTGCCGCCAACCCAGGCGCCACCTTTCGGGTGATCATGGCGATGGGAAAGTTCCAAGGCGTGATGATTGCGCACACGCCGACCGGCCCCTTCATGGCGAATATCTTTTTGCCGGCGGTGGGGGAGGGAATGATCTTGCCGTTGATGCGCCGCGCTTCTTCCGCGAACCAGCGCACGAAGCTGGCGCCATAGGCTACTTCTCCGCGGGCCTCGGCCAGCGGTTTGCCCTGTTCGGCGGTCAAGATCTGCGCCAGGTCCTCGGTATTGTCGAGGATAAGGTGGTACCAGGCCAGCAGGATATCCGCCCGCTCCGCATGGGTGCGCGAGGCCCAGCTTTTCATCGCCCGCTCCGCCGCCGAGATTGCCTCCTCTGTTTCCGCCGCGGTGCAGTCGGGCAGGTCCCCCAGCGACGCCCCGGTTGCGGGATTTGTCACGGTCAGGCCGGGGCGGGACCGCCAGTCGCCGTCGATCAGGGCTGCGTTGCGGAAGAGGTCAGGGTCGTTTAGGATCATGCTAGGGTCTCCAGTGCAGTGAGGATCGCTGTGGTAATGTCATCGGTGGACTGCTGGCCCGGGCGTGTGCCGATGCCCTGGCCGGTTGCGGCTTCCGTGGCGGTCATGATGGCATTCGCCGCAGCGATCTCGCCTAGATGGTCCAGCATCATGGCCGCCGACCAGATCGCCGCGATGGGGTTGGCAATGCCGCGCCCGGCGATATCGGGGGCCGAGCCGTGCACCGGCTCGAACATTGAGGGGCTGCTGCGGTCGGGACAGATATTGGCCGAAGCCGCAAAGCCCAGCCCGCCCTGGATCGCCGCACCAAGGTCGGTGAGGATGTCGCCGAAGAGGTTGGAGGCCACCACCACGTCGAGGCTTTCAGGGGCCATCACCATTCGCGCGGCCATCGCATCGACATGCGTCAAGGTCACGGTCACGTCCGGGTAATCCTGCGCGACCTGGCGGGTCATCTCGTCCCAGAAGACCATTGAGTGCTTTTGCGCGTTGGATTTGGTGACGGAGGTGACGTGCCCGCGCCGCGCGCGGGCCTGTTCGAAGGCGAAGCGTAGGATGCGTTCGATGCCCGCGCGGGTGAAGATCGCCGTCTCCACAGCCACCTCATTCGCCATGCCCCGATGGGCACGACCGCCCGCGCCGGAATATTCGCCCTCCGTGTTCTCGCGGATGCACAGGATGTCGAATGCTGCGGCCTTCAGCGGGCCTTCGACACCGGGCAGAAGCCTGTGCGGACGGATGTTGGCGTATTGGTTGAACGCCTTGCGGATCGGCAGCAGCAGCCCGTGCAGAGAGATCGCATCGGGCACCGTTTCCGGCCAGCCCACGCAACCGAGATAGATCGCGTCGAAAGCCCGGAGCGTCTCGATCGCGCCCTCGGGCATCATCTTTCCGGTCTCAAGGTAATGCGCGCAGGACCAGTCGAACTGCTGCGACGTGACGGCGAAACCGTGTTGCTTGGCAGCCGCGACAACGACCGCCATCGCGGCCGCGGTGACATCCCCGCCGATCCCGTCGCCGGGGATCACGGCCAGATTATATGTATGCATGTGTTGCTCCGCCGATAATCAGAAATCAGAAACCTTGCCCCACTGGCTGTGGCCTAGACGGGCCAGCCGGTATTGAGCAGTTTCGGTGATTGGACTCCGGCCCAGGACCATGTCGGCCACCAGATGGCCAACGCCGGGTCCGATTCCGAACCCATGGCCCGACAGGCCCGCCGCCAGGACAAGACCGGGAATGCCGATGTCGGCATCGATGACCGGTACGCCATCCGGGGTACTATCGATATAGCCGCCCCACGCGGCCTGAACGGGCGCCTTGCGCAATTCGGGCATCAGCACGCGCGCGCGCTCAAGCGTCTGGGCGATAACCGTGGCATCCGGCTTCGGGTCCAGGATTCGGGTGCGTTCCATAGGGGTCGGCTGGTCCAGCGCCCAGCAACGGCGCGTCTCGAATCCCGCGGCCCAGGCCTGGGTGCCGCCGGGGCGCAGCACCCGCCAGCGCCGGGCGAACATCGGCAGAAAATGCCGCATGCCGAGGATTGCGCCCGGAGTCGGATCAAGGTTCGCTCGCCCCGAGGTGGCCAGAGTGTAGCCGCCATCGGCGCGTCGCGTTACCGTCACGGACTTCGTATGGAGGGTGTCAGGCAGGCCCATCACGCCCGGAGCGACCGACAGGATCGAACTGCGGGCCGAGGCCTGCGGAAAGAAAATGCCGATCTGGTGCAGGAAGCTTGCGGCCCAGGCCCCGCCGGCCACGACAACGGCAGACGTGCGCACCGTGCCGCGTTCGGTCACAACCGCCGAAACGCGGCCGCCACTGCGTTCGATGCCCCGCGCGGCGCAGGACTGCACCACATGACCGCCCAGCTTTTCCACGGCCTGTGCGATTAGCGGGGCCGCCCGAGCCGGGTCGGCGGTGCCGTCAGTGGGCGACCAGACACCGCCCTTCCAGCGCTGGCCGGTGGCCGCGCCGCGTGTTGCAGCCTCTTCAGCGGTCAGCATGCGGGTGTCGATGCCTTCGCCTCGCGCAAAACGGCCCCAATCGTCCCAGCCCTCGATCTCTGCATCGTCATTGGAGAGATAGAGCAGGCCGCAGCGACGAAATCCCAGGCTGTCCCCGATCTCTGCGCCCATGCGTTCCCAGAGGTCTAGGCTCTTCGTCGAGAGCGGCAGTTCGCGCGCGTCGCGGTTCTGCTGGCGGCACCAGCCCCAGTTGCGGCTGGACTGTTCGCCCCCGATCACCCCCTTCTCGAGCAGGGCGACTTTCTGGCCTGCGCTTGCCAGCCAGTAAGCGGTACAGACGCCGACGATCCCTCCCCCGATCACGACGCAATCGGCTTGGGAGGGCATTATGTCGGAGGTGGTCACGGAGAGGCGTGGCGCGGACATGGGCAGACCTTTCATTTTGAACGGACCTTAGCCGGGGCCCGGCAGCGCGTTGTTCTGCAATCGCCCCCGCAAACGGCATTTCCTTTTGAAACGTGGTGATAAATAAGGTGCGGTAGAACACCATCCCGGATGGGCATTCCGCCTCCCTGATCCTGACCCAAGGAAAAGCAATGAAGCCGGCCTACAAGCTCGACAGGATCGACGTGAAAATTCTCGCGGTGCTGCAGCGCAACGGCCGCATCACCAATGTCGAGCTTGCCGATGCAGTGAACCTCTCGCCCTCGCCCTGCCTGATGCGGGTGAAAAAGCTGCAGCAGGCGGGCTATATCTCGGGCTATTCGGCGCAGATCGACTTGGCACGCCTGGGCTCGACCATGACGGTCTTCACGGAATTTACACTCAAGAACCACCGGCAGATCGACTTCGCCCGCTTCCAAGAAGCGCTGGAGAAAATTGACAGCTGCGTCGAATGCCACCTGGTGTCGGGCGGCTACGATTACCTGGTGAAGTTCGTCACCAACGGGATCGAAGATTACCAGTCCATCGTCGAGGGGCTGATTGACCGCGAGGTAGGTATCGACAAATATTTCAGCTTTGTCGTGTTGAAAACGCCCTTCGCTCGCAAGCATGTCGATCTGACCCGGCTGTTCAGCGACCCCGACTGACGCTTAGTAGCCGCGCACTGGATCGACAAGACCCGGCACCTGCGTGCCGTCGCGCAGCGCCCGCATTACTGACAGCGCATGCCTCGCGCCTTCGGTCGCATCGGTCTGGGCCGCCACATGTGGGGTGACGATCACGCGGGGATCCTGCCACATCCAATGGTCCGCGGGCAACGGTTCGGGATTGGTCACGTCCAGCATGGCAGCCGAGATCTGACCCGATTTCAGTGCGTCGCGCAAAGCGACGGTATCGAGATGCGCGCCGCGGCCAGCATGAACGAGGCAGGCGCCCCGGGGCAGGGCCGAGAGCGTCTTCACGTTCAGAATGCCCCGCGTCTCGGGCGTTAGCGGCAGCAGGCAAATCAGCAGATCGGACCGCGCCAGGAACCGTTCCATGTCGGAGGCCGCGAACATCGGCACGGCGCCGTCTACGCCGGACCGCGAAAGCCCCGCCACGTCGAAGCCCAAGGCTTGCAGGCTAAGTGCGGCCAGCGTTCCGATCCTCCCCATGCCCAGGATTCCGACCCGGCGCGACCCGGCCAGCGCGACGGGGTGGCTCTGCCAGGTGCCCGCCCGACCCTGTTCCAGGTAGCGGGGCAAGTCGCGGTGCAGCGTGAGCGTCGCCATGACCACCCAGTCGCGTACCATCGCCTCGATCCCTGGCGCCAAGGTGCGCGACAGCGCCACGCCTGCGGGCAGGGGTGGCAGATGGTCGACACCCGCGCCGACGGAGATCACGGCGCGCAGGTTGGAATACCGCGACAGATCGGCGGGCGGCACCCAGCAGGCAATCGCTGTCACCTCCGCCGGATCGGTCACGGCATCCTCGCCGGAGATTATCGGTATCCCTTCGGCCTCGAAGAGCGATTGCCAGACGGGCCGCCGGTCGGGGGTGGAGGTGAACAGCAAAGCCATCAGCGCGTCTCCTTGCGCAGTGCCCGACGGACGGGCGGGAGGAAGAGGCCGCATCCCGCGCCTGTGAGGTCCGGACGTGCCAGACGGAAACCATCATGGAGAGCGCCGAAACGGCAGACGGTGCGGTGCATCGGCTCAGCCAAGGGCCTGCGATACCAGCGCATGAGTGCGGTAGTCGGATTCCGGATGAGCCTTCGCAGCGCGCACCATGGGTGTTCCGGTCCCGGCGATGGCGAGGCCCAGCTCCTCGATGAAGGGGACCAGGCCCAGGTCCTCGTAGACGTCGATGCGCAAGGGCTGCCCCTCCATCCGGGTGGCCGCCGCCGCAATCAGCGCCCGGGCGGTGGCCGGGTTGCGCGCCACAATCGGGCCCAGCACATGGCCCCGACCGAACCGGCGTAGCATGGCAAAGCCGCCGTCGGCGCTCAGCGTCTCTCCCGCCTCGGCGATCCGCGTAAGCAGCGCGCCCCGCTCCATTCCGCTGGCGGCGAAGTCCATCTTCGCCAGTCGCTGAGGGTTGACCGAGCCGACCTGCACGTCGCACTCGGGCGTTGCCGCCCGGGCCGTCCCGCCCATCTGGACGATCCGACCGTTTTCGAGGAAGCCGAGCTTGCGGTAGAGCGGCATGCCCTCCGGCGTCGCGACGAGGCGCATCTCGCGGTCTTCTGCCAGTGCCATCGCCGCTTCCATCACCTTGCGTCCCAGGCCACGGCCACGCATGGAGCCGTCGACGATGATCATGTTTAGCGTTGCCACCGGGCCATGCAGCGAACACAGCGCCGTCGCGACGACTCGCCCGTCTGCCAAGCCGATCACTCCGCGGGACACCGAGAGGTTCAGTGCCCAGTCTTCCACCCGATGCGCCCAGCCGACAGCCGTGGACAGAGCTTGGGCGCCCTCCAGATGTGCCGGCTCGAACCCGACGATGTCGACGGCGGAGGGGGCGGGGGAGGGGGTGTCAACTCTGGTCATGGTACCGTTCCTGCTTCATTCCTCCGAAACGTAGCAGTCCCGTCGTGGCATCATTGGCTTGATCGCGGGTAACGGCGGCAGATTTGGCCAGACTGCGCCGGGTGAGGCCGCAGAAAATGCCGTCATTCGCTCAGGCTTTTGCCAAGCCGTCGGATCAGCGCGCAGGCGGCCTGCAACTCGTCGCGGTGCAGGTATTCTTCCGGTTTATGGGCACGTGCGATATTGCCCGGGCCGCAGACAATGGAAGGGATGCCGGCGGCCTGGAAAAGCCCCGCCTCCGTTCCGAAGCTGACGGCGTCCAGCGGGCACTGACCGCTGAGCCGGGCAAGGCGCTCAGCCAGCGGGTGATCGGTGGCCAGGGCCAGCGCGGGATAAGCGGAAATTATGTCGCAGGCGGCCCCCGCTGCCTCGGCAGCGGCGCGCACAGGGGCGAGTAGGGTCATCGGGTCGGCCCCGGCGATGGCGCGCGCCTCGATCTCCGCCACGGCAGCGTCGGGTATGATATTGAGCGCCTGACCGCCAGAGATCGTGCCGATCTGCAGGCTGGACCAGGGCGGTGCGAAACGGGCGTCCTGCGCGCCCTTTGTCAGCGCAGCGGCCTGGCCGACAGCGGCCTCCAGCACAGGTACTAGCGTGTGGATGGCATTGTCCCCAAGATCGGGCCGTGAGGAATGGCCCGCCGTTCCGGAGGCGGTGACGCGGACCGCGGCCTTTCCCTTGTGTGCCAGCACCGGCATCAGCTCGGTCGGCTCGCCGATGATCGCTCCCTGCGGTCGCGCGCAGAGATCGGGAAGCGCCGCCAGCAGATGCGGTACGCCGCGGCACCCGGCCTCTTCATCGTAGGAGAGCGCCAGGTGGATCGGCACCGGCAGGTCCATCGCGGCGAGCTCCGGCAGCATCGACAGCGCGGCAGCGACGAAGCCCTTCATGTCGCAGGCACCGCGTCCTATCAGCCGCCCGGCGTCCTCGCGAAGGACGAAGGGGTCTGCGTGCCAGCCCGGTTCCGTCGCCGGAACGACATCGAGATGCCCCGAGAGCACGAAGCCTGGCTTGTCGACCGGCCCGATGCTGGCGAAGAGATTGGACCTGTCGCCCTCGGGACCGGGCAGCACATGCGCGGCGATTCCCAGCGCTGACAGCCAGTCGCGGACGAACTCCACGATCCGCCCGTTCGGCCGGGCGACCACGCTGTCAAAGCCGACCAGTCTGGCCAGCATCTCTTCCACGTTCCCGGGCTCTTTCGTCATGCCTGCTCTCCTCGGTTTCATCCGTGCGTCCAGAATGCACCGTTCCGGTCAGACGGCGGACCCGACTTCCGGCGGCTGCCGGCACGCTCTGCTGCAAGCGGCGATGCAAACGCAATTTCATGCCTCTGACCGGGCGAACCCAGCATCTCTTTACCTCCGGAGTGTCGATGCTGAAAGGAGGACACCAAATCGGAGATACCCATGACCTTCCGCCCCAAGTTCATCAGTTTCGACTGCCACGGTACCATGATCTATTTCGACATGGCCGGCGCTGCGCGCGACCACTACGGCGCGCATCTTTCGCCCGAGCAAATGGAAGTCTTCGTCCGCGACTTCTCGGCTTACCGGCTCGACGAGGTTCTGCACGATTTCAAACCCTACGCCGAGGTCGTTCACAACGCGCTCGAACGCACCTGCAAGCGCAACGGCGTGGTCTTCGATCCTGCGGTTGCCAAGGATATCTATGACCGCGTCCCGACCTGGGGGCCCAATCCCGACGTACCCGCCGGCCTGTCGCGCGTGGCGGAGGAATTCCCGCTGGTGGCCCTGACGAATTCGATGAACGCACAGATCCCGCATAACATCGCCAAGCTCGGCGCGCCGATTGCCCATGTGCTGACAGCGGAAAGTGCCGGTGCCTACAAGCCCCACATGCAGGCTTTTGAGTATATGTTAGACACGCTGGGCTGCGGGCCGGAAGACGTGCTGCACGTCTCCTCCAGCTTCCGCTACGACCTGATGACGGCGCATGACTTGGGCATCACCAACAAGGTCTGGGTCAATCGCGGGCACGAGCCCGCCAACCCCTATTATGGCTACACCGAGGTGCCGGACGTTTCGCATCTGCCCGCGGTTCTGGGCCTCTGAGCGATGAAGTTCGCATCCTACTGGTACGACACCGCGCCTGCCTTCGACGGCGGGCGCACCGATCCGGTCGAGGGCCGATACGACGTCGCGGTCATCGGCGCCGGCTTCACCGGGCTCAATGCCGCGCGAAAGCTGGCCCGTGAGGGCCTGCGGGTCGCGGTACTGGAGGCCGCAAATGTCGGGGCAGGGGGATCGGGCCGCAACGGTGGGCATCTGAATAACGGCATCGCCCATGGCTATGCCGATGCCCAGTCCCATCTCGGGGCAGAGCGAGCGCGGCGCCTATACCGCGCCTTCGACCGCTCAATCGAGATGATCGAGGACGTGATCGCCGAGGAAGGCATCTCTTGCAGCTTCCGCCGCTCGGGCAAGCTCAAACTGGCGTCGAAGCCCAGCCACGTCGCTGGGCTTCGCGCCAATCACGAGTTGGTCGCGCGGGAGGTCGATCCCGCCACCCGCTGGATCGACCGGGCCGATCTGAAATACGAGATCGGCTCCGACGGGTTCCATGGCGGCATCCTGTTCGAGAAGTCCGCCATGATGCACATGGGCCGCTACCTGACCGGCCTCGCGGAGGCCGTCACGCGCCACGGTGGAAAGATCTGGGAAGGCGCGCCGGTCACTGGACGTAGCAGGACGCGGGACGGCTGGGCGCTGGAGACTCCGCGCGGCACAGTGCACGCGGACACGGTTATCGCTGCGACCGGCGCCTACTCCGCGCAAGTGCCAAGGGCGCCGTTGAAGTATTTTCGCAAGCGGATCATTCCCATTGCCTCTTTCGTGATTGCCACCCGGCCGCTGACGGAGGCCGAGGTCGCGCAGACGATGCCCGGCAACCGGACCTGCGTGACGTCGTTGAACATCGGAAACTACTTTCGTCTCTCGCCAGACAACCGGCTTATCTTCGGCGGGCGGGCGCGCTTCTCTGCCCGGTCCGACCAGAAATCCGACGCGGCTTCTGGCGCGGTCCTGCGCGAGGCGATGACCGGCATCTTCCCGGATCTGGCCCCGGTGGAGATCGACTATTGCTGGGGTGGGTTGGTCGGACTGACCCGGGACCGCTTTCCCCGCGCAGGAGAAGCCGACGGCATGATCTACGGCATGGGTTATTCCGGCCACGGCGCGCAGCTGTCTACCCTCCTTGGGCAGGTGCTCGCCGACTTGGCGATGGGGCGCAAGGATACCAACCCGCTTGAGGGGCTGGACTGGCCGGCCGTGCCCGCGCTCAACGGCAAGCCGTGGTTCCTGCCGCTGGCGGGGCTCTGGTTCGGATTGAAGGACCGGCTGTCCTGACGAGAGGGACGTATGAGATCGTCTCTCGTCCGGTCGAGACCGAGGCATCCCCGACGTCGCCGTGGCAGCGTTTTCGAACGCGATCGGCGGCGTGGGGGAGCGCGGTCGCGCGCAAGACGCTTCAGCCCAGAGAATGTGCTGCTAGACCGTAGTGGACCATGCCCTCAGTCGCGCGGCGGTTTGCCCCAAGGTGCATTTCCGTCACCGTATCGAACTGCCGCATACCGGCGGCGGTCACCAGCCCGCGCAGGGCCTCGTTCTCACCGGGGGTATCTATCCGAAAGAAGCCGCCCTGCGCCTGACGGAAAAGCTGAGCCACGATCTGGACTGCGGTCTCTTCGGTATCGGCCGCCAGTGGGCCGATCAGGTCGCCCTTGCCGAACCGTCGCCGTAGGGCAAAGCCGCAGGGCCGTCCGGCGCGCCATGCCACCACACCGGAGGACACCCCGAGCAGCGCGTCGATTGCCGCTCTGCGGTCCAGCCCGTAAGCGATACTGTCCATCTCCCGAACCGTGACGTGATCCTCGGGCGAAAGCACTGTGAGTTCGAGCCCGGGCATGGCTGGCACCTCCGGCACGCGCACAATATGACCTTGGTGTTGGTAGACAGTCATCGCATGGCGGAACCCGGCGCTCAGATATAGTCTGTAGCCGGAGCGGGTCGCATTGAGGCGCATGTCGCGCCCTTCGCAAACTTTCATGAGCCGTTGAAGGAGAAATCGCCCGCCGCCCCGTGCCTGAAGCCGCGGCGGCGTCACCATCATGCCCAGCATGGAAAAATCCCCGCCGGTTGGAAAATGCATGGCAGAGCCGAGCGGGCGGCCAATCTCGTCCAAGGCGATATAGCCCTCGCCCAGCTGCAACAGCAGGTCCAGATCGCTGTCCCGATGAGGCCAGAAGACGCTGACGGTCAGCTCGTGCAGCAGCGCACGATCTTTGGCGGCGATCGGCCGCACCTGCGCCTCGTAAGCATCCATGCGAAGAGTGTCGTTCAAATCCGCCGCCTCCGGTCCGGCCGGGTTTCGGACCCGGGAAATTCATCGGGCGCGATACGCGCGCCAGTTCTACCGAAAGGTGGCGCGCCCGTTCCAGGCTGCAAGCGCCGACCTCATCAAACCCTACCTGCAGACGCAAAGCAGGTTTACCCATATTAGACCGATATTCGGTACTTTATGCCCATTTCTTGCGCGCCGCGCAGGTATCGTAACGCCCCCGGCCCCCCCCGGTCATTGTTCGCTTGCAACCCGGCCAAGAACTATGTCGAGGGTCTCGATAAAACGGTCAATATGGTCCGGCTGGCAAACGAGCGGCGGACGGACTTTCAGAGTATCCTCGTTCGCGCCCGTGGTGCTAATCAGTACGCCCTCGTCCCGCATGCTGTTTACAACGTCCAACGCCATGCTGCGGCGCCGGTGCGCAGGTGTGTCCGCCGTGCCGATGTCGACGCCGATGAAGAGCCCGGCATGCCGGACCTCCTGCAGCATCGCGTGCCGCTCCCCCAGCGTCGCCAGCCCGTCACACATGCGCGCGCCCATCCGCACGGCATGGCCCGGAATGTCATCGCGCTTCAGCACCGTGAGCACTGCATCGGCGGCGGCGATCCCTACGGTGCTGCCGGCAAAGGTGTTGGAATAGCGCGCCGTTTGTCCGAAACTTTCCATCGGGTCGCGGCGGCCCACGACGGCGCCGATGGGAAAACCGTTGCCCATTGGTTTGCCCAGCGTGGCAAGGTCCGGCACGATCCCGTGCCGTTGGAACCCCCACATATGCGACCCTGTGCGGCCAAAGCCGGGCTGCACCTCGTCGGCGATCACCAGCCCGCCGGCGGCCCGCACCGCCTCTACGCCGCCCGCGATGAAGCCCGGCGGGTCAGTCCAGACGCCGTCGCTGGAGAAGATGCTGTCGAAGAGCAGCGCGGCCACACCGATGCCGCGCCGGTCCAGGTCGTGGATCGCAGCCCTGACCTGTGCGGTGAAATGCGCCTCTGCCTCTCCGGCCGGAACGCCTTCCGGCCCCGGCAGGTCGATCATCCGCACCGAGGGGCTGAGCCGGACGGCGTCACCCAGGTTCGGCGACACGGCCGCCACCGCGGCGCTGGTGCCGTGATAGGCGTAGGACGACACGATGACGCCTTCGTTACCGCTGACGTGGCGGGCGATCCTGAGCGCCAGGTCGTTCGACTCGCTGCCTGTGCAGGTAAAGACGACGCGGTCCATCGCCGCCGGGAAGGTCGCGACGAGCCGTTCGGCATAGTCGACGAGCCGCGGCTCCAGATAGCGCGTGTTGGCGCTGATCAGCGCGGCCTGTTCGGCCATTGCTGCGGTGACCTCGGGGTGGCAGTGACCTAGAGAGGGCACATTGTTGTAGAAATCGAGATAGGCTCGGCCATCAGGATCGTAGAGCCACATGCCCTCGCCGCGCACGAAATGCACCGGGGTGCTATATTGCAGCCGATAGGACGCGCCCAGAACCGCGTCGCGACGTGCGATCAGCGCCGCCTCGCGCTCCGGCAGCTTGGTTTCGCCCGGACGGTAGCGGTTGGGCATGAGGTCTGTGGTCATCAACTTATACCTTCCTGGTTCGGTGCGGGTGGCGTAGCAGAAAGCGCCTTCTCGATCGCGGCCTGTGCGGCCAGCGTGTCGAGCCGCGACAGGATTGCCAGTCCGCGTTCCGCCCGTGCGACGTTCTTATTGATATATGCGGCCTGGTCCGGAAAGAGATGGGACCGCCAGCCATTGATGAGCACGAGCGCCGCCTGCCGGGCCCGCATGAGGCCCACAAGGACCCGGCGGTCGAGCGCGGAGAGGGGAATGACGCTGGCATAGCCTGCGATCAGCATCTCTGCCCCGCCCAGCGGCTGCTGCGCATCGGTGACCATGTGTCCGGCGGCGATGGCCAGGTCCTGAAGCCGCGGGTTCCAGCCGCCGTCGCCGAAATCTATGAAGCCCGCGCCGCTGTCGGTCATCAAGATGTTGTGCGGGCTGGGATCGTTGTGGGTGATCTGCCAGTCAAGCGCCTCCAGATGCGGGGCGACCTGCTCGGCATGCTCCGCCATGGCGCCGCGCACCAAGTCGGAGAGCGGGCCCGGTCCCAGATGACGGGACAGGGTGGAAAGCTCAGGCCAGCATCCGACGTGCCACAGCACCGGACGCCCCCCCCAGGCGGGCTGCAGCGGCCGAGCGCAAGGTTCAGCCGGGCGAGGGACCGTCCCGTGCCGAAGACCAGCGCCGGTGTCTGCGCCGCGCTATGCAGCGGCGTGCCGTCGAGCCGGGTCTGGAGGTAGCCGCAGGTCTCCCCGTCGTGAAACATCGCACTGCCGTCGCGCGTCCGGATCAGTCGGGGCGCGACCACCGCGCCATGGCCTTCGAGCCCGGCAAGCACACCGGACTGGAATGCAAAGCTCTCCCGCGCCTCGGCCCGGGAGGAGGTCTTGAGGATCAGGCGAAGGCCCTCGGGCGTGCGGATCTCGTCAGTTCGTTCCACCTCTGAGGCAAGCGGCACGATCTTTGCCGCGATCCCGTAGTGTCGGGCCAGCAACTCGGCGGGCCGGTCCGCGCCGCGGTGCTCCGGCCGTTCGGCCATGGGTGCGAGGGCCGCTTGGAACCAGCCGTCCGGGAGCGCTTTGGCACCGGCCTGAAGATCGGGCAGTGTGCTCATGCCGCCCCCGCTGCCGACGCCGTTTCGGCATAGACCTCCGCAAGGTCATGCAGGCCCCAATTGCCGCCGGTCAAAATGGTGCAAACCTTTTCGTTGGGGCGGAGCGTGATCGACCCTGCGAGCAGGGCGCCAACACCGATGGCGGCGGAGGGTTCGCTCAACAGCTTGGCATCGCGCGCCAGCGCCTTCATCCCGGCGACGATATGCGTGTCCTCCACCGTCACGATCTCGTCCACGTGGCGCTCGATGATGGGCCAGGGGTTCTGGCCCGGCACGCTGATACGCAGCCCGTCGGCGATGGTGTCGAGCAGCGGCAGTGACACGCGTTCGCCCTTGATCCAGCTCCGGTAATACTTGGGTGTCAACGCGGGCTCAGCCCCTATTACGCGCACCCCGGGTTTCAGCGCCTTGAGCGCCGTGGCGACGCCCGAGATCAGACCGCCGCCGCCCAAGGGCACGATCACCGTATCCACATCGGGCAGTTCCTCCAGGATCTCGCAGCCGATAGTGCCCTGTCCGGCCATGACGCGCGGATCCTCGAAGCCATGCACCGTCTCATAGCCCTTTTCCTCCGCGATGCGGTAGACCTGCTTCCAGCGCGCGGCGGTGTCGCCATCGTAGAGGATCACCTCGGCACCCAATGCGCGTGTGTTGTCGATTTTCTGCTGTGGAGAGGACGTGGGCAGCACCAGAACCACCTTCGCCCCCAGCATCCGCCCCGCCCAGGATAAGCCCTGCGCATGGTTGCCGGAGGAGGAAGAGATCAGCCCCCGCGCGAGCTGCTCGGGGGACAGTTGCAGCACGGTATTGAGCGCGCCCCGAATTTTGAAGGCACCAGTGACCTGAAGCGTCTCGGGTTTGAGGTAGAGCTCGCAGCCCACGGCCGGTTCGATCCTGTCGGCCCGCACCATCTGCGTGTGCCGGATATAGGGCGCTATGCGCGGACGGGCGGCCTGAATATCCTCTATCGTGGGATGGTCTTGCATCTCTTGGGTCTCCTCATCCCGCCGGGGTCAGAAAATCGAAACATCTGCCGATGCCGCGCGCCTTGGCCTCGCGCAGCAACACGGCGGCGGTTGTGTTGTCCTGGATCGCCATGCCGGTGGAATCGAAGATGGTGATCTGATCGTCGCTCTGGCGGCCGGGCTTGCGGCCGAGCAGCACCTCGCCTATCTCGTCGAGAGGGCCGGTGACGATCCCGGCCCGCAGGGCATGTTGCACTTCGCCCTTCTCTATGCATTGTGCGGCGGCATCGACCACCACGCGGGCATCGCGGAAAAGCTCCGGGTCGAGTTCCTGTTTGCCGGGCTGATCGGTACCAATGGCCACCAGATGCGTGCCGGGGCGCAGCCAGCCCGCCCGCAGCACCACTCCGCTGGCGCGGGTCGTGGCGACGACGACGTCGGCCTCCGCCACGGCATGCCTTGCGGTGTCCGCGACCGAAACCGGAATGCCGAACTCCGCCTCGATCTCTGCGGCAAAGGCTCGCGCGCCCTCGATCGAGCGGCCCCAGGCGTCGATCGCATCGATCTGCATGACTTCGCGGATCGCACGGATCTGCATGCGTGCCTGGTTTCCGGTGCCGATGGCGGCGAGCCTGTGCGCACCGGACCGCGCCAGCGCCCGGACCGACACCGCGCCCGAGGCACCAGTGCGGTACCCGGTCAGCAGACTGCCGTCCATAACGCAGGTCAGGGCGCCGCTTGTCCCGTCGAAGAGCAGCACGGTGCCCATTCCATTGGGCAGACCGAAGCGGCCCGGATTGTCGCGAAACCCGCCCGAAGACGCCTTGAGCGACACCAACTCCCCGCTGCGACGGTACCCCGCCTTGAAATCGATCTCGGCCGCCTCGGTGGTCAGGTGGATGCCCATGTAGGGGGGCTGGTCCACATCGCCGCCACTGTAGGCGAGATAGGCGTCCTCTACCGCGACGATCACGTCGCGCATCTGCAGAAGGCCGCGGACCTCCTCCTTTGTCAGCAGCAGAGTGCCGGTCATCGCCGCGCCCTCCGCATCGCCATATGATCCTGAAACGCATAGCCTTTGATTATCGCGGGCATGAACCACGGATCCCCGCGGTAAAGCGGTACGGCCGCGGGCGCGCGCGATACGAAGGCGCTCTGGCCTGCTTCGTCGCCGAGCAGACGGTGGGCCGCGCGGCTGCCCACCCAGGGAGCCCAGACAACGCCGGATCCGCAGAAGCCGGTAGCATAGAGGATGCCGTCATGTTCAAAGAGCCGGGGCAGCATGTCACGGTTCATGGCCACGCTGCCGAACCAGCTGTGACTGAGCGTGACGTTTTCCAGTTCCGGGAAGATCTGCGCCAGCCCGGCCTTCAGGCGCAGGGTGGGTTCCAGCGGATCTCCCCGGCGCGAGGCATCGCGCCCGCCCAAGAGGATCTTCCGGCCATCGGGCGAAGGCCGGTAATAATAGCCCAGCTGCCGGTTTTCGCCCATCATCATGCGGCGCGGCATCAGGCGGTCCATCACTTCGGCGGACAGGTCTTCCGTGGCGATGATCCGGCTGCGGACCGGGATGAGCCGGCGCTGGAGGTAGGGGGTCGCGCCGTCGGTATAGCCATTGGTGCAGACCAGCACCTGTCGTGCCGCGACCGCGCCCCGCGCCGTGGCGACGCGGAACCCGGTGCCGTCGCGGCTGATCCCGTTGACCCGCGTTTCGCCATGCACATCAACCCCCGCCGTCAGCGTGACGCGCAGGATCTCGGCGTGGAACTTGCCGGGATGCAGGCCGCCAATATCCATCCGCACGGTGCCGCCGCGGTAAAACTCCGTCCCGATGTAGCCCTGCTGTTCGGCGTGGGGGACGGCGTAGGTGTCGATGCTCAGCCGCTTGCTCAGGGTTTCGGCTGCGCGGGCCATGATATCGTACTGATCATAACCGAGCGCGCCCTTGAAATTGCCGACCAGCTTGTAATCGCATCCCAGCCCTTCGGTGGTGATGAAGTCGTACAGGAACTCCCGTGCGGTCTTGCCCTCGGCCTCGATGCCGAGCGCGACCTTCTCGCCGAACCGTTTGGAGATTGCAGCAAAGCTGGGCCGGATGTTGCCGCTGGTGATGCCGCCATTGCGCGAAGAGGCGCCTTCGCCCGGCCGCAGGGCGTCGAAGACGGCGACGGACCTACCGGCCCGTGCCAGCACCAGCGCGGCCGACAGGCCCGCGAAACCCGCGCCGACGACGACCACGTCGACCTTGGCGGGGAGTGGGGCCTGGGGCAGGGAACGCGGCGGCGCGGCATCCCACCAGTAGGGCATTGCACTGCGGGCGGTGCGTGCATCTTGGGGCATGGTCGACCTCAGAAACTGTCGTTGCGAACATCGAGCGCGTCGCGAAGCCCGTCGCCAATGAAATTGAAGCTGGTTACTGCGATGGTGATGGCTGCGCCGGGAATGATCGCCAGCCAGGGCGCGGAGCCCAGATACTGCTGTGCGCCGTTGAGCATGTTGCCCCAGCTGGGCAGCGGCGGCTGGATGCCGAAGCCGAGGAAGCTGA
The DNA here is from genome assembly GCF_003111685.1 of Alloyangia pacifica. Taxonomy (NCBI): domain Bacteria; kingdom Pseudomonadati; phylum Pseudomonadota; class Alphaproteobacteria; order Rhodobacterales; family Roseobacteraceae; genus Alloyangia; species Alloyangia pacifica. Next base: position 17,569 of record NZ_CP022191.1, on the reverse strand, counting down.
TGTACGCCTCGAGAAGGATCGCGCGGGCGACGGTCAGCGTGGCGGCGACGATGATCGGGCCCATGCAGTTGGGCAGGATTTCCCGGAACATGATATGCGCCTGCCCGAGGCCCAGCATCCGCCCGGCCAGCACGAATTCCCTCTCGCGCAGGGACCGGACCTCGGCCTCCACGATGCGGGCAACTTCCATCCAGCCGGTCAGGGCAATGATGATCGTGATCATGATCGGACTGGGCTTCAGCGCCACGGCAAGCGCCAGCAGCATGAAGATCGTGGGGAAGGACAGGAACCCGTCGACCAGTCGCATCAGTACCGCGTTTACGGTTCGGCCGCCATATCCGGCGACGACCCCGATGAACGTTCCCAGGATCGTCGCGATGAGCATGGCGAAAAAGCCCACCAGTAGCGAAATTCGGCCCGCCATCAGCAGTCGGACGGCAATGTCGCGGCCAAGAGGATCGGTGCCGAAGTAGTGATCGCCGGTCAGGGGCGTCGCGAAGCGGGCGAGCAAGTCGATATGTAGCGAGTCATAGGGCAGCAGATAGGGCCCGAAGATGCAGGCCAGCGTCAGCAGCGAGATCATCACCAAGCCCAGGAGCGCCAGGCGATGGCCGAAAAACTTCCGCATGACGCGGCTCTGCCACCAGCGGGGCAGGGGCGTCACTGTGATGTCGGTCGTGCTCATGGGGATATCCTTCCTGTGGTCTCAGGCCAGACGGATGCGCGGATCAACGAGGGCCACGGCAATGTCGGCACAAAGGTTTGCGACGATCGTCAGGAGGGCGGAGAACATCAAGAGCCCCATCACGACCGGGTAATCGCTGTAGCCCAGGCTATCTAGGAAGAGCCGCCCCATGCCCGGCCAGGTGAAGACCGTTTCCGTCACCAGAGCGCCGGTCAGAAGCGAGGGTACCTGAACGCCCGCTAGGGTGATCATCGGAAGCAGCGCATTGCCCACTACATGCTTCATCACCACGCGCCGCTCCGACACCCCCTTGGCGCGGGCGGTCTTTACGAAGTCCTGGCTGATCGCGTCCAGTGTCGCGGTGCGCATGAAGCGGCTCCAGATCGCGATATGGACCAGCGCCAGCACAATGGACGGCAGGATGAGGTGATGAAGATAGTTCAGCACCGACCCGTCGCCGATGGTGTACATGTTCCCCGCGGGCAGCCAGTCTAGGCGCAGCGCGAAAATGTAGATGCCGATGAGGCCGAACCAAAAGGTCGGGATCGACAGGGCGATCATCGCGCCCACGGTGGCGATATAGTCGAAGCCGGAATAGCGGTGCGTCGCGCCGCGGACGCCGATCCATGTGCCGACGGCGACGGCGATAACGGTGGACGACCCCATCAGCAGCAGCGTCGCGGGCACATGTCGGGCGATAACTTGGGTCACCGGGCTGCCATCGCGAAAAGAAGTACCCCAATCGCCCTGAAGGAGGCTCCAAACCCAATCGAGATACTGGACGTAGAGAGGGCGGTTGAGCCCCAGCTGCTCAGTGATCCTTGCGATGTCTTCCTGCGTCATGCCGGGATCGAGCGCGTATTGCGAGAGGGGTCCCCCGGGCATGAGATAGAGGACCAGGAACCCGATGATCGAGACAATCACCAGAAGGATGGCACTTTGAAGGAAGCGGCTGAAAAGGAAGGCGGCCATAGGGTGCTGCTCCATGTCGGCTGTGTCGTGTCAGGGTGCCGCCGCCCGCAGCGAAGGGAAGGGCGGCGGCAAGGTCAAGGTGTCAGCCCCAGTACCAGAGGGCCGCATGGGAGGACTCGGTGCGGGTGTTGGAGTTGGCCTCGAACCCTTCCAGTCCTTCCTTGCGTCCGAAAACGTTGGTGTAGCGGAACAGCGGCAAGAACGGCAGGTCATCGCGGATGATCCCCTGGATCTCCTTGTAGATTGCCTTGCGTTTTTCGATGTCGAAGGTCCGCGCGCCTTCCTCAAGCAATTTGTCGACCTCGGGGTTGGAGTACCGCGCGTTGTTCGAGCCGCTGCCGCTATCGGCTGCGATGGCCTTGCTGTGGAAGCGGTTGGTGACATCCGGGTCGGCGCCGATAAGGTAGGTGATGCCCACCATGGCGGACTCAAATTGCGACTGACCCCAGAATTCGCCCCACATGACCGCCGGCGGCAGGTTTTCGATCTTCATCTCCACGCCGATTTGGGCATAGGTCTGCTGGATGAATTGCTGGGCCTGTTCGCGCAGATGCGCGCCGGTAGTCGTTGAGTTGGTGAAGCTCAGCCGCACGCCGTCCTTTTCGCGGATCCCGTCGGAGCCGGGTGTCCAGCCCGCCTCGTCGAGCAGGCTCGCGGCCTTGTGGAGGTCGAACTCATGCTTGGGCAAATCCGGATTGTAGTAGGCCGAGGTCTCGGGCATGAAAGTTTCCGCCTCGCCGGGCACGCCGAAGTTGAGCAGGTCGATGATCGATTTGCGGTCGATGGCGAGATAGAGCGCCTCGCGCACAGCCTTGTCCTGAAAGACTGGCAGCGTCTGGTTGAGGTAGATCGACTCCAGCGTGCCGCGTGGCACCAGCTCGACGACGCGCTCGTCAAGGCTCTTGGCCTCTTCGTAGTTATCCGGGGTGATGTAGGCTTGGCCGACGAGGTCGATTTCGCCGCTACGGAATTGGGTGTAGAGCACCGTCATGTCAGGAATGTACTTGAAGACCAGCTGCTCGATATAGGGCCCGTCGCCGTGATACTCGAGGTTCGCTACCAGTTGCAGGTTGTCGCCGGCCTGACGGCTGCCCCATTTAAATGCGCCGGTGCCCACCGGGGCCTGGTTGAACGGGGCGTCGTTGGGGTCTTCAGCCTCGGCGAGAATATGCTTCGGCAGGATGAAGGTTTCACTGAGGAAGGACAGATAGGGCGCGAAGGGTTCTTCCATCCGCCAGGTGATTTCGGTGGGGGAAACGACCTCGATATCGCGCACAAGCACGTGGCCGGCCGTCCGCCAAGCGCGGAAATTGGGGTCGGTGATCAGCTCCAGCGTGAATTTCACGTCTTCGGCGGTGAAAGGTTCGCCGTCGTGCCATTTGACGTCGTCGCGCAGCTTGATCCGCCACGAGAGGCCGTCCTCGGAGAGGCCGCCATTCTCGATTGTAGGGACCTCGGTGGCGAGGTTGGGCACGATCTCGCCGTCGGGCGTGATGCGGAAAAGCGCATCGAAGATCGAGAAGGCGACGCCGTCGTCGGTTTCGATATGCGGCATGAGCGGATTGAAGACCGTCGGCTCTTGCGAGAGCCCGACGACGACGCGGCCGGTCGGCTCTGACGGCGGGGTCTGGGCGAAGGCAGGCTTGCCGAGCATGCTCGGCACCAGCAGGCCGACCGCACCGCCGGCCGTCATCATGCGCAGCGTCGCCCGGCGGGTGAAACCGGATTTTACGGACTTGTCTTTGGTCATGTCTATCTTCCCTGTTGTGAAGTTCGTTGATTGTTGTGACGTTTATTAATTGGTTTGGCGGTAGCCCTGGGTGGCCGCCGCGGTCCTGTCGCCGAAATGCACTCCGGGGATCGCCGAGACCAACTCACGTGTGTAGTCGGCCTCGGGCGAGAAGAAGATCCGAGAGGGTCGGCCGAACTCGACAATCCGCCCCTTCTGCATGACCGCAATCTCATCGCAGATCTGGCTAGCGACCCGCAGGTCGTGGGTGATGAAAATCATGGCAACGCCGGTTTCGCGCTGGATGCGGTCGAGCAGTTCGAGGATCTGCGCTTGGATCGACACGTCGAGAGCGGAGACCGCCTCGTCTGCGACCAGCAACTCCGGCTTGAACATCAGCGCGCGCGCGATGCCCACCCGCTGACGCTGACCGCCCGAAAATTCATGCGGAAATCGGTCATATGCCCGCGCATCGAGTCCCACGAGATCGAGCAGCGCCTTTGCGTCCTCGCGCGCCTTTGCGGGCGGAACCCCATGCGCGATCGGACCGACCGTCAGGCTGCGTCCGATGGTGTTGCGCGGGTTGAGAGAGGCGAAGGGATCCTGAAAAATCATCTGGATCTTGGGCCGCAGGCTGCGGAACGCTGAGTCCGACAGACCAGCAATATCGCGATCGCGGAACAGGATCTGGCCGGAATCGGCTTCCATCAGCCGGATCAGCAGACGCCCGAGCGAAGACTTGCCCGATCCGCTCTCGCCGACGACGCCGAGGGTATGGCCGGGCGGAACGTTGAAGGAGACATCCTGCACCGCCGGCACGATCCGCTGCGTACGAAAGAACGCACTGCCGCTGCGGTAGGTCTTTACTAGGTTGCGTACCTTCAGGAGCGGCTCCGCCGGAGAGCCCGAAGTGTCGGTCTGGACAGCGCGTTTGCGGTCGTCCTGGCGCAGGTGAGGAACCGCGGCGATGAGCCGTTTCGTGTAGGGATGTTCTGGGGAATTCAGGACCTTCACAGCGCTGCCGCGTTCGACGACGTGGCCCTTTTCCATGACGACGACGCTGTCGGCGATCTCTGCCACTACGCCGAAATCATGGGTGATGAACATCACGCTCATGCCCTTGCGGCGCTGGATATCGCGGATCAGCTCCAGGATCTGCGCCTGGGTCGTCACGTCGAGCGCGGTGGTCGGTTCGTCGGCGATGAGGATTGTGGGCTCAAGCGCTAGCGCCATTGCGATCATCACGCGCTGGCGCTGACCGCCCGACAGGCGGAACGGATACTGGTGATACATCAGCGCCGGATCGGGCAGGCCGACTTCCGTCAGAAGCTCTATCGCACGTTCCCGGCGCGACTGCGGCGTGCCCTCGTTGTGAGCCGCCATGGCCTCGTCGATCTGCGCGCCCACGGTCATCAGCGGGTTCAACGCCGACAGCGGGTCCTGGAAGATCATCGACACGACGCGCCCGCGCAGGTCGCGAAGCTCTTCGCGGCCCATGCCGATGATCTCGCGACCCTCCAGCGTGATCGATCCGGCACTGGCGCGGATCGCCTTGGGCAGAAGGCCCATCACGGTGCTGGCGGTAACCGATTTCCCAGACCCGGATTCGCCGATCACGCAGAGGATTTGGCCGCGGTGCAGGTTGAATGAGACATCTTGGATCGCGTGGCTCCGTTCCATTCCGTCAGGTAGGGTGACGGTCAGGTCGCGCACGGACAGCGCGACGGATGTGTCGGATACGGATGCGGATTGATCTCCGACCATGGGTTCTCAAACCTCTCTGCTGCGGGCCGGACCAGGGCTCGTGTCGCCGGGCCGGGACGTTGCTTTTGCATCGCGCCTCGGTCCCGGATAGAACGAGGCAGGGAAGACGCGCCGCCTTTGGATCAACTCTGATCGCTCTGGGGGCGAGATGGTGGTGTTTTGCGGGAAACTTTCGGCAGAAAACCCTGCACTTTCTGTCTCGCCAGGCATATTCTGCTGGCGAGCTGACGCATCCGTCGCCGGTCCGCGCCCGGGCCGGGCGCGCTCAGTCCTGGGCACAGACGTAGATCTTCCGGACCGTTTCCAGTGTCCGCCAAACGCCGACAAACCCCGGCTTCATCACGAAACTGTCGCCGGCGCCCAAGCGATGGATGTCCCCGCCCGTCTCTTCAATTTCGATGGAGCCGGAAAGGATGTGACAAAACTCGAAGGTCGTGCCCTTGATCGAGTGCGTCTCGCCTGGTGTCGCCTCCCAGACCCCGGTCAGTACCGTGCCGTCGCGGGATTCGTCCTGCGCCCAGGTCTTGAAGGCGGGATCGCCCGAGATCAGGCGTTCAGGCACCGGGAAGGAGACCTTGGGCGGGAACTCGGGTTTGCTGTTGATGGCAATCAGATTGGTCATGTCTGCTCCTGTCGGGAATGCGGTCCGGGCTCCGTGGTCGGGCCTTCTGTTAAGATCAGACTGCCGCTTTCATCGGAGTGTTACGTGCCGATTTTACTGCCTGCGCAGTGGATAATTGCGCGCGGTGGGCTGGCGTAGATGAATCTGCCGTGACGAACGCAAGAGTTGGCGGCAGAAAGTGACCGCAGATAGTGCTGCGACTGCGGAGTCTTCGGCACCGCTTCGCGCCGATTTTCCGGACTGCCGAACTGTTCCGATATCGGGTCTCCGCACCTGCGCACAATGCTCAGGGTCCACGGGCAACGCCGGGATTGTCCATAACTCGCGGATACGAGGTCGATTGGGAAAGCCATTGCTCCGCGATACGCTGCCGCGCGACAGTCGCCCGCGACAGGCCCGGACCGCAGTCGCAGGCAGGCACGCGATCGATTGCCGTCGGCCGTTCGATCCAGACCCGGGAGGGTTAAGCATGAGGCTGCAAGGCCACGAGAGCGGCGCGTTCACTTGGAGGGATGCCAAGTTTGTCATGAGCACGCAACGTCAGCCCACAGATTCCGAGGCGCTTGTGGAGATCTATCGGGCGGAAGCTTACTGGGTCGGCGGCCTTGAGCCCGGCCGATTCCGCTGTGCCCCAGAAGATTCCCCGCCCTTCAAGCTCTACCCCGTAGGGGGTCATGTCCCTGGCGTTGGCCGGGTTTTGACCAATTGGGCGATATATGCCTACCTCCGTGAGCTCTGCTCCTGCCAAAGCATCGCACCAAGGGGCCAGCCCAGATGCTCTGCCGGCGAACGCTGGAACATCCCGACCTGACGGCGGTCACCAACTGACTACTGCGCAGCAGCGATACCACGCCGTTCTACGTGCGGCTGTGCTTCACGCCCGTTGGATCTCAGGCGGCGACATAGGCCGCCAGATGGCGGCCGTGCATGGACCCGACCACGGGCTGGAGACCCATGGAGATGACGCGGTAGGAGGGCCGTCCGCAATGAGCTGTCGCATCGGTGTCGACGTCGACGGTTCCTGCACGGATGTCGCGAGGCGGAACGAGAGGAGCGACGCGCTGCGGACGCTCCTTTTTTTCTCTCGGCCATAGGCGCCGGCGGCGGAGGTCCTGCAGGCTCCTAACATCTTCGCGTGTCGCGACGCGAGGGACACAACCCGATCATCCGGTTCGCCCATGGCACTACGGTGGGCATCGACACAGTGATTCAGAGCGGTGAGCCGGACCTGGCACTGTTAACCATCGCGAATTTCGAGGACGCGCTGGAAATGGCAAGCCTGACTTTCCCACAGGTGCACAATCTTGACGCCTGGCCTCCGGCGCCTCTGATCCCGCGTCACCGTGTCCAACTGGTATCATGCGTTCCAGTCAGGGTTCGATGAGATGGCATCGGCGCGACCATGCCGCTTGGGACAAGAGAAAACGTCGCGCCGATGTGGTGGCTGTTACGGTCATTCCCCGTCGAAATAGCCGAGGATGGATTTGATCTCGAGGTATTCCTCCAGCCCCTCGACACCGTATTCGCGCCCGTTGCCGGACTGCTTATAGCCGCCGAAGGGCACATGCGGGTCCGAGGCCGGGTAGTTCAAATGGACCTGCCCCGCCCGGATGCCCGCGGCGGTGCTGCGAACCAGCGTCATGTCCGTGCCCTGCACGTGCGCCCCGAGCCCGTAGACGGTGTCATTGGCGATGGCGATGGCCTCTTCGACGTCGTCGTAGGCTAAGATGACGAGCACCGGGCCGAAGATCTCTTCCTGCGCCACGGCCATGCCGGTGGTGACCTCGGAGAAAATCGTCGGCCTGGAGAAGAACCCGCGTGTCAGGCCCTCGGGCCGACCGGGGCCGCCGGCCAGCAGCTTGGCGCCTTCGGCGATGCCGGTCCGGATCATTGTCTGGACGCGGGCGTACTGCGCCCGGTTCGAAGAGGGGCCGTGCGTGGTGTCCGCATCGGTGGGATCCCCGACGCGCATGTCTTCGAGCGCCCGGACCGCCAGCGCCTCGACCTCTGCCAGCCGCGCGCGGGGCACGATCATCCGGGTCGGCGCGCTGCAGGACTGGCCGACATTGCGCATGGCCGAAGCGACGCCCGGCGGTACCGCCTTCGAGAGGTCGGCGTCGGGCAGGATCACGTTGGGCGACTTGCCCCCCAGCTCTTGGGCGACCCGCTTGACCGTCGCCGCCGCCGCCTGCGCCACGGCCACCCCGGCCCGGGTCGATCCCGTGATCGAGACCATGTCGACATCGGGGTGTTCGGCCAGCCGCGCGCCCACCACCGGGCCCGTTCCGTTGACAAGGTTGAACACGCCCGCCGGGAACCCGGCCCTGTCGACCAGATCCGCGAACAGCGCCGCGCTAAGCGGAGAGAGTTCGCTGGGCTTCAGCACCACCGTGCAGCCCGCCGCCAGGGCCGATCCGGCCTTGGCGGTGATCTGGTAGAGTGGCCAGTTCCAAGGCGTGATCAGGCCGCACACGCCGATCGGCTCGCGCAGGATGGCGGCCTGGCCGCGCCGGGTCAAAAATTCGTAGTCACGCAGAACCTCGCAGGCGGCACGCAGGTGTTCCGCGGCCAGCGGCACTTGGGCGGCCTGTGCATAGCTTATTGCCGCGCCCATTTCAGCGGTGATGGCACCGGCGATATATTGCGTGTTTTCAAGGATCAGCTCTCGCAGCCGCGCGATCTTCCCGGCGCGTTCCATGGGCTGCGTTGCAGCCCATGCGGGAAAGGCCGCGCGCGCCGCCGCAACGGCTCTGTCAGTCTCTTCGACAGAGCCGAGTGCCACCTCTGCGATCACCTCTTCGGTCGCCGGATTGACGACGTCGGCCCGTTCCGGGCCTGTCGCATCGACCCAAGCGCCGTCAATGTAGAACTGGTGTATGCGCGCATTGGCGGCTTCGATTTCGGCAGAATTGCCCATGCATGGCTCCTTCGTTTGCCGCACCGCCGACGGAGATAGACGACCGGGCAGCGGTATAGGGACGTTTCAGCCCGACGAGGGCGGCCAGACCGCGCGTGTCGAGGATTTCGGTGTAGTCATAGAAGGGGGTGGCCGGCTCGACCCCGCGGTTGACTCAGACCTCGATGCGGATGCCCATGTCGTACCTGGTCAGGATGTCTTAGCGGTCGAAAGTGATGATTTCCGGAGAGAAGCGTTCCATTTGGTTACCAAGTTTGGCCTGCCTCTAAGGCTAGCGGCATAGACAGATGAATTTTGCGGAAGAGCTTGGCGCCCGCAGCATAAACTAGTGAATTGCACCCTCTTTCTGGCAGGAATGAAGGGTGTTCGGCGGGAAATGGTACTCATACGGAACCGCCGCCTGCAGGTCTTTTCCGTATCGCGCTGAACGCGCCACCAATCCTGCGGACCCCGCGTCTGGCCACGCAACGGCAGGCACCATGCGGGTTTATGGGACATAAAAGCGAATTTCCGAGGATAACAATTCAATCCGGGCGTTGCTCCTTCGAGCCCCGGGCAGACCCGCGCTGCCGATGGTGTCAACCCCGCGGAGCTCTATCGCCCCTATGAAAAGCTGGCGGAGATCAAGTCGCATAGCGATATCTGTTGCAGCTTGGGCGCTGAAACCACGCAGCTGCTCTACGACGGCGCAGTCGACATGCTGCCGCTCCGGGATGGCCGCGAAGGGTGGACAATCGGGCCGCTGAACTAAGTATACGCCGCATTCATCGCCCCCAGCCGTCGAATATCCTGAGCACGGAGCCCGGGAACGTTAAAGTGTCGGGTCGGCTGAACGCCCAATGGTGGACCTTTCCGGGAGCCGAAGCAGCCGAAGCGAGATGCCCGGCGCTCATGCTGCAGAGCGGAGCAGTGCCTGCGTCCTGCCGGTCAGGATAAGGGCAAGGTGCGCTGCGCCGAGGATGAACCTCCAAACAAAATCCGGCGATGCCCAGAACGGCATCGCCGGACTTTCTTTTGTTCTTAGTCCGTCGGCCCGAGGTTTTCGGCCACGTTGGCGCGCAGGATGGCCCCAGCGATGAACAGATCTTGCAAAGAGACGCCGGAACTGTCGAACACCGTGATCTCTTCGGAACGAACGCGCCCGGGGGCCTTGCCGCTCAGCACGTCACCGATTGCCGTCAAGCTGGCCTCCGCCGGGGCGTACTGGAATTCACCAACCACGCGTGACTGCGCCGGCAAGTCGCAGAAGAGGGAGGCCCTGGAGTAAACCTCCACTGGCAGTTCCTGCTTGCCTGCGCCGTCCGATCCCATGCTGGCCACGTGAGTCCCGGGCGTGACCCAATCCGCTTCGAAGAGCGCGGCGCGCGCACTCGTGGCCGCGACGATAATGTCGGCCCTGCGGCAGGCCGCCTCCGCGCATTCCGCCGCCTCGGCGGGCAGGGAGAGGTTCTTCAGGCGCGCGACCATTTCATAGGTCTTCTCAGTCGAGCGGCCCACGACGATCACTTGCTCGATCGGGCGGATCCGGGCGACGGCCGCGGCCTCGTAGGTGGCCTTATGGCCGGTCCCGAACAGGGTCAGGACCCGCGAGTCAGGGCGTGAGAGCGCCTCGGCTGCCACCGCATCCGCAGCCGCTGTGCGGTAGGCGTTCAGCTTGCCCACCTCGACTATGGCTCCGATCCGGCCGGTGGCTTGATCGAACAGTAGGATGATCGACCCGTGGCGGGGCAGTCCCGCACTGTCGTTGGTCACAGGCAAATCTCCTACCAGCCGCCGAAGCGATTCCATTGCATCAAGGCGCCCGACCTGTCTTCCGGGATCACGTGATAGGCGCCGTGCTGGGCGGCGGTGGCACAGGCATGGTTCGGCAGGAGCCGCAGCTGGGTGCCGACCGGAAGGTCCGGCAGGCCTTCGGTGGAGCCGGGGCGCAGCGCAAGGATACCGTGTTCCTGATTGGCCTGCGGCATAATCAGGTCCGGGTAGATCCGGCCGTCAATATCGCAGGCCACGCCGTAGCCCTGGTCGACGGCCTGGCTCGCGGTGCCGCGATCGCGCGACATGGCCATCCAACCTGCATCGACCAGGATCCATCCGCGATCCTTTTGATGGCCGATCACTGTGGTCAGCACAGACAGCGCGATGTCATCGGTCTCGCAGACACCGATCCCTGCCATCACTAGGTCGAAGAACATATAGACGCCGGCGCGCAGCTCGGTCACGCCCGTCAGATCCTCAGTCGCATGTGCTGTCGGGGTCGAGCCGACGCTCACGACGGGGCAGGGCAGGCCGGCCGCACGCAGCGCCTGCGCAGCGGCGACCGTTGCGTCGCGCTCCTTGCCCGCGAATTCGGCATGGACGGCAGATCCAGCGGCGCCGTAGCTTTCGCCGGCATGGGTCATGACCCCGCGTAGCCCTGCGCCGCTATCGTGCAAAAGCTGTCCGATCTTGATCAGGTCGGGATCTCCGGCGCTGAGGCCGCCGCGGTGGCCATCGCTGTCGATCTCTATCAGCGCGGGGATCGGCTTGCCTGCGGCCTTCGCGGCCTCGGCGACTGACTGCGCCTGCCCGAGGCTGTCGCTCAGGATGACGAGGTCGCAGCCGCGCGCGCGCAGCTCCAGTACGCGGGGCAGCTTCTGCGGAGTGATGCCCACGGCGTAAAGGATGTCCTGCACGCCGGCTTCGGCAAAGACCTCGGCCTCGGCTAGGGTGGAGACGGTCGCGGGACCATCCCCGCCTGCGAGCACGCGGCGCGCTACATCGATGGATTTCGCGGTCTTGAGATGGGGGCGCAGGGTGACACCGAGCGTCTCCGCCTTCTCCGCCAGCCGCCGGATGTTGCGCATCATGCGCGCCTCATCAAGAAGAATGCAGGGCGTGGTCAACTGGTCCAGGCCGGGGTTCGGATCGTGCATGCGTCTGTCCTGTTTTGCCTTGGTCTGCGCAAGTGCCCGCCCGATGCGGGATCGGGGCGAGCGAAAGGGTGCGGCGCCAGGGCGCCGCCGGGAATGGCCGGGGAACTTACTCTACGATAACGAAGATCTTCTTGCAGGGCTCGATCGTTCGCCACTGGCCGATGAAGCCCGGCTTCATCACGAAGCTGTCGCCGGCGCGAAACACCATCGGCTCGCCGCGATCCTCGGTGATTTCCACGACACCTTCAACGATGTGGCAGAATTCGAACTTCTCGCCCTTTATCGACTTGTTGGTGCCCTCTGTACCGGTGAAGAAGCCAGTGCGTACGAGGCCGTCCTTGGATGTGTCGACGTCCCAGGACTTGCAGACCGGGCTGCCGGCCAGCAGGCGGTCGGCGGGAACCTGGACGTCGCGGGGCTCTAAGTCGGGGCTGGTTTCGAGGGGAACGATGAGCGTCATGGACATGGCCTCTTTAGGAACGAATGGCCCCAGCCTACCGTCCCGCAACGAACAAAGAGCGCCATATTTCGGGGCGGTTCGGCAGCCTGTGCGGTTATATCCGTAAGAATCAGAATTTGTCGTGCTGCCCGCGGTGATCGCGCTGTCGAGTCTCGACGACCGGAACTTCAGCCCGATCTGGGTGGAACGCTGGGCACGACCGGTCGCCCCTCACCCTGCGGTCAGTCCCTGCGTGCCGCCGGACAGAAAGGGCGGATCACCAATTCCCAACCCGCATATGCAGTCGGTCTGTCGCGGCTGTCCTGGCAGATGCGGTTGAAGGCGGTTGGCAACATTAGCATCAGGCTGGCCGAAGTCAGCGCGCTGTCCCGGGTAGACTCTCAGACCGTGCGCGCACCGATCCGGCCGCAACTCCATTACATAATTTCCCTTACGCGCAAAAGAATAAATGTAGGGGGCGGATTCACAAACGAAGTGCAAATTCTGTATCAAAACAGAAGTTTGCATGGAGGATGTGGAATGGGTCGTTGTTACCTTCAGCTGAGTTTCGAGGAGCGGATCAAGATTGCCAAGTGGCGCGAGGCCAAAATGTCGATCCCCGAGATCGCGGATCGCCTGAGCCGCGCCCCCTCGACCATCTACCGCGATCTGAAGCGCAATCACTTCGACGGCGGCGACCTGCCCGAGCTCGCGGGATACTACGCGCTGAATGCCCAGACCATGAGCGAGAAGCGCCGCGCCTACCAATCTGCCGCCTGTTACAAGTGTGCGGCCCGACGCCTTGCGTCGCGAAACAGCAGTCGAGAAGCGCGAGCGGGACGAGCCAAGGGATTTCTTACTCAGGCGCCTCCGCATTCGCGGGAACTTTGCTGAGGGTGTCATCGCTTTGGAATAACAGCGGATAACGTCGTGATTTGTACTTGGATGGAAAGTATCGATCCGTCGACTGGGCGCTTTGCACAAAGGCGAGTTCCCTTTGGTAGGTGACGTCCCACGGCGTGCCACGGGCGTTGTTGCAAGCACGCGGTCGAGCAACGCGCCGTTCTCCAGCAGCATCCCCGTCGAGAGTGGCACCTACCACGTCCGGAACTGCGTGAACGCGCTCCTCTCCGGCAATCTGGGAACGGGCTCCCGAGGCACCCGGAATGTCGATGCCACGTGCGAGGGGCCGTTCCGGCCTTGTTCGACAGCATTGACCCCGCCGCAATCTACGGCGCCGAAGTCGGCGTTCTGGCAGCGCAGGCGGTAATCTCGTCCATCGCTGGGGTGCGAGGAGATCGCGCGCGCCAAGTCCCCCGTGCAGCCCCGTGCAGATCGCGGCCTAGGTCCGAGCCGCAGCGACAATGGCCATGTGCAGCACGCGCTGGTGCTTGGCGCTCGCCTGACGTCCCTGACGTCCCTGGCAGCCCCTTACCCCAGCGGCATGACCACTGCCTTGATCAGCTCGTCCCGCTCCTTGGCCAGCAGCGGGAAGCGCTCAGGCAGATCGGCCAGCGCGATGCGTTCCGAAAGCAGAGCCTCCGTATCGATGTCGCCCGCCGCGATGGCCGTCATGACCCGCTCAAAATCGGACTTCAGCGCATTGCGCGATCCGATGATCCGGGTTTCACGCTTGTGGAACTCGGCGTCCTCGAAGGTGATCTGATCCTTCACCACGCTGACCAGCACGTAGGACGAGCCATGCGCCAGCAGCGGGAAGCCCGCTTCGATGGCCTTGGCATTGCCTGTGGCGTCGAAGATCAGGTCGAAGCCGTCCGACAGATCGCCTTCCAGGATCGGCTCTCCCGCGATGTGGAGATGCTCGAAGTCGAAGAGGCGCCGCGCCTGCTCGAGCCGCGCCGGGCTCAGGTCCATCAGGTGTACCTCGGCGCCTTCGAGCCGGGCGAAGAGCGCGGTCCCAAGCCCGATCGGCCCTGCCCCGGTCACCAGAACGCGGTCGCCCTTCGCGATGCCCGAGCGGCTCACCGCGTGGGCCCCAATGGCGAGAAACTCGACCATCGCCGCCTGCTCGGGACGGAGCCCCTCCGCGGCATAGAGATTGCTCGCCGGAACGGCGATCCGCGCGCAGAGCCCGCCGTCGCGATGCACGCCCAGAACCTCGATTGACATGCAGCAGTTGGGCTTGCCACGCTGGCAGGCCCGGCAGCTGCCGCAGGAAACATAGGGGTTGATCACCACCAGATCGCCCGCGCGCCAGCCCGCCGCGTCCTCGGTGATGAAGCCCGACAGCTCGTGCCCGATCACCCGCGGATAGTTCAGGTAAGGATGTTTGCCCTCTAGAATGTGGTAATCGGTACCGCAAAGGCCGGCGGCGGCAATATCCACCAGAACCCAACCCTCGGGCGCGCTGACGGGTTTCGGCCGACCCTCGAGCGCGAATTTACCGGGCTCGACGCAGGTGCCGCAGAGCATGGTTTCGGTAGGGCGGCTCATTGCACCCGCTCCCCGGTGCCAAGGTTGCGCGGCCGCCAGTCGGCCGGCAGCTCGCCCTTGATAATCAACGACAAGATGTCATCCTTGTGAACCTCGTCGATGTCATGGGTACCCACGAGCTTGCCCTTGTTCATCACCACCACCCGGTCACAGAGATCGAAAACGTCATGCATGTCGTGGCTGACGAGGAAAATACCGATGCCCTGCGCCCGCAGCTTGCGGATGAGCTCGGCGACCATCGCCGTTTCCGACGGACCGAGCGCCGCCGTGGGCTCATCCATGATCAGGATCTTCACGTCGAAGTAGATCGCGCGCGCGATGGCGATGACCTGCCGCTGCCCGCCGGACAGGCTCGACACCGGGTCCTTGAGGTTGGTGAAATTGGGGTTCAGCGTCGCCAGCACCTTGCGCGCCTCGGCAAGCATGCGCTTGTCGTCGAGATTGCCGAAGCGCGTCTTCAGCTCGCGCCCCAGAAACAGGTTCGACGGCGCGTCCAGATGATCGGCCAGCGCCAATGTCTGGTAAATGGTCTCGACCCCATGCGCCCGCGCATCCTGCGGCGAGCCCATCTCGACCACGTCGCCGCGGATGCGGATCTCGCCGTGGCTGGGCGCCATGGCGCCCGAGAGGATGCGCATCAGGCACGACTTGCCCGCGCCGTTGTGGCCGAGCACGCCCACCACCTCGCCGGGCATCAGATCGAGCGAGACACCGTTGACGGCCACCACACCGCCGAAATGCTTCTCGATGCCGCGCATCTCGACAAGGGGGGCTGGTGCCTCCGGGGCAAGCTGTGTCTGGCTCATGCTGGGCGGTCCTCGAATTGGGTCTTCACGGCGGTCGTCAAATGGCGCGGCCGGGGCCCCGAGGCCCCGGCCGGTTGGCTCAGTAGAGGACGTTCTGCGCCTCGGGCGCGTCGATGTTGTCCTTGGTCACCAGCACCACACCGGTGTCGATGAAGCTCTCGACGGTCTTTCCGGCGATCACGTCCATCACCGCATTCACGCCGAGCTCGCCCATCTGGAAGGAGCCCTGCACGGCGATCGCATCGAGCGTGCCTGACCGCACGAAATCCTGCAGATCGGCGTTGCCGTCGAAGCCGAAGGCCGCAATCTGGCCCGCCTTGCCCGCCTGTTCGATGGCGCGGCCCATGCCCACGGCGGTCGGCTCATTGGCGCCGAAGATGCCCACGAGGTCGGGGTTCGCTGCCAGCACGTCGGTGGTCTGGTTCAGCGCGTTGGCCATCTGCGACTGCGAGTAGTAGGGGCCGACGATCTCGAGCGAAGAGTTCGCCTTGAGATAGTCGCTGAAGCAACCGACGCGGCCGATCTCGGAGCCCACACCTGCAACGTAGGACATCACCGCGACCTTGCCCTCGGTGCCCACCTTGTCGATCATCGCGCTGGCGACCAACTCGCCCGCGGCACAGTTGTCGGTGGATAGGAACGCCTGGTAGGTGCCCTTTGCACCCTCGGCCAGTGCGCTATCGATGATCACCACCGGAATCGCCGATTCAAAGGCGCGCTTTACCGCCGGGGCCAGCGCCTCGGGGTCGGAAGGCGCCAATACGATGCCGGCAACGCCGCGGTTGATGGCGTTCTCGACGAGGTTCACCTGATCGGCGATGGCGCTCTCGGTGGCCGGCCCGTCGAAGGTCATCGTGTGCTCGGACTGGCCCTCGATCGCAGCGGTCGCGCCGAGGTTCACGTTTTGCCAGAAGTTCGAGCTGGTGGTCTTGACGATCACCGCGATCTCGCCCGCCTGGGCGGCGCCCGCCGCGGTCAGCGCCAGCGCGCTGGCTGCCATGAGCCTTGTAAGTCTTCCGTTCATCCTGTCTTTCCTCCCTAGATGACAGTCTTCGTTGGAAAATTCTGTACCCTCTGCGGCCCGCCTCAGCGGCGGTTGCGCAGTTGGTCGATGTAGACCGCGCCGATCACGACGAAGCCGATGACGATCTGTTGGATAAAGGAGGAAACGCCCCCCATGTTCAGCCCGTTGCGCAGCACGCCGATGATGAAGGCGCCGATCATCGTGCCCGAGATGCCGCCGACACCGCCCATCAGCGAGGCCCCCCCGATCACCGCCGCGGCGATGGCATCGAGCTCGTACATCACGCCCTCGCTTGGCTGCGCGGTGATCAGCCGCGACATCAGCACGTTGCCCGCAACGCCGGCCAGAGCACCCGAAAGCGTGTAGGCGATCAGCTTGGTGCGGTCGACGAGCACGCCCGACAGGCGCGCCGCCTCCTCGTTGGACCCGGTGGCATAGATGTGCCGCCCGATGGCGCGGCGGCGCAGCATGTAAGAGGCCGCGATCGCCACGATCACCAGCAGGATCGCCGGATAGGGGATGCCGGGAAAGATCACCTTGGGAAAGCCGTTCGGTTGCATCTCGACCACGCGGAAGAGCGCGCCGTTGCCAAGCACCCCGAAGGCCTCGCCGAGTTGCGAGATGGGGGCCGCGCCGGTCAGCTGCAATGCCGCGCCGCGGGCGATCAGCATCATCCCGAGCGTCGCCACAAAGGGGGTGATCTTCATCTTGGTGACGACGAAGCCGTTGAAGAGGCCACAGGCCGCGCCCATGCAGACACCGAGCATCATCGCGGGCACCACCGGAACGCCCGCCTTGACCATCAAGCCAGTGACGGTGCCCGAGAGCGCCAGCACCGAGCCCACCGAAAGATCGATGCCGCCGGTGATGATCACCATGGTCATGCCGATGCCAAGAAGCCCGATCACCGAGGTCTGCAGCAGGATCGTCAGCGTGTTGTTCACCGACAGGAAGGCGGGGCTCGCGAAGGAAAAGGCGATCACGAGGATCGCCAGCGTCAGCAACGCCGATATGCGGTGAAAGGCTGCCGCGGAACCGGGCAACATACGGGTCCAGGCGCCTTGCGACGGCTGCGAGATATTGGCCATGGGTCCTCCCGGGGTCCGGCTGATGCGCCGAGGCATGGTCTCCCCTCCATGCGGCACAAAATTATTAAAAACAGCGTGTCGCGATGCTTGACCTGGGTCAAGTGTTTTTAATAATTTAATTCATCGGTAAAATACCAACTGAGGGGCACCGGCAGGG